>DASYWW010000037.1 GCA_035935655.1 Candidatus Bathyarchaeia archaeon
GAGCCTGGGTGGGGCCACGAAGGAAGAAGGGACCCAGCTCGGACGGCTAAACGTGTTTCGTCAGCGTTTCACGAAGGGCGAGGTGCGCGAAAAACCGGCCCCTAGGGGGGTCGCATTTTACTTAGCAGAAAAAGTAGTTACGGGAAAGAGAAAAATTACGATAGAGTGTGGTTGGTCAGTGGAGGGTTCCCGGTCAGGATTTGCGTGCTGGTTCCGGGACGCTGACCTCGCTCTTGTGGACTGACAAAACCTGGTTCAAGCTCTCACTCTCCTGATGCAGCGTTTGGCTTGGTCGAGAATGACAGTCCTTATAAGCAAGTAACAGCTATTACAGTGTAGTAACAAAAATAGGAATGACAACAATGCTAACCAATATGAAATTCCCCACCTACGTCTGGTCGACGGCTACCCCCGGACTACTTCACGATCGAATCCCCACTTTTCAAAGAGAGGCCCATCAGCTCAAGATGACTCTGAAACCGATTCCCCGGACCGCTGAGCACCTGCCGGGAGCCGGCAATTAGGGTGTCTTCCCAATGACCATGGCTCTCATGTCCAAAAAGAAAGGAGTATCAAAAGCGGTTACGAAGGCGAATAAGCCTGCGCTTGCCGCCAAAGAAGCTCCATCGAGTTTTACTCATTCAGTCGACAAGATGTTAGACACAATGACCCTAATCCCCTGGGACCCCTTCCGGGGATTCGAATGGCCAGTCGAATATGAACTCCCGACGCGAATACCTTACGTTGATGTTATCGACTCCGACAACGAATATGTCGTGAAAGCAGAGCTCCCAGGGTTGAAGAAGGAAACCCTGAACATTCAAGTTGGGACAAACGAGTTGTCGTTGGCTGCTGAATCCAACGTGGAAACTGAGGAAGAAGGAAAAACCTACCTTCATAGGGAAAGAGCCTTCTCAACATTCCGCCGAAACATAGGCTTCGCCGAAAGCGTGGATACAGAAAAAGTATCAGCAAAGATGGCTGAAGGCATTCTCGAAGTAAGACTTCCCAAGCTTGAACGCAGGTCCGAAAGGAAGACCCGCAGAATAACGCTATAGAGGCCTCGCTTGGCCCCTTTGGCCGAAACTTTCAGCTCAGAACTGGGCTCAGCTAATGGACTAGCAACTATGGGAAGATTAGGCAGATCCATGCCCGAAAAAATCGTGTGACCTCGTTTGACCTTGGCTTGCCGACGGATATGGTTTTTCCTCTGATGATGAGGACGGTCATCTTACGCATATTTTATGACGAGACTGATTATTCCACCCAGCAGCACAAGTATTCCTCCCGCCCCTCCTCCGATCAAGCCGATTACGATCAGTACGATAGCCCATTCGATCTGGCCGGCTTTCTTTGCGCCGACGAGTGCGACCGCGCCGAGGATGATCTGGATGACCCCATTTTGCAGACCGAAAGCGGTTAACAACGAGAAATTGGCGATCGATGTTCCGATAACGCTTCCCAGGCAGAGCACTATCATGATAAATCCCCCAACAAAATAAGAAGATAGGCGACACGCCCTAAGGAACGATCAGCCATTGAGCGGCCACGAGTCGCAACGCGACAGTCCAGATATTCTTAACGCTTCCTCCACGGGGATCCATTTCCTCGCAGTAAAAGATGTTCAGAGCCTACCCCCACACCCTTGCCTCTTCAACATCGGTATGTTCGAAGCGAGCAAATCATAATACTTCTGGGGTAGATGATCGGTCATGCATCCTGGGAAGGCTGGGTTACGCTTGCACCAGGTGCTGTTGCAAGTGAAGGATATAGAACGATCTAGGGAATTCTACACAAAGAAGCTGGGGTTTAGCGTACTGTATGACTTTTCTCCCCAATACCTTGCCGTTATTACTCCGAACAAGCTTCAGATAGGCCTGTACCCGTCTCGGCGGGGCGCTCGTCGGGCGCGGACTAGGGACCAAACAGCCGGGCTTGAGTTTGAAGTCGATAACGTTGAATATTGGTACCGGATGCTCAGGAGACGAGGGATAAGGTTCAGCGAGAAACCCAAGGATTCCTGGGGGGAACGAGAGGCACGCTTCACAGACCCTGATGGCTACCGCCTAGCAATATCGAGCCCTGCTAAGAAATCCTCAAAATGAAAACCAGTTCTCAAGCATACGGGTAAGGCGATTTCTCAACATGGCAACGAGCAGGCCCAAGTTGGAACTGGTCGAAACGGCCACAGACAGAATTACCATCTTGGCAGATTTTCCCTATCTGAGCCCGGCCCTGCTCTTCGACTATTGGACAAGTACTGATCTGCTCAAGAAATGGTGGCCTCCCGCGGCGGAGTTGCAGCCCAAGGTAGGCGGGGCCTATCATTTCTCCTGGCCCCAACAAGATTGGCATCTTCGGGGCAAGTTCACCATGTTCGACAGGGGGAAGGCGCTTGGCTTCACGTGGAAGTGGGACCATGAATCCGTTGACGTAACCAGGGTCACACTACTCTTCCACTCAATGCCGAACGGGGGGACAAGACTCACCCTTCATCACGAAGGCTATTCGAAGAACTCGGAAGCGAAAAAGACAAGGGATGAACACGTAGAAGGCTGGACTTTCTTCCTGAGAAAGCTCCAAGAACAAGGCCAGGAATCGTGAAACTCCCCCGACTAGCAAGCCCTTGCCGTAACTAGAAATTCCGAGGTATGACGGATAACACTCTCGGATCTGAGGGTCGTTGAAGCCGCCTTTGGCCTCTTCTAGAGGCTCATGATGCTGGTGCGCCCTTGTTTTGGTTGTATCAGAATCGTTTCGGCACTCTGGATGGCTGTATCAATATCGTTTCATGGAACGTATTTCCCCTGTGACCGACAATGTACTGCTGGAGGTAGAAAATAGAAATGACTCAAAAAACCGCTCTCGAATATCCGAACGTTCCCTCAATACTGGCTCTGATAGGTGGCGCTTTGATAGTGCTGGTGGACATAATTCTCTTGACCGTCTCCATAGTGATCCTGCCACATCTCAACTATACGAATTTCACACCGCCACGAGGCTATACTGGCAGCCCAGGCAACATAGCGTCTGGATTTGTCGGCGCACTCTCAGCCTTCGGTCTGGTCTGTGGCATTATCGTCCTCTTATCGGCCATAATGCTGCGTTTCATGCCGTCTCAACGACAGACATGGGGCATCTTCATACTGGTCTTTTCCATCCTGAGCTTCTTCGGCTTCGGGGGATTCATCGTTGGGGCCGTTCTCGGAATTGTCGGCGCAATAATGATCCTGAGATGGAAACCACCACCGCTGCCACAACCAGAGCACTAGAGTCGGTTGAATCCAGAACGCAGTGTGCAAACGGGATAAGAGGAACAGCAATAGGAAGGGTGAGGCGTCGAATTGGAGAAGCTAAAGATCCTCCTGATAATGCTCGTATCCGCGACCGGAGGACTTGCAGTCTCCATTTACGTCCTCGCCCTATTCCTCGCTCCTACCGAGCCGCCCTTGGTGGTGCTCGGCCAGCTTCTCTCGAACGGCTTCCCAGCCACTTTTCCATTCTTAGTACTATTCTCCTCCCTTTTGTTTCTCAGCACAGTTCTTGCAAGCATGGTCGGGGTCATCTACTTCCTAGTGCTACCCGAGATGAAGAACTATTACGCATCAAGCAACAATGGAAAGGAGAACGCGTCGATAGTGTTGAGAACTCTCAAGCCAGAGGAGATTAGCGTTGTAAAAGTGTTGGACGCCCACGGCGGCACTTACCTGCAGAAGTACATCACGAAAGAAACAGGCTTATCACGTTTGAAGACGCACAGAGTAGTCGCAGCATTATCCGAGCGAGGCGTTGTTACTGTCGAAAAATATGAGAACACGAACCAAGTTTCACTCGTCAAATGGTTTCAAGAAGGAATGCGGCCACAATAAGATTCCAAGCCTTAACCGTGCAAGAATAGTACAGCCTGTCGATATTGCGACGCGCCTGTAAAGAGCCACTATTTCTGTCGATCTACCGCGAGTATTTTCCGATTATGGGACCCGGATGCCGATAAGATCCGAACCCCGTCGATGAAAGACCCTAGCGGAAAATGCCGCTGCTAGTTTCTCGACGGCATTTGGGTTGTATGAGCTGTTGTCTGCGATAACTATGGAGCCGGATCGCAAGTGTGGCTGGACAGTTTTCAATTCATATTCCAAGTGTTTCGATGTCCACGGACTGTCGTGACAGAAAATATCAACAGTCTTGATCTTGCCGAGCAGATCTTCGAGCAACTCTTCGCTTCGTCCCTTGCGCAAATCCCATCGTTTCCTAAGATCTATTGGTACAGCCCATCCGGAGTCTCTTCCATATGGAATGGTCCATGAAATATCGGCTTTCGATCGTTTCGGTTTCGAACTGTATGTTGGATAATCGATCGAGTGTAAGGTTCCTTTCCTGTTTCTCTTTAGGGCCAGGAGAAAATGGGCGGATGATATGCCGGAGGAGACGCCGCTTTCTACAATATGGTCAGGGTTCAGGATCCTTGTGATCCCGTATAATTCGAGAGGGGCCGGGAACTGTGCATAGTAGGTTCGCCCGGTCTCGATCATGGTATCACGGATCGTCCGTTCTCTTGCGAGATTGTCACGCATTTCATCGAGAACATGTGCTACCTCGTCCGAACCCACGCCAGTCAAAGCTTCAATCCATCTGGGTTCGGGACGCGCACGATTGCCTAGAAGCGGCAGAAATTCTGAGTAGTCCATACTGTCAGGATGGTTTCTTGTTGTTAGAAGCGTGGTCTGGGACATTTTTTTACGTGATCCATTTCTTGCCGTTGAAGTTGTTGCTAGGTGGTAGCAGCCATAACAAGATGCCTTTGCCTTGTTTTGGATACGTGTCGCATTGTACGCATGCAATTGCACCGCTGTAAAGGCCCACTTTGGATTTGGCGCCTAACAGGTCAGCGATCAGGTTTCGTAACAGCGGCTGATGTGATACGAGCAGTACGCTGTCAGTCTTGTCCAATTTACGCAAGCGCTCATATGTTTCGTTGACTTCGCGTTCTCCCAGCAGACAATCGTCGTAGACAAGTTTTGACGGCTTGTTGAATTCCTCTGCGGCAATCTCAGCCGTCTCTTTCGCCCTCAATAATGGACTGGAAATAATCCAGTCCGGATTCAGACCCAATTCGTTCTTAGCAATACGGACAACATTGCGAGCCCATTTCCTGCCTTCGGGAGTAATATGCCGATCTGCTACTTTGGGCAAATCCTTGCCAAATTCGATGGGCGCGTGTCTCATGATGTGGACGATCATTTTCTACTTCCTCCTTTTTGATGTCGGGGAGAGTTTTCTGATTGGAACTTGGAGTTCGATATGTTTCTGAGCTTTCTTGTCTGTCCAAGGATTTCCTGTGTAAATCTCCCTAGTAGGTCCGGCTTCTTCGTATTCGCCGAACTTTGTCCTCCAGTCCAGCCAACACTCTAGGCCGTGATAGACTAGCCGATCTGAAAATTGCTTGGGATCAAATGTTACGCTTGCGACATGCAACGATGGGAGGGTTTTGACTTCGATGTCGGATGGAGTTTTGCTGCGAGGCTTCTGTTTGAGTTCAATGCAAGCCCACCATTGACGTTGAACGTTCGACGGTGCGCCTACCTCGTACTTGTCTAGTTCAATTCTGAACCACTTACCAGTTCTGGCATCCTTGCTGTCCAGCCATTTCGAAAGATAGTCGAACTCTGGACGAAGCATGTTATCTCCAGTGTAGGGCCCAGTGTACGTTTTTGATACGACGTTGTGGGCAGGTTCGCGTTTCAGTACAATGTCGACAACCAAGATTTGATCTGTTTTGGATCTGGTCGTGGATTAATAGATAAACAATCGCTGTCGTTATAACGACTTATAAGTGTCTATAGCAACTCGCAACTAGTAAGGAGGACCAGCATTGCAGAAGGGCGATAGTGTTCGAGACAAGTCGGACGAGACCACCATTATGATCGCGGTTGCGGACAAGATTAGACTGGACAGGTTGAAGGTGCACAGACGCGAACCCTATCGCGACGTGATCAAGAGACTTCTTGACCAAACTGATAAAACAGTAGGAACGAAAGGTCCCCAGTACATTCGAGGCCTAATCGATTCTGTGGTGGGACGTCCCAGTCAAGAACCGGAACGGTAGCGTAGAGGACTAGGCGTCGACATCTTAGCGTGTCGGCCGGCACTTGTTCAGGTTGACCTCAAAACCACTATCGCGTTCAAGCTGAACACGAGACATTCGTTAGCCGAAGGCTGTTCGTTTGCCCTTTCGAGCCAGTGCAACAGTTGCCACGATCGTTACCAACCCCAGGAACACCAATAAAATGCCGTACACGATTGGGAGTGAGACGCCGCACCTGGAAGACCCGACGTACTTACCGCCTAGCTGACATCCAGCCGGAGGGGAGAGGTATCGGTATTGATGATGAGGTAGCCAAACTCACCCAGAAGTATTCCGACCATCAAGAGAGAAACCCCACGCCCGCGAGCCAATCCTACTCACACATTTGATACTAGGTAGTATTCAGGAAGGCACCATATTTATGGCAAATACCCAGGTTACGCCAAAATCGTTCCCAGGCTCGATCTCGTGGACCTAGATCAATAGCTTAGTGCGTAGGCCATCCTTTCGTCAAGTTGACCTCTAGTAACAATAGCTCCGCTTCTTTCTCTGCTGTGGTCGCGACGATTCCCTCTCCGGTTATTTGTGTGGCGTTGAATTCTGGCAGAAGCCGGTCGTTGACGCTGACGGGTCCACCTTCCAGAACGTAGAGGTATAACCCATAATCTTCTCTTACCTGGCAGTTGATTTTGTGTCCGGGCTGGAGAAAGGAAGAAAGAACTGCTCCGTCAGCTCGGAGCGGTAGAGTCTCGGGATTCTTATAGGCTACTAACGGTAACCATTGGTTGGTTCTTTCTGATCGATCTACCTCTTGTTGTTCCACGGAAGGTGTCATGTTGAGCATTTCGGGATAATACCATATCTGGATGAAACGCATGGGAATGTCTCTTCGATTATTGATCTCTGAGTGATACATTCCGCGGCCGACGGTAGTGTGTTGTACTCCTCCGTTGTGGAGAACGCCGCCCTTGCCACGCTCGTCTTCATGACGGAACTCTCCCTCAACGACATATGTCACGACCTCGTTCTGAGTATGAGGATGAAGAGGCCAAACAGCACCAGGACTCAACGTATCATCGTTTAGAACACGGAGGTTTCCAAAACCGTTGTACTGCGGACTATTGTAGGTGTCGAAGGAAAAATGCCACCGACCACGAAACGTACCCTCCTGAATCCTACCAGAGGCCTGATACAGAGTGCTAGCAGGCCGGACAGTTATTTTGATATTCTCTGTTTTCTGTGACGACAACGAATAATCGAAAGTTGCCGCGGCCCCAGCCCGCTATTTAGCATTTCTAGAATTGGCTCTGTCGCCTTGTTGGTTGCCCATTTGGTTGTCAACTTTCGGTTGCTCCCGGCCTTACATGTCCATCATGAAATCGTGAGTTCGAAGACCCCTATCATTCGGTCAGCATGTCTGCCACAATGAGCCCCTGTTCCGTCGCCTGCCGACGGTTCACGGGTGGCATAGGCCGGCGGAGACAGACCGCGATCAATACTCCCGCATACAACGCCACGAGGCTCCCGCCTAACATGAAACCGAGCATTCCCAGGTACCTAGTCGCCCAGTCTTGGAAGTACTGGTTGGTGTTGTACTGTTCAGCCATCCAGAGGGTCAGGAGGAGGATGATTACGGATTGGACACGGACCATTAGTCCTGCGCGCCGGGCAACCGGCTCCGCCCTTAGCCTAGCGATACTGATCTCCTCATCCATGGACAATAGAATGTGCAAAACCAGGCTATATTGGTAGAGGACCCGAAAAATCACCCATTATCAGCCCTGATTAGGATTCTGGGAAGCCTCGGGTCAATGTCGGCAAATTCGTTCGGGTTCGTCCGGGATACTTCCGATGCCATCTCAGCCTGGATTGTGCCCGGAATCGCCTATTTCGCCCATTATCACTGCCGGACAGGAAACCGTTTCCAGGAAAAGGGGGGTCTTAGCGATCAACCCTCGCCCCGCAAGAGCGGTTCGTCCGCTTCTACTTCGGGAGAAGAGGCCAGAGATAGTTCCAGGCCAAGTAAAGTACCGCCAAGACGCCCGTGGCCACAACGAACCGCCGACCCCATTTGCCCCGATGAGGCTTAGACCGGAGGACGTCTTCCACGCTCGCCTTTTTCGCAGGCTCAGCCGCTGATTTCCTGCTAGGCTCAACTATCTCGGTAACGGTTTCCTCAGACGCTTCACTGGACCCCACGTTCTGCAAGAATCGTTTACTTGTGATCGCTGGTCGTGGGACACGGAAGACCCCTGAGCCCGTCTTCGCCACGTACGCGGTCCACGCAAGCTCCTTCCGGTCTCTTAGAGCATCCACCTCGTGCTGCCGCATAGCATAGTAGACAACCGGGCCAAGCATCTTCTCGACCTTATTCGCGTCAAACGTGCCTGGCGTTCCCGTACTTCTGACAAGAACCAGGTCCGCATCAGCCCGCAAATCAATATCCCCACCATAGAACCGGTGGAGAGCCGCGACCATAATCACAAGTCCCTGGCGCATCCCACGCTTGTAGAGTTCGCCTCTGATATCATACCACTTATCCAACCAATAATCGACCTTCCTCATCTTCTCCGAATGCCCACTCGTATCCTTCACCGCAACAGTCCCCGAAAGCTTCTTCACCGCCTTCGTCATATCATCAGCAAACAACAGAATCGCCTTCGGCGGCTTTCGGAACCGCTTGAACAACTTGTCAAGATTCTGGAAGAGCGCTGGAAGATCTCTTGTTGATCGTAAAGCCTTCACGTTCCCTTGACCGTACCTCTTCGCTAGAGCCTGAGCAATCGACTCAGCCAGAGTAGTCTTTCCAGTATTCGGTTTCCCGAAAATTATGATGTTCAAATGATGAATAGCATTATCCTTGCCGATCGAGTCCGGAAGAGGATCAGGAATCAGACCATCTAGAATAGTGTCCAGGTCGAGCTTCCAGTAGGTAACCTTCGCCAGCAGATCCGCACTCGGGACAACAGACTTGGCAAGAGACGAATTTACAGTAGTGATCTCCGATGGTGCGCGAACGATACTGCTCGGTGCAGGAATAATGTCTGTATCTTCCGATTCTGCCATGGATATGACCACCTAAGACTTCAGTACCTTACTCCGAGTGGTCAGGTTGTCTTTCTAAGGACTGAGTCGGATCGCGATAGTACAAGAATCGGGCGGGAACTCCGAACACTTATTGTCAAGCGAACTCTCTATTTCCTAAATCCAAGTATGAAAGCATCGAGCGAGATCAAGGTTTCGAAAGTACGGAAGGTGTCTGACATCGGACTCCGTTCCGCAAGTAGCCTCTCATTCTTTGATCCTTATCTTGAATACTGGGTAAAGGAGACTATTGAGATTGCGGGAGAGGTCCATGTCTCCAGAACGTCCGCCGGTGACCTTTCAGGCATCTTCCTGTACGATGGTTACGAAAAGGATGGATCCGTTTTCACACGCTCAAGAGAGGTATTCGATTACTTCTACAAGCTGAGATCGCTCAAATCGATCTACGCTGAACTACCAACTGAGCGTCCGAAAGAAACCTTCGACATCTACACGATAGATCTGAAAAACAGCTCGCTAGATCACACGTTCAGTCACGTAGTCACGGTCGCTGACAAAGACAAGATCGATGAGATAAGACAGTTCATGTTCTCAACTGATCCCAAGATCAACCCGAAATGGGTCGAGGTTGCGCTAAACAACAAGGACCAGTGCGTTACTGTCCGGCTTGGAGATGAGATTGCCGGAGTAGGATGGCTGTCGTTTGTAAATGGGATTGGAAGATTGCATTCTCTGTTCGTGAAGCCCCGATTCAGAAATATGGGCGTTGGCTTGGATATTCTGTTCGCGCGGCTCTTGTGGTTGAAGTCCAAAGGGGCTCGGTCGGCGTTCAGCGAGATTTCTGCGAACAATCTTCAATCGTCAAAGACCTCTGTGAAAGGAGGCATGAAACCGTCCGGGCAAGTCTACCAGTACTTCAGGACCCAGCCACCGAACGCCACGAACACGATGGCAAGGCCCCAGAATAATTTCTGATTCGACGTAGACTCGATTTGCCGCGTCAGGTTGTCGGGCCACCACACACGGGACAAACCAGCGCAGTAGAGTCAACCAGTGCCCCACAATATTTGCACTTGACCTTTGCCACTTCTCGAATCACAACTTGTTGAGCTGGCTGCTGTTTTGGTTCTAGATCGATAGACTGCGGTGCAGGTGGAGTGTACGGTGCAGGGACACGAGAATAATCATACGAGTGTTCTGGCATCCGACTCCTTCTCCTGATGTATATTGCAGCTACAACTAGAATGATGATTATGAGAGCGACCACTACTACTCCAACAATGAGATACAATAACGACGTTAGGTCGGGAGGTGGCGCTGTACCAGTGGCCAATGAATAACTGGTTGTTGTAACGTACAGGTTTTCAGCGTAGGTGAAACTGTTCCCGGAAGAATCACTGTCCTGTTCTACCCAACTGTATCCGATAACGTATCCAGTGACTGGATCAAAATATGTAGTCCACGTATAGCTGGCGGTGAATTTTCCATAAGAGTCATTTCGGAAGTAGCTGTTTTTGCCCTGAGCCTGGATTGATTGTACATACCTGTTTTGTGAAGGCAGTTGGTAACTGTAATTCTTGTTGAGGATACTCATCTGGGTATTCAACAAATAGAAAGTCGCGCCTAGAGACTGACTGCTGTCCATGTAGTACCAGACGTGGAGGGGACTCACATATCCGATCTGACTATCATTCCCCTTCACATAGTAGAAACTCGAAGATGACCAGGTGAAATTCCCGGCTGAACTTCCAGTTTTCGTTGGTGTGCCCTGGTTATCGTGGAAAGTCCATGCGTAGTTGTAATGAGATGCCACTGTTCCGTTTGAATAAACAGTATTCATTTTTTCTGTGCCATCAACATCCTGGTGATCGGTGTAGCCGGTATAGATCGGTCCTTGACCGTTGTTAACATCAATAGTCTCACGATACGTGAAATAGTCTCCCTGTTTCGGAGCATAGTTCGCGTGGACAGGAATTGCGGTGAGGACTAGGGATAGTGAAGTTATGATGATCAGCAGTGCGAATAATTTAGATTTCATTTCTTAGCCTCCGAAGCCACCGCCACCATATCCATGCACATGCGCCGGATGCACACCGCCAATCCCGCTGAATGTGCTATAGTATGATCCGTGTACGATGATAAGGGGTGCATACCATAGGAAAAATGGGGCGATTGGTGCGTTTGTAAACTGTATTGGAGTGTTTGCTAGTCTGGCGGTTGGATTCAATTGCTTCACCAATTCGTTTTTGACACCGTGAATCATACGTATTGAGAGGGATAGTAGTTCAGACCGGTCTAGACCTGGTGCTTTGAGTGCCAGTAATGAATAGGCTCTTTCCGTCAAGTCAAGAAGTTCATTGGCTTCCAGTGTTGGTATCGATGTCAGTATTGCAGCCGCGACCAAGGGATATTGTAGATAACTTCTCATTCCTTCAACAATAATCGACAGCTTAGTCCGAACTTCGTCCGGGCCCAGGCCGGACAACGCCAAGTAAGCGCTTGCAAGTTCTGTGTCTTCAGATTGTCTAAAACCCCACAGGGTGAACATATTCCGATAAGATTGAAACTGAGCGGCTAACTGGTCGGTTCGGACATTCATCACGGACAATATCGCAGCCGACTCGAATGACTTGGTCATTTTCGAGAACTGCACAAACCTGTCAGTTGGAAAGGTCCCATCAAACTTTCTCCCGTACATTATCGTGGCCGCAACCCCGGCGGACAATTGTTTCGGAACATGAGCGTGATGTCTCAGCTGATCATCCAATGTCTTCAACGACTGCGACAGGTTCTGTAGATCAGAATTATTGTCCGTCGAGAAGGATGGGTTGTCCATAGGTCTGAGCGATGTCATGATCTCTGCTACCATAATCTTGTTGTCACTGGTACTCTTGAAATGACGAACAACATCGAGTGCTAGCAGGAATCGTTGACTGATCTGATTGGGGTCTCCCTGGAGTTTTGCTAATCCAATGGCTACATTCCATACCTGTGTGAAGTCAGCCATTGGAACCTTCTGGAAGATATTTTGCTTGAGACCGTACTCGTATGAGTTTGCCTGGTTCGCTATCGACTGTAATTGACCCGCAGTAGCTTTCATCTCAGCGATGAAGTCTGGGAACTGATCGTCCATAACGCGATAATTTCGAATATTCAGATCACTTAGCGCGATTACGCCGGGGCCTGTTAGTGACACGTATTGACCATCATATGGTACCATTCGGTCCATGGTTGATTTTTTCAGGATCAGTTCCTTTATTCTAGAACCTGTCGCGGTGATTTCAGTTTCGTCCTTGAGTACTTCTTGCCAGTCTTGCTGAACCTTCTGACGTTCGGCATCCTTTTCCTCGCCACCCTTGAAATGAAACATTATCGAATGCGTCTTCTTCGTGTCCTGGCGCAACGCATCACGGGCAGCTCTATCAGCCATCATCTCATTCGCTAAGTTTTGATCCATCTGTGACAGAGTGGAAACCTCAGCTTGGGCCTGATCATAGTCACTTTTCGGGATCGCTGTAACGTATCCATTGCTAGAGAGCCAGTTCAAATCTCCTGGTGAAATCTGCATCGGAGCTGACTTGCTTGATATCTGGCTGAAAAATGTCCGAGTATCATTACACTTTATCGGTCATCACCAGTCAATAATGGGAAAGTTTTCAATAATACTCTTGTCGTCTAGAATATTCCCCACGACCAATTCAAGACTGTCTCGCTTACGTGCGACTGTGACGGCTTCGTCGTCCACGAGTGCCTGTTTAAGAAGATATTCGAACTGTATTTTCCTGTCTGGAGTATTCCCGAACCGTTTCGACCGTTCACGCTCTATCTGTTCATAGGCGTACATGAACTCGTAAAGAGATCGGTATATCTGATCATGTATTTTTTCTCGGATACGACCTTTCGGAACGGTTACCCATTCCAAGCCCTCAAGATCGACAAAATAGATTGTACCGTCTGGAGCTAGAACGGCATCCTTGTCCAGCCAGACGTCATAGAAATCGAACCCACTGTACCTTTCATCCTTGTTCTCTGTTATCGTTCTAACGAACAAGGTCAGATATGCGATACCGCTCTTGACAAAGTTCGACAGAAATCTTAGCGCTTTGTCGTCGGTGTCTATCCGGAAGAGGTCGAAGATTGCACCTATGTTGCCGCCAATGGTGCTGCCTGAGTGGAAGTAGATCCTAACGTTTGAGGGGACCAGTCTTGTTTCCTGTACAATCCTACCCCTGAACCTCCGATACCAGTACAGTTTCTTGACCTCATTTTCTAGATTTTCAGGCAGGAATGCTATCTTCACAAGCGGCGCGATTCGGAATCCATGAATCGATGTAAGATCGGCCATCTCCGATACCTTCATCGCTGTAGTCGCGTGCTGGAGGCCCTGACCGCCATAAGGAGATCCTCTAAGCCATAATTCCCCAGTAATGTATCGGGGAACCCTTTCCTCCGCGCTCACAATTCGCTCTCTTATCGCGGAATCCTTCAACATGTTCGAGATTTCAGTTTTGGCGAATAGTTGCTGAGAAAATGGATTAGTTGTCGATCCTACACCCTTTACGGAGAGGTAGAAGTCGGTCCCGTCCATTGTCGAGATGGGTGAGGTAGAGACTGCTCCTCTGTTGTCGTCTACGAGAAATTCTTTCGTCCCAATGAGATTGAGATTTGTAAAAGGTTCCATGCTTTCCGGGAGGTAGATTCTTTCGAATTCAGGCATTTTGTATTCCTGAAAATGTTTGTTCGTCAATACTTCAGGAGCCTCATACGAATTCAGATTAAGAGGGAGACCTTTCATCTTCAATTCCAAGTCACCCACGCATTACCAGCCCTGATCAAGGCTCTAGCACGCAAAGCACGGAAGATAGAGACTTAATATGGGCGCTGCCGCCCGCACCCCGAATATCACCCACGTGCAAATAATGAACGCCGATAGACTCTCGAATCTAGGACTGAGATTCTAGGAAAGTTCAATCCTGTTCACTCCTCCATTGAGGCGGTCAACCTATCAAAACGATACGGCTCCTTTACCGCCCCATCCAGTCTCAACCTGAAGATCGACGGCTTGAAATGCGTCGGCTTCCTCGGACCAAAATAGCGTTCTTTTCCCTAACTTTTCTTTGGCGCAATTATTCCTTTCATGTAGCTATTTTTTTCTGCTAACTAAGATGTGACCCCCCTAGGGGTCCGTCTTTTCCGCGCTGCGCCCTTCGTGAAAACGATGAGAATTCCACGTTCAGCCGGCCCCCCTAGCCCTTCTTCCTTCGTGGTCCCGGTTTGTCGGGGAGACTGAGAACGCGGATTTCCGAAACTCAAAAGTAGTAAGGCTTCACCACTTACAGTCGAGCGTTCCAAGCACATAGAGGAGTGCGATTATGGGTCATTGTCCATCGTGCGGCAAGCAGTTTGAGCTGCACGCTACGGTCGGCCTCCAAGAAGGCCTTCGTGTCGGAGACACCGCAATTTGCATTGGCTGTACCTCCCCGCTTGTTCTAGTAGAGCTCCCGTACGAGTTTAGGCTGATGACCAGCGACGAGCTGGCCGAGCTAGACAATGAAACAAGGGAGCTGCTGGAAAGGGCAAGGTCCGGCATCAAAGAGCAACGCGCTCAATTGCCCGTGAGCAAGGTTCCTAGAAAGGGGCGCTGAGGCCACTACCCTTGACGGATCGACTATTTTGCAGAGAAAGTCCTGAGTCGGTCTTCGAATATTGTCCGTGCCGGGAAGCCCATACTGCACGCGTACGTGTTGAAATCCAAGAGCTTCTTACCATTCCGAACAGCCCTATTCTGAATCTCCCGGATACTCTCACCAACGATCGCGTATGTGGACGCGTATCCTGGCCCGTTTCCTTGGTGCGCTGGGAACAGCTGGTGGTAGACCATACTCTTTGACAGGCCCGTCTTCTTGTTTGCCCAATCAATGAAATCCACAAGACTCTGCTTCCCAGAATTAATCCTAGCATCACCGATAATGCGCAAGAACCGCACAATACGCCACATCCATGTATAGAACTGGTACTCTTCCGCAATCTCGTCGAATCCGCCGTGCTTCTCGTAGAAGTTCACCAAACTCTTCTCATCCGAATTCAAGCCCTTTCTCGTCTTGAGCTTCTCCATCACATCCTGGAACTCAACCTCTCTCTGGAAGGAGATTCCCTCCGAAATCGCGCCTCCGAGAGGCGACCAGAGCATATCCACCAAGGTCGGCTTCGCCCCATATCCAACAGACGAGTTTGACGCGTGAACACAGTGCCCATACTCCTCATGCACAAGTAGGTTGAGCAACTCGCCCGGAGCTGTGCTCGGATCGCGACGCGGATCAGTCGTACAGATGAACACCTGCTGTGGCTTTTCCGTGAAAGTGTCGAAGAAGAATGCTCCACCGCTCGGAAATATCGCCGTCAGATACGACGGCGTCTCCATAACTCGCGCATCATAATGCGGATTTACCTTGACAATACTCTTGTTCGCAACCCTCACCACTCTTCTTCGAAGATCAGCAAGATACGGAATAATCTCGTTAACCTTGACAGCTCTCTTTTCCTTAATGACCTTCGAAACCGCCTCCGCCTTCGCTGAAACACCGTACTTCTTCGCCAGCCTAGCAGTCATCCGCTGGAACTTCGGTAATTCTCGATCTAGATACTTGAGACCCTTCTCCTCAAGCTCGACAGGCGATTCCGAATAGTCCCAGAGACGTTGAAGCGCTTGCGCGTAGATCTCTTTGCGGCCAAGATCCGCACCCTGCTTTTTGATGATCTTGTAGACTTCGTCAAAACCCTGGTTCTTGAAACCCTTGACACGGAAGATGGAAACAAACTTTCTGTTCGCTTCAGAAAGACCATCGAGACTCTCCTTCAGCTGCTTATCCTGGGTCTCTTTCTTGATCGTTTTGATAATTTCTTGTAGACCTTCGGTTCTTATCAGTGTGAGAAGACGGAGACCCGTGGGCCAGTTTCGACCTGCAACTTCCACAGTCCCTGCCTGTACGGCTCTGATCGCGTTTCGAGTTAGAGCCTTCATGTGACTATCAACAATACCCTCCTTGATCAAGTAACCGAAGTAGGCGTTTAACACGGACTCTGGAATCATGTGAGGTTCCGCTAGACCATACCATGCGGCAAGCGCGTCCAGAACTTTCAGCTGGGACTTGTTCTCAGCCTTCAAACGCAGCTCGTCTACACGTCGAGAAAACCTCTCGAGATTCCTCTTCGAAGGAATGAAGATCTTCCCAACATAGTCTTTCAGACCGTTAATGTACGCTCCGGACGGATCGTTTTCCTTGAAGAGATCGAAGATTTCCGATTCCATAGTTGACGCAGGTTTCGGTATCGCCATTCTTCCACATCAAACTCCGTTTGTTGTACTCTGAGTTGAGAGTACGGGTACTTAATTTTA
This sequence comes from Candidatus Bathyarchaeia archaeon, assembly GCA_035935655.1. Classification (NCBI taxonomy): domain Archaea; kingdom Thermoproteati; phylum Candidatus Bathyarchaeota; class Bathyarchaeia (SeqCode); species Bathyarchaeia archaeon. Next base: position 16,527 of record DASYWW010000037.1, read on the forward strand.
CTCCATTTTCACGAATAGTATCAAAACCACGTGAGAGTCCACAGGGGATCCCTCGACTACATCTTACCGACAGCGCCTGTCACTTGGTGGACTAATCCGTTGAACGAGTCCACTCAACTCATTCTAATCGGTTTCGCGTTGACAGGGTGGGGAGGCTTAGTCCTCGCCGTGCTTCGTTCGGGAGACCTGTTTTTCAGCTGGCCGGGTCCGTTGCGTGACCTGGGAGTAACAATTTGGTTCCTCCTGGTTTTTTCGCTCTGGAGCATCATTCCAGCTTTCATTATCGGTGCTATCCTCATACTGTGGGGTTTTCTGATTAGTCTAAAACGTCCCCGGGCCAAGTCTACCGATAGAATCGCCCGAACGAGATAAGCAAGCAGATAGAAGCTCTAACTAGGCTAGCTGGAATCCTGAGTTGATCCGCGGGTCTTCCGAGTCTTCGTTCCTGGCTGGGATCCCGTTGCCTTCTCGATACTTCGGAAGTTGATCTCCCGGACAAACGCTTCAGTGATGACGTCAAGGGAGTCAATCTTCTCCTGCATCAAGACATCGCTGATCTTCAGCGGATGATCAGGAAGAAGGAGATTGTCGTTCGAGGCAACGAAATGCTCCCAGTTTATCCCAACATCCAAGGTTGAATCCGCTAGCTCCTCATCTGTCACCATAGCAGCTCTCGCCGTATTGACAAAGTTCTGGAACTCCTCATCGGGAACCTGAAGATCCATTACAGTCCGAATCGGTCTGGGAGTTGTCCCGCCAAGCTCGTGTCCGAGAACGTGCGCGAGGAATGTGAAGTTCTCGATCTCGGTAAAGTGTTTCATCCGTATCTCCAGAGGAGTATCCCCAGTCGGATTGGAATCAGGAAAGTCCGAGATTTGCGGGGCTCCCGTCTGCGAATCATTGAACCGGAAGACCCTTGATAATCTTAGCGGGTTCGACAGGGCGATATTCCTGGCAATTTCTCTTACGGATTCGTCTTGCTCCCACGACTCTCTACTCTTAGTATCCGACGCCATGTTTCAACCCCGCAACTTCCGTTTTAGAGCTAATCTTTGATCTGTTACCCACGACGAGACTCGAATGTACCGTTTCGTTTCTGCCCATCCGCGGCTATCGAACGGAAGTCTCCCGCTGTCGATCCCGACTGTAGCAAGAGCGGCTAGTCGCCTGGCTTGCAAACAATCTTGACTCGATACTCTGAGACAGTATTTGTGAGAACCGTGAAAGGGCAGCCTTCGACAGTGCAGCCTGGCATTGAGGGAGTGCACCGGAAGTAATTGTAGACGGCGGTCTTGTTGTCGAAATTCAGCCAGTTCAACTGTTCAGTGGTCACAGCCCCGTTGCTGTATGAGGCTTGCATCTGTGTATGGTTGCCGTTCTTGGTCAAGAGGTATTCAGTCGAGTATGTGGTTGAGACCCCGTTTGGCCTGGGAATACTCTGGTACCATACAATTCCAACTATGCCGATGAGGCCAATCGTCAATATCGCAATCGCGAGGTACTCGCGTCTCATCGTTTCGTCCTTCTCGCAGACCCCTACGTGTGACTTAGATTAGCAAATCGGTACCTTGACTGCTGCATCTTAAATAAGAACGAAAACCAAGTTGGGTTGCGACTGTCTTTTGGCACCGAGAAAGCCACGCAAGGTCGCAACGAAGACACGAGCAAGATCAAACAGCCTTTCTCAGGGTAACCAGGAGAACTTCCCGACAAAAGACTCGATCAAAGCTGCAGAGGATCTCGCCCTCACAGCATTCGCGTCGGGACTGAAACTGGCGGCAGCCTTTGGAACCGTTGCCGCCAAGACCACAAGCCTAGCCCTCGCGTCCATCGCAACGGGGGCGGACAAGTTCTCTGAACTAGTCAAACAGGAAGCACTTCGCTCACAGAAGCTAAATGCGAAGAGAACGTCTCCAAGACAACGTAGGATGAACGACAACAAGAGAACGTCGAGGAGAGAACGGAAGCTGGAAGTCTTAGCTTCCTGAGCGAGTGGTCTTCGCGGAGCGCCGTAATAATTCTTGCAAGCCGAATCTCGATCCGTAGACCCTAGTAGCAAGCAACAATGGAGTACAAACAAGAACGGCCCCGAGGACAATTACCGCTCGTTCGAACGGATAAACGAGAAAGATAAACGGCCAGGAGCGCAAAGCGACGCTTCCCAAGAGGCTAGCAAAGAGAATTCCTCCAGTCACGTGTTCGAGCATCGTCCCGATGAAAGCCGCTACCAACACTGCTTTCGCCAGGTCTCTACGCGAACCGAAGCTGAACCTATCGCCCAAGTTTCGAGTAAGCGGAGATACCAGCACGGCTAGAGCGACTAAGTGAAGCCAGAGATATGGAATCGGCGGACTTGGAAGACGAAGCCACTGGAATGGAACAGGGAGGTTTGGAAAGTTCGACCCGACAAATATCTCCGTATTTGGATTGATGACAAAGAGACCCAAGGTCGCAACGTACATTAGGGCTGCCTCGGATCTTCTGCCGCGCACGAGAAGACTGATCGCGGCAACGTTCAACGCACCACCTAGGAAATCGAGTCCTCCGAATTTCAGGGCCCCAGCTGATCCCGGAATGAAGGCTGCGATCATCGTCCCGATAAAGACTGCAAATATTCCGTAGGATGGAGCGAGAAAGACGCCGAGAACCGGCGTTATGACTCCGCTGAACGTGATAGCGCCGCTTACCCCAATAAGCCGATCAAGAAACAGGGTTCTTGGAATAACGTAGAGCGCAGTAAGGGATGCCGTTAGAGTAATCATTCTGGTGTCGAATTTGTTCTTGCGGATTTGCAATTCTTCATATCACAAGGGGCTTAGCCGTGCCCAGTGACACGGTTCTTAACGATTTGCTGAAGCTCTCTCACGCTCAATCCTGTTTCAGTCGACATTCGTCGTAGGTCTTCGTATTCGATTTTGCCGCCTTGAGGATGACCGCGCGGCGAAAGCGCCGTCTTTGCTCTGACTTGGAACTTCTTTCCTCCAACCTCGAGCATGATCGTGCTGCTAGCCCTTCTGCTGATGTGTCTAGAAACTAGGATTTCTCGTACTCCAAGCGTCCCGGTCTCTTCCATTAGCAATTCGGCCAACTGCTCGCTGTTTGCCTTGTCAGCTATGACGGAGATTAGTTGCCCCGGCCGGTTCTTCTTCATGAAGACCGGAGTAATCGACACGTCTCGGGCTCCAGCTTCCATTAGCTTCTCAACCGCGCGACCGATAACTTCGCCGGAGACATCGTCCAAGTTCGTCTCCAAGACAACGACCTCATCGTGAGCGTGACTGCCTTCTAAAAGTTCTCCGACAGTTAGACGAAGAATATTGGCTACCTGATCTAGATCCTTTGCGCCAGCGCCATATCCGATCCTGTCGGGCGTTATGATTGGAATTTCACCCTTAGTAGAACTTGCCAGGTTGACTGCTATGGCGGCACCTGTAGGCGTTGTCAGTTCAAATTGGATTTTGTTGGTTTTCATGGGAAACTTGTGGTCTCGCAATATTTCGGCGACGGCTGGCGCTGGATTTGGATAGGTTCGGCCTGAGAAGTTCGTTACTCCCTCTCCTACTGCGATCGGGCTACACCACCACTGGCTTTTGGATAGTTCGAGTTCATCGGCGAGGTATGCCACTCCCAGAATGTCCACCAGGGTATCAGCGGACCCGAGCTCATGAAGTTCGACCTCCTCGGTCGAGTGATCATGGACGCGAGATTCAGCAGAAGCTAGCGTGGCCAAGACGGATTTGACGAAGGCAGTTCCCCACTCCGACAGACCAAGAACCTTTCCGCACTTCAGGGCAGATGACTGAAGATCGCTAGCCTTCCTCCTAGAGAGTTTTTCTTCAGAACTTACTTCGACGAATTGTGAGCGGATTTCTCCTCTGTCAACTCTGGTCGTCTTGACCTGAACGCTACTTGCGCCCGGAAGATTTGTTTCGACGACCCTCGCTACTTTTTCCAGCCTCTTCGGATTCCCGCCAAGATCAATTAGAGCGCCAAGGAATTTGTCTCCTGAGGCTCCTGAAGAACTGGCATCAATTATCACCGCTCTTCCAGAAGCTCTCATGTTGACCTCTCCGACCGCTCCGATTGGGCACAAGTATTAATCAAGCTATTTCGATATTATCACGATCGCCATTGGAGCCCAAGCCTGACAACTCGTGCGTCTACGGCCTCGGCGAATGCCCCGTACTGACCGTTGTAGGAGAGAAGATGAAAGACATGGAACAACGATCAAAAGTCTTCCCAACAGACCCCGGCGCAGCAGCTGTAAGCCAGATGATACAACCCTTCCTCCAGCTAAACGCCAACATTTACGCCATGCTACCTTCGTTCTGTCCCAACTGTCCGAAGAGGATAGTGGCGGTTGAGAAAGAGCTAGCCCAGATAAGACACCAGTCGACCAAATGAAATAACTAGATAACCCAAATTCGACCTCTTTCTGCATGGAAGTTCAGATAAGCTAAACTTCTCCCAAACCGAATCTGATATGGGTTGGTCTCTTGGCCACTTTCGGCCTCGGCGGGCCTGTAGGCTTTTCCCTCGCCACCACAGGTTACTGTAGTGCGGTCCTAGTCGCTCGCGTCTGGGAATTTGTTTCCCTTCAATCTTACTTGGGATGTAGTACTTCCTGCCCCGTTCGCTCAGCCGACGTCTTTCAGCTTCATCACTTCTACTATGGTCTAGCAATGTTCTTGGTCGCCACCGGTCTTCTGGCTGTTGCTAAGAGGCAGAGGGTTAGATGGGACGCGGCCCTGATCTTTGGAATAGGAGCAGGACTTTGCGTTGACGAGGCGGGACTCTTGCTCTTGAGAATTCCTTACAATGGGCTGCTCTCGATCCTCTTACTGACACTCGTAGGCTTGGCCATTTTCGGGGCAACCGCGAATGCAGCGTTACGTGACGGAATACGCGAGTTCAGGATATTGGACCGAGCTGATGTTCTAACTGTGTTGTCGATCCTTCTCGCTTTGGCAGGAGTGCTCTATCTGGATCGGCCTCTGATCACAATCATACAAGTCATTGGCGGTGCATTCTGGGCCCTTGCTGTAGTCCTTATCACACTCTTTGGAAAGAAGCACTTTCTCAAAGTCCGGGCCTGACGTCTTAAGCGGAATCCTTAAGCAAACTGTTGCATCAGTGGGCTTGAGAACAGATACGGATCGGCTACGAAGGGGGTTTAGTTCCCTTCGCAACTTTCCTAAACAGTTCGACAAAGCGGACGGCCGCATCGGCGCCTATAGGAGGAGCGGTCTTACTGGGGGGCTTTGGATTGGTTTTCGAATCGTTTGACAAGGCCAAACATTCCAAGGAAAAGGGCCACTCCGGCTGCAATGTTGACGGCTGAACTAAGAATCAATGTGACGACTCCTATGGAGCTGATCAGTGCGGTCAGTTGATCGGCGGGGAGAGATAAGGAGAGGATGAGAGAAACGACATTTCTGATCGTCAGAAGAGTGAACGCGGCGATGATGAGCGTCCATGCTCGGAACGATCCGGTCAGCTTTGTCACTCGATAGGCGTAGAAGACCACGCCTGCTTGTAAGATAAGCTGGAAGACCGAGATGAAGTAGAGCGTTGAGATAACAACCACGTCAGCCATTCATTTTTCGCCTACTTGCGTTTCTCCGAGGCTCCGCGGAATAGTTCCATGAACTTCTCTGAGGCTACCTTTCTCGGCGAACCGCTGATGATGCCTTCGTAGTTTGTGAACGCTGATTCTATCTTGATCCCATTCGGTGTTATTTCGTACTCTCGAAGCCTCTTGTCATGGTCGCTGCCTCGCATTTTTAGGATGACCATGGCTTTGCGCATTGACGACTCGATCTCTACGGGTTTGAGCGCGACAATACAATCGACAAGGAAGCTTAGCCCTACATCGGTTACGCTGTACGAGCCGCCACTTATCTGAGGGGACTCCCAGAGCAGAACAGAGCTGATTCCATGAGTCTTCAGATACCTGACTACTCGATAGGCTTCCATTCTCATGTCGTCTTTCTTCACGAACATCTCTAGGTGGCTGAGCGAGTCGATAACAAGGCGCCGGGGTTGAATGTCCCGAATAATGTCGTCGAGCAAGCTGTCGTCGCCCGATTCCATGATGAGATTGGGAGAGGTGCAGACCACTCGGAACTTGTCCTCTTCCTCAATTTTTCGGAGGTCCCATCCGAAGTTCTTCGCGTCTCTATAGATCTGGTCGGGTAGCTCTTCGAAGGTCACGTAGATCCCGGGCTCTCCGAGCTTGACCCCGTTGACAAGGTACTGGAGAGCGAGAGTCGTCTTTCCAGTTCCGGCGCTTCCCGCAAGCATTACAGCGTCTCCGGGCATGAACCCTCCTCGGAGCATCTCGTCAAGAACAACGATTCCAGTCTTGACCCGAAGGCCTTCCTCCACCCTGCTGGAGAACACGTCGAAACCAGAAGCTCCTGCCCTCGAACGTGGTGCAGTCATTTCTCTACACCTATCCTGACCGTTCTGAGATGATTCGCAACCGACTCCAGAAGCTCACGATCCTTCGCACGATCCAGGTAGACAACCTCAGAGGCTCCGATTCTCTTCTGTTTGAGAACACCTAACACCAAAAGTTCTCGGACCTCGGAAATTACCTGGACTGTCGTTCTCCCGATCCGACGCGCGACTCCATCGACTGTATCGATGAGTCCTGGGTTTCTGTGAAATAGGACTAGAAGGTCGCCTCTGACCTCTGATCCGAGAAGTGTCGACAGTATCTCCGAGCCGCTCAAGTTAGCCTGCTCTCCACCAAGACAACTGCCTTCGCGGTTTCTAGAGATCTCTCGTAGTCAAAACTCGCTTCCGAATAGTATCGAATGCCCAGTTTTCGGTCCAGATCCTTGACGACGAGTCTTTCAAGAACCGCCGCTCCGTTACCGAACAACGATTGCAATTTTCTGTCGAATTCCTTTGAGTTGCTTGCGGCGTCAAGCAATCCTTTCGAGGTCAGAACCTCCAGCACATTCCGACCCAGAGCGTTTCCAACTGCCTCGCGAACGGTGCTTACGAGCACTGATGAGAATGCTTTCTCCGCAGCGAACCTCTGGTCTGGACTCAGAGACTTGGGAGCTGATTGAGAATTGTCGCGCGGACTAGTCCAGCCAGACTCATGTAGTTGCGCTGCCAATGCTGTCACGTACTTGCTGGCGTACTTGGCGAGAGATGAACTGGTTGTAACCTAGCTTTCCAACTTCATGTACAACATTCTTCCAATCTTGCACTAGAGTTCGAGAATTTCGAAAGGAACAATCGGTTGAGGCGTTTATGTCTAAGGATTTGGGGAGCCCGGGTTCATGACGCACGCTATTCGGTGATCTCATCCGATTGGTAGTATTAGTTACAACAGCCGTATTCAATTGCCGGAGACTAGGGTCGCGGGACAAGGAGGATGTTTTGCGGTCCTCTCTAGTTGACATTTTCTATGAGACTCTAGGGTACTGCTTTGACAAAGTCTTGCTAGAGACCCTCGGGGCAGCTGTGCAAGCCTCTGTCTATAGCGTACTGATGCGCAATGGGATCAAGAAGGAGGAGGTTTCTAGCCGGTTTGATGATGTCGTGCAGGCGCTGACGAGCAGCCTTGGAGCATGTTCGCGAGTCATTGTACACCGAACTGTTGTCGAGATGTTCAAGGAGTACAGTCAGAGACTTGACTTTTCATATACTGATTCTCTGAGAGAGCGCCTTGGGCTGTTGAAGGTGGCGGTTGTCGCGAACCACGTTCTCCCTCACAGGCTCAACGACCAATCACGGTTCGACAGCATAGAAATGCTCGACGTAAGTGAAAGACCCGATGGCCCGAGAGGTCAACCCTACAACAGCCTTTTTCCTTTGAAGAAGGGCGTTAAAACATAGAATCCTCCTCACACCCTGTCTGGTCAGGAAATCGCCCATTTTCAGCCCTGATTTGCGATCAAAAGCACCCCCGAGATCTCGCCTGAAAATCCTTCGTGAACCCCCGATAGACCAGGCAAACTCAATAGTCATTCAAGCCCAGACTACGCCCTGACCTCCCTAACTCGCCCGTTATCCCTGCCAGACAGGAAATCTCCCGACCAAAAAGGGGGGTACTAGCGAGTACATCTCGCGACACGAGAGCGGTCCTCCTGGACACGGCTGAAAGTAACCCTGACAGCTATGACTTTGCTCTGGCCGAAGAGACGTCCCCGTATCTTTTCCTACCAAACGGCATTACCGATTTCACATCCTTAGGGCCCTTCAGTGGCGTAACCCAGAGCCTGCCTGTCTGTCCGGCCATCTCGAATGGCTTCCCGCCGAACTTCTCTTTCACTATTGCCTGATCTTTTTCCTGGAGCTTCATCAGAACAATGCCATCTGTTACGAGGAAGCCGATGAATTTTCTGTTGTAGAAGTAGCAGAGACAGCCCATCATCGGTCTGGAAGAAACCCCTTTCCATTTCAGAACCTCTGAATCGAAGATTTTCTGGATCTCGCTCATTTTTTCCTCGTTGTAATACTTCATGCAATCACACCCGTGTCCGGATCAATTCCCCGCCCTGTATTTCAGCCAGCATTGATCTGTTATAATTGTTCATGGGCGAAACCGGACCTGGAAACAGGGTCCAGAATCCAACGACCACACAGAGTGCGAACTAGACCCTTGACTTTTGAGGCTATTATCGGGGATCAGAATCTTATCTATTTTCGAGGCCCATTTTCCGAAACAGTTTTCGAGACCGATTTTCTCTAACGGTTTTCTGACACGATAATCGTGACTTTCCGGGCCCCCGGCCCTACTCGAGTCGCGCGCCGCACGGAAAACCTATGCTTTTTCCCAGGAGCAGAACGCGCTAGGCGCTTCCAGGTGCCTGTTTATCGCGACCTCAGCAATCGCCTCAGAGTACTTTGCCATCTGTCCGACATCCCAGACAATAGACCGCAACCCTACAGCAAGATTGACCGCCTTCACACTCTTCATGATATCGGTTGTCAGCGACCTCTCCAGCGCCTCGCAGCTCGCCACCCTCTCGATACAATCATTCGACTTTTTCAGATCGCCTTTCATCAGGGCGTTGAACGAGTCCTCGATCAACAACCGCACCTTATCACTATAGTCAAGAATCCCTTTCGTCAGCTTTGGATCAACGCTCTGCGCATCACCCTTCAAACGCAACGCCTCCTGCGCGATGTGCGATGCGAGATCGCCCATCTGCTCCAGGCTCTTCGCAATAACCCGGTTACCTACAACATGCATCGGCCCATCGATACCCACCTCCTTCGCCACGCGCCGATCCAAGACCGCAAGCAACAGTTGTCGTATGATCATCCAGTAGATTCGATCAGCTTCCTCCTCCATATGCAAGACTTCGTCTGCAAGATTCGGCCGACCCTCCACCACCGCCTTTACCGCAGTCTCCAGCATCGAGCTAAGTATGATTTGGAGACGCCGCATCAATCCATAAATCGGGAACTTTGTGGGATCCACAAAACTCTGCAAAGTAACCGACTTTAGACTCTGCTCCACAATCCCCAGACCCGTCAACCGTCTACTAACCGCCCTAACCTCCTCGAGATGGCGTGGAGAGAGCTCTTTCTTCGCAATAATCTGGATAGTATCGTGTCCTGTGAGATAGTTCGCTGTTATGATCCTGGTGAGAAGGTTCGGAGCGTCACAAATATCCGCGTCGATCACATACCGGAAGTTCTCCCGTTCACGGGTCAATCCCGGATAGACGGTTATTCCACCGTCAGGTTCTCGCCTAAAACTGACAATATCGCCCTGCTTGAGACCGACCTGTTCCACCCAGTCCTTGGGCAGAGAGACTATCAGAGTTGAGTAGCCGACTTTCTGGACCTTCCGAGCCTCCATCATCTGAGACAAGTCTAGGTTCCTCTATACAGCATAGAATAGTCCGGTAGAATATAGAGTTGAGCTCGGACGTAAGGTGTATCTATACTGAAACACCAGATCCGAGAAATCGACGGAAAGACTCGTTTTACATGTGCTTTTTCAGAACGGCTTCAATCTTCGCCTTGGGAACAGCGCCGACAATCTGGTCAACAAGCTTTCCCCGCTTGACAATAAGCATCGTCGGAATAGCCATTATCCCGAACCGTCCAGAAACACTCGGATTCTCATCAGTGTTCAACTTGCCAAACACGACCCTTCCCGAATACTCCTTCGCCAAAGCGTCAACAATAGGACCGACAATACGACAAGGCCCACACCACGGCGCCCAGCAATCGATGACCGCAAGCGAGTATTTCTGGACAAACTGATCGAAAGTCGAATCCTCGACCTTAACCGGTTCAGCAGGAGAGTCAGCCATTTCTGTCATCTTCAATCCTACCGGATTCACGCTGGATATATAGTTCTCACTAGAATTTTCCCGCCAACTCCACCTGACGCTTGCCCTTCATCAACCTCGACACCCTCAACACCCCACCTAACTCAAGCTTCATCAGATTGCGATTCAGCTCGCGAAAGCTTACCTCTCCAAAGCTAGCCTTCAGCTCCTTATGCAACTCAATATCCGTGAGAGGCCCTTTCTTCTCTACAACTTCGACGATTGCAAGGGACATCGGCCTCGGGCTCCAGATATTGTTCAAGTAGACATTTCGCCAGGCCGTCCGGGTTCGCTGATCACTCTAGGTAATCGGAACCGGAGCTCTCTCTTTCTTGAACCGCTTGCCAAATCCCTGGTACCAGTTCTCCATGTCCGGAGTAACCGACGGTTTGATCCTTTCTAGTGCGTCCCTGAAATCCTCTATGGTGACATTTTTGGTCTCGATGTCGCGACGCAATGATACGAGCCCTGCTTCGCGGACAACCGCCTCGAGATCTGCGCCGGAGTAACCTGCAGTCTGGGAAGCAACATGTTCAAGATCAACATCATGCGATAGCGGCATGTTTGTACTGTGGATTTTGAGAATCTGCAATCGCGTTGCATGGTCTGGTGCAGGCACGAAGATCAACCGATCGAATCTGCCAGGGCGCAGAATTGCCGGGTCAATAATATCCGGCCTGTTAGTAGCGCCAATTACAACTACATTCTCTAGCGACTCTATTCCATCAAGTTCAGTGAGCAATTGGCTTATGACCCGCTCTGAAACTCCACTGTCGCCGAAACCGGTTCCTCGTCTTGGAACTACGGAGTCCAACTCATCGAAGAAAATGATGCTCGGTGCAGCCGTTCTTCCCTTTCGGAAGACCTCCCGTATCGCCTTTTCGGATTCTCCGACCCATTTGCTGAAGAGTTCAGGTCCCTTAATCGAGATGAAGTTGGCTTCACTCTCTGTCGCCACAGACCGTGCTAGCATGGTCTTCCCGCAGCCCGGAGGTCCGAATAGCAGAATGCCTTTCGGCGCACGAATGCCGAGCCTCTTGAATACTTCAGGCTTCTTCAACGGCCACTCAACAGCCTCCTGCAACTGTTGCTTCACCTCAGTCAGTCCACCGACATCGCTCCAGTGAACTGTTGGGACTTCGATGTAGACCTCCCGCATGGCGGTTGGAGTGATCTCTCGATAAGCATTCATGAAATCTTCCAAGTTTACCTCCATCTTTTCCAGGATGCCGCTGGGCACTCGCTCCTCTTCGAGGTTTATCTCCGGAAGGTACCTTCTGAGAGCCTTCATTGCCGCCTCTCGGCAGAGAGCAGAGATGTCAGCTCCCGTGTAGCCGTGGCAAATGTCCGACAATCTTGGAAGGCCGACGTCAGCGGCCAAGGGCATGGTTCGAGTGTGGATCTGGAGAACCTCATAGCGTCCCATCTTGTCCGGAACCCCGATCTCGATCTCCCGGTCAAATCTGCCCGGCCGTCGCAAGGCTGGATCAATGGCATTAGGCCTGTTAGTAGCTCCAATTACGATAATATTCCCCCGAGCCCCCATTCCGTCCATCAACGAGAGGAGCTGGGCGACGACTCGTCGTTCGACCTCTCCCGTCACTTCTTCTCTCTTGGGCGCGATGGCATCCATCTCGTCAATGAATATAATGCTCGGAGCGGTCTCCTGGGCTTTCTGGAATATTTCTCGCAGTCGGGCTTCCGACTCTCCGTAGAACTTTGACATTATTTCAGGGCCTGATATCACGTAGAAGTTTGCGTCCGACTCATTGGCCACTGCTTTTGCTAGGAGAGTCTTGCCGCATCCGGGCGGACCGTATAGGAAGACGCCTTTTGGCGGTTCGATTCCAAGTCGCTGGAAGAGCTCTGGATGTCGTAGTGGAAGCTCGACCATTTCCCGGATTCTCTGGATCTCACTGTGGAGCCCACCGATATCCTCGTAGGTGACAATCGGTATGCCCTTCTTTTCTGGGGTCGGCTCGCTCATCACTTGAACGACGGTTGACTCCGTGATCTTTACTGGACCATGAGGCCGCGTTCTAGTTGCGATTAGAGGAACGGCGCTTCCGAAAATGCTGAGAAGCGTCATGTCACCCTCGACAAAAGGCATGTCCATGAATCGTCGTTTCACAAAGCCCACAAACTCCTCGTCAACGCTCAGTCGAACGTCAGTGGGAGCGAAGACAATAGTCTGTGAGTCCTTGACTTCGGCTTTTTTGATAGTGACATACTCGTTGAGTGCGACTCCGGCGTTTCTTCTGAGTAACCCGTCCATGCGGACGATCTCTTGGCCCTGGTCTTCAGCATAAGCTGGCCAGGCGATCGCCACGGTCGTTCGTTTACCGTGGACATCGATGAAGTCGCCAGCGGTAATGGCGAGCTTCTGCATTGTCTCATTATCGATTCTTACCTTCCCGTGGCCGACGTCTCTCTGCTTAGCGTCAGCTACACGCAGTTGGGCTTCCTTAGGTACCATTGTCATTTGGACTCCGTAGCCTCGATAGGGGCGGTGGGTTGAGGAGAAGACGAGCGTTCAGTGCCGCCTTGGCCGCTCCTAACCTTAAGCTTCAAAATCTTACTCCTCCTCAAAAGACTTATCATCACTATTAATAGAATCCCCGTTCCTGAGCAATTTCTTGATTGCGATCGATAGCAATAGGAAGCTGCCCACGCCGATTGGCGAAACACTGTAGCCGTTCTTGTCCTTGACCACTAGCTCCCGCTTTGGAGCTCTGTTTACAAGGTCGGACACATACTTGGGGTTCACGGCCACCTTCAGGAGATCTGTAAAAGTTGCCGAATTCTCACAGTCTCGTATCATGTGATTAACCATTTGGAGCCGTTTCTTGTTGGAGAAGAAGTCGCAGATCTCGCTCAAAGACTCCAAGTCTGCCTCGGAGTGCTTCAGTTCTTTCATGACAATATCGCGAACCTCTGGCTGCCATTCCTTCCCTGAAAGAGGGATGTCCAACAGGACTTTGCTTCCCTCGTGAAGCGTGAATCGGATGCTCATTGCAAAGGGAAAATCTGACCGTCGCTATTTAAAATTAATGTTACTTAATTACCACTTGTTAAGTTTAGGCAATTCTGCGAGAGACAAGAACTTCGACTTCGCTAATCCCGCTGATCGACTTCAGGCGTCGCTCAACTTCGTCCATAACCCCTGAAGCCTCTTCTGGCACCAGAACGTGAGCTACTAGGGCGACAAGTCCGAACGCGACTGGCTCTTCATCGAACTTGTAGATTGTAGCTTTTCCTTCAAGTGTTTTCTTGATTGTCTCTTTGAGACCATTCATGTCTGCCACTAAGTCTGAGGGGAATATCTTGAGAGATACCATGACCCTTGCCAATTCTTGCTACCTTCTAGGGTCCTGAGAAGCCGCATTTCTGGCACTTGTAGGGGCGGCCGAATCCGCGGCATTTCTCGCAGCGCCAGATCGTTGTCTCGCCACATTGAGGGCAGGGAAACTTTACCGCTCCTTCGCGAGGCAGTATCATGCGTCCGCACCAGTTGCACGAGGGCATGCGAACAGTGCGCACCTCTGTCAACATTTTACGACCAAATGTTCGTGTGCCGCGGGCGGATTATATGCCTTCGTGCACGGCGATTTCTTGACGTGTAATTGGCGGCTCTCTAGGCCTGGATTCTTGGATCAGAGAATCCATAGAGCTATCAATCCGTATCTCGATATGATAGGCCTGGGACGAGTGGATGCAACCTCTAAGCCTGAAAGCTGCACTCTCGGGTCTAGTTTGGATTATTTGTGGACTGGTCGTCATGGTCACCAAGGTCGGGTTCTTCGCCAACTCGTCCTCGGCTTACTGGGAATACCTTGGCGGTTTCATGATTCTCTTCGGCCTGATCCGCCTCTTCTTGGGCTTGATCCGAGGAACGAGGAAGACGAAGCCGGGGTTCTGGTCAAGAGTCATCTAGACTTCGCACCTGACCACTCACGCGGCGCGGGAGGTGCTCGCTAGTACCCCTTTTTGATGGGAAGATTTCCTGTCTGGCAGGGATAATGGGTGAGACAAGCGATTCCGGGCACAATCCCGGCTGGGATGGCGTTGGAAATATCGCGACAAACCCGAACGAATCTCCGGACAATACACCGAGGCTTCCCGGAAACGAGAACAGGGCTGAAAATGGGCGATTTGGTGTTCCAGGGCTGCTGGGTTGGTGTTGAACCAGGTTTTGGAGGGGCGCTTGCCCTGCGCCAACTCGAGCCTCGGCTAGGCGGGTAGTTTGCAGTCGATCGGGTCCTTGTCGGTTCTTATCCGTTTGAATCGGGGGAACCTGAGTCGGCCATCATTTGTCAACGCCATATAGGCTACCTCGACAACAAGCCTTGGCTTGACCCAACTCACCGGAGTTGGCGAGTCAACTGGTCCATCGATTATTGCAGTCCGCTGTTCGATTCTCGACAGTTTTCTTCTTAGATCCTGCAGCATATCATCGGTAAAGCCTCCACCCACGTTTCCTATGTGCTGCAGCTTTCCATCTTCGTCGTAGGCAGCAAGAATCAGGGACCCAAAGGTAGGAGCGCGTGCACCTTCACCTTTGCTGAAACCAACGACTATGCAGTCAGTAGTGTTTACCTGTTTTATCTTAATCCAGTAGTCGGCTCGAAGACCCGGAACGTACTGCGACTCGTTTTTCTTAGCAATTACTCCCTCGAAACCCTTGTTCGTAGCTTCTTGGAAGAAACGGGTTCCTTCCGCTTCGACATGATCTCCGTAAAGGAGGTAGGGCCCTTCTCTAAGAATGGATCTGAGCCGCTTCTTTCTCTCCACGAGCGTACTGGTGATCACGTCCCTGCCGTCGAGGTGGAGGAGGTCGAAGGCAACGTATGTAACAGGTGTCGTCTTGCCGAGTACATCGACTCGTTTAGGGTCGTCAACACCGAAGCGAGCTTGGAGACGCCCAAAGTCAGGAACTCCGTCTTCTCTCAGGACAACGACCTCTCCGTCTATTATTGCAGCCTTTGCTCTAAGGCGATCTGAGAGCGTTTGGAGTTCTGGATAGGACCGGGTTTCGTCTCTCAGATTTCTGTTCTGAATCTCAATCCTTCCTTCTTGAAAGAATAGAATGGCTCGGAGTCCATCCCATTTCGGCTCGAAAAAGTAATCTTTACCATTGAAGGGCTTGCCGGTTTTAGCAAACATTGGACGCACAGGACGCTCGTCAAAGAGCGTCAACGCCTCTCGTGAGTTTTGATGCTGGCCCTTAGAGCCTCCATAAGGTTCTTCGTTGGCTTGATCTCTGGAACACGTACTTCGACGACTTCCTGACCCTTCATCTTGGCCTCAACTAGTTTCATCAAAGACTCCTGATACGTGTCCCTGTACTCTTTGAACGCAAAGGGCTTCTTCATGATCTTGATTAGCTGACCCGCGAGCTCCAGCTCCTCCTTCTCCACCTCCGGCGCTTTCTTCAACTCCGGAAGATCCTTGGGAGATCGTATTTCATCCGCATAATGGAGGGTCTCCATCAGAATTGCTCCCTCATAGGGCCTCAATGCCACCAAGTGCTCCTTCTCATGCATGACCACCCTACCAACGGCGACTTTCCCCTCCTGTTCCAAGGCCTCAAACATCAGGAAGTATGGTTTCTCGCCATTCTCGTCTGGTACGAGATAGTAGCTCGAATCAAAATAGATAGGATCTAACTTGTCTGCGTCAACGAATTGGAAGATCTCGACCAGCCGTCCCGATCGTATCTCCAGCTTCTCAAGTTCTTTTTGAGTAATAGGAACGTATTTTCCCCTTTGAATCTCAAATCCGCGAACGACATCTTGCCATGGGACTTCATTGCCGTCCTTCGGACATACACGTTTGAACGTAAGAGGACTCTTGTCCCGAGGGCACAAGAGGCGAAGCCCAGTCTTGTGCTCGGAAATTGCTCCGTATGTCTTTACCGGTATGCTTACCAGTCCGAAACTGATCGCTCCCTTCCATATGGCTCTAGGTGGCAAAGTCTAATCCCTTCTTTAGAACAGGATCCTTTCTGACTCGTCGAATAAGAGGATTACCTGGAGACGATTAAGCCATAGCAACGCGCGCGTCACGACCAAGATGGGGCAATTGAGGAATATCGAAGAGAAAGTCGAGATCGATGGGCGGAAGCTCTCTCTCTCCAACTTGGATAAGCCAATGTGGAAGAAAGAAGGTATCACCAAGTCGGACGTTATCGAGTACTATCTGTCTGTAGCCCCCAAGATGATTCCGCTTGTCCGAAACAGGCCGCTGATGCTTAACCGGTATCCTCACGGCGTTCCGGGAAAGTCCTTCGTACAGAAGGACTGGCCTTACCATCCCGACTGGGTCCGAACTGCACCGGTAAGATCCGAGAGCCTGAACAAGACAGCGAGGCACGTTGTCTGTGACGACAAAGCGACACTGGTCTGGTTGGCAAACATGGCCTGTCTCGAGATCAACCAGTTTCTAGCATCCACTCCAAATGTCGAGTCACATGATATGGTGCTGGTTGACCTGGACCCTCACGCGCCGGCGGGATTCGAGGATTCACTGGAAATCGGGGAAGCTGTTCATGCGGCGTTAGATCAGATGAAGCTGCGCCATTTGATTAAGACTTCTGGCGCTGATGGAATCCATTTCCTGATCCCGATTGTTCCTCGATATTCGATCGAGGCCATTCGACGGTTCGTCTTGCTGTTAGGAATTCTACTGGAGCGGCTGGCGCCAAAAATGGTTTCAACTTCTCGGAACAAAGCTCAGCGAGCCGGGAAGATCTACGTCGACTATTTCCAGAATGGGTTACAGAAGACCATTGCAGCCCCGTTTTCGCTGAGACCTGAACCTAGTGCTCCAGTCTCCTTTCCCCTCTCAGCTAAGGACTTGAAGAGGAGTATACACGCCGAGGATTTCAATCTTAGAACAGTTCCCGGGTTGTTGAAGAGGGTTCCGGAGTTTGATACCAGTCCTGACCAGGGGTTGGAGTATGCATTCGGAGAACTTGGCGCCAAGTCCTAGTTTGCCAAATGTTTGGTGGGCCGGGAGAGATTTGAACCCTGTCGACCAGTTCCCGTGAAGGTTCTCGACCCCACGGTTATCATGCAGCAAACCTCAGAGGTGAGAGTCTGCATCTAACGATATTTGCAAAAGCCGCGGCAGAATTCGTGTCCAGTGCAGGAAGAGTTCTCTTATGACCGCTCTGTAAATTCTTATATGGATAATCCCCCTCTTGATTTCTCTGCCTCTACTCTCGGTCGTGATAGGTTTTTCAAACCTATCTATTCCCAACGTTTTCTTCCAATGTCGCCGGTATCTCTCGTAACCTTCAATTGGGGCATGTACCCTGAGAGTCACGTAGCGAGAGATTCCAATCTGCCGAAGCAACTCTAGGAAGATTTTGGCTAACGACTCGGATGAGTTGACAATCTCGAGTTCATATGGACGCGTTCGTGTACCTTCGCATGCCCAGATCGTAACCCCAACAAGAAATAGATCCCTACTAATCGATCTTCTGATTTTGACGGGCTTAGGCCTTCCTCGCCGACGCTCATAGTAAATCGTGGCAAATTGCTTCTCTGACTCCACGAATATCGGATCCCCACGAGAGGTCTCTCGTGGGATGAAATTCTGAAGGTCCATTTGTAGGCATTACCGTAACCTTGCTATAAGCTGGGGTCCCGAGGCAAAGTAATTTGCCCATGAAGATGATGGGCCCGGCCGGATTTGAACCGGCGACCCCACGGTTTCCGGAGGTTATCTGTATCAGCCGTGTGCTCCTCGGCCTCAAAGAGCATTGCTTGCTCTCGGTTAACCGTGCTGAGCTACGGGCCCAACGAATTGAGCGAGCGGGACAAAGACGCGTATTAAGATTTTTCCAGGCCTTCATCTTTACTTCCTTCTCCAAAGTCTTAAGGCTTCGATAGGACGCGGCGCGATTCTGCTGGGCCGGTAGTTCAGCCTGGTATGCCAAGACTGGAAAAGTCTTGGGCTGAAGAACGTTCGGTTCGCATAGATCGCGTTTGATCTAGAGTGACCGAAAGGCCGCGGGTTCAAATCCCGCCCGGTCCACCAAATCTTGATCTTGGACGGTAGTTCACAAACGCTAAAGCGGTGGGCATGATAGCAACCCGGGAGGTCAGGTCTGCCCGATGGAGGAGTTTGAAGAGAAATTTATCAAGCCAATAGTAAACGCCAGCTACCCGGCGACACTCGCTGGCCTCGACCTGGCAGTTCTTCAATTCTCAAGCGTTCCAGGAAAAATCCTGGCTCTAACATTCTTGCTGGGAGGTACTTCCTTCATACTCGCGGCGTTCTCTATCTTCTCCTATACGATCTATCCAACCAGAAAGAAGCTGTGGACATCGAGCGCCCTATCCTTCATCCTTGGATTATTGTTTTCAGTCATCGCCATACTTCTTTTGGTAATCCGCGTATTCTTTCCAGGCTTCGTCTATCTGCCTGGAGAGACTGTTCCTAGTGGCTGACAAGGTCTGGAATCGTATAACAATAAATACGAACCGAGTCGTGGGCTAGGTCGAGGACTCGAGTTTGCCAGACAAGCCTGCTGTGTTCATGCTCGACAAGCCACACTTCCAAGTCAAGCTTCACTCCGATATGCTAAAGGTTGACCTGAAGGAGGGTGCTCGTGCCGAAATTGAAAAGTTGGCCGAGGCCCGACCTGCTCTCAGAGACACTATAGGCTGGGTTTTTCAGACTATCATCCCCCTTGACGTTCACCTGTGGGAGATCGAGAAAGTGACGGTGGAGCCTTCGGGAAAAGTCAACATCAGGATTCCACATCGTAGGGACATTCACATTCCGCTAGAGCCGCTGGAAGCGGAGCGGTTGGTGGAAAAAATGAACGAACTCATCCCAGTGGAGAAGGAGCGTAGAATCGAGAGACAGTTAGCAGAAAAGGCAGCCGAGAGAGATCGTGAAAAGCAGAAGGCGGACACTCTAAAGTATCGTACTATTCACTGACCTCACGTCTCTTCCTCCTCCCTCACGGGCAGTAGCCCACTTGACGCCAGATTATCGTATCATTTGTTATGTTGGAGACCTACGAAAGATTTTGTCCCTAAGTGTGTCTCGGAGGGCAGAGAAGACCACAATTTTCTTACGCTGCACTATCACTTCTGCCGCAGCAAGGATCAGGAAGATAATCCCGACCGCTAACCTGATCTCGACGATGGCCGTTGAGACCACCCATAGGGCAAAGAGAATGGTGGCATTTGAGACGTCGTACTCAAGGTCGAGAAGTGCAGCGCAGGCGTAGAGCGATTGAGCCATTGTTAGAAAGATCTCGACATCATGTTGGCCGATTGGAATTGTTCCGTTCAAGTTGCCGGAGCTGAACACGAATACTATTGGTATCAATGCCACCAGCGCGGTCAGTTCGTTAACGGATGAAGACATGAAGTTGAGCAACGCTGTTGGGGCTAATCGTATTGTTCTGGCCCAGTTGAAAGCTGAGACTTTCTCGGGGAATTCTGAAAGCACGGGTGCTATCCACTGGATGGAGAAGAACACGGCTCCAGAGCCGAGAAAGGGTAGGAGGAAGGAGACTGCGATGGTTCTGATGGATTCGACGAAGGCGTCGGTGATCAAGACGAAGGTCAGTGCCGCAAAAACGAATAGCCCGATGATGACGGCAAGTTTTCGTTTGGCGGATTTCAATTCCAAGATCACCCGAGGCGGCCCTTCGAGAACCTCATCCTGCCCGTCTTTCTCAGTTGGCAGTCGGAAGAGGAACCACATGTATCCGGCGAATGTGGCGCCAAGAATCAACGAATCGAGAATAGACAATTCCCCGCGCAGGATGACGAACAGGTAGTATAGCGACGAGCCCAGCATGAATACAAGCTCAACACTTTGCTCTTTCCGGAGAGCTATGCTGGTAGGACCTGTCCGTCCGCTCCGTCTCTTCTGAACTACGACTGTGAACAGTATCAGGGGCCATCCGAGTCCAGTTAGCAGTCTGTTTGCTCCGGTGAAGTTGGCGATCACGTTTGGTATCCAGCAGTCCACGGTGCAATTCAACGGGTCTTTGCCTGCTTTCCATGCGATCGTTCCCTCGACGAAGTATTCTGGGATGGTCTGGACTATCGCGACGATGGCGAGGGCTAGTCCTTTACTGATCGAGAACTCTGAGGCTTCTGCTGCCCAAGCGATGAGGAGGGCTGCTGCGACGACTGCGCCAAAGGTTAGGAAGGCTACGGCGTAGTTGGACTGGTGTAGAGTCAGGACTACAATGATTGAGATTATGGCCCAAGAGATGAGGAGCGAGTATTCGGCGAGAATCTTGTGGCGCACTATCTGGTCGCCCCCGGTGCGGACCTGCTAGCCTGGTCCATTGAGCAGTCTCTGGCTCCATGGTCGGGCCTTGGTAGAATACTCTTCCTCTATGCTCCGAGCTGATTCTAGTGGGCTAGAATGGGCTGAGGCCGGAGTGATGGTCCTCTTTCTTTTCGGTATGGTCCATGGATATGGCGTAGGAGAGGACCAAGTAGGGATCGAATGATGGGTTCTGGATTTCTACGCAGTAGGAGTCTCGTACGCTGACCCATTTCTTGTGAATCTGCGCTATCTGAGATCCATCAGGTGCCTGGACTTTGTAGTCGTGTTCTAGGATATTTCCGTGGACTTTAGCGATCTCTTGTCCTGACGGGTTTTCCATCCACCACTGGGTGCCTATCAGGTTGAGGATTTTCTTTTTGATGACTGCTTGGAGCTGGCCTTGGGCGTTGTAGATCTCGAATGTGGGTCTGATGGTGAGGACTTTGCCGTGGATTTCGCCTAGGCGTGTGCCGTTTGTTCCCTCGTACCAGAACTTTGGCCCGAAGCTTAGGAGTTGTTGTTTGACGTAGGCGAGCAGGTTTCCGCTGGTGTCTTTGATCCCGAACGTGTCGCGGATGGCGAGGAGTTTCTGGTCGATGATGTATTGTGTTCCTCTGAAGGGTGTGTTGGACCCGACGATTTGGGCTATGGATTGTGGGTTGGGTGTCTGGAAGCTTACGGGTGCGCCGCAGCGTCCGCAGAAACGGCTGCCGGTGATGAGTGCTTGGCCGCATGAAGGGCAGACTGGGCGGGTCATCATTTAGGGTCGTGTTGGGGTTTGGTGGTTCTGGTCTAAAAGAGCGTTGTTCCCGCTTTGGAAAGGGTGCGGCGCGCGATTTGAGTAGGCCCCGGGGCCCCCCTAGAATCACGATTATCATGTCAGAAAGCCGTTCTGGAAAACGGATTCAAAAGGCGTCTCCGATTCTCGTTCTAGAAAATCGTTCTCAAAAACCGGTCGTCATTTTCTATCGGTTTATTGGTGGAAGAAAAGGTGCGAGAAAAAATGGATGATTTCAGGACTTGTTTTCGGATGCGGATTTCAACAGCTGATTTCAATACTGTTCCAGGTTGTGGTTTCATCCTCGCTATCGATTCCATAAGGGCTCCGCGGAGGCCTCTCTTGAGTCTCGGGATGTTCTGCTCTTATCCCCGCGGTAGCTGAGGAGGTCAATTCGCTGTCTGGCAGGGGTTCTGGGCGAGTCCCGGGATTCAGGGTTTGGTCCGGGCTTATCCTACCATAGGGTTTTGCGCCCGGCACGAAGGATTTGCGGGAATTCTAGCGACCGGTTCCCGGATCCGAGATAAGGGCTGAAAATGCGCGATTACTACCCCGGAACTGGGGGAAAAATCCACTCTTCCCCCGGGGGGATGAAACAATTAGAGTATGGGAAATCATTCTACGGCGATCGGAGAATGCCCGCGTCATGGGTCTTTCTCTAAGGAGGAGAAAGGCCGTGCTGACAGGTGAATCGCGTGGATGCGCGAACGACTACACACCCCCTCATCATCCATCTCGGACCCGGTCCAGACAGAGTTAAGGAAGCTTAGCCTCGAATCACGCCTTCTCTAGTGCAGTGACTTCAACACTGTAGGTATGTTCAACACAATCGCTGAGGAACACAGATCCACTTTCAGGCAGATGTTGACCCTGTCGCACAAGGTATGTATGCTGCCAGAATGAGATTCCATCACCTAGAAGGCGGACAGTCGCATTTCCGTTAGCAGTTCCATCGTTGACGAGAGTGAAATTGAAACCTATGGAATGAGTACAAGTCTGGGCGGTCATGCTGAAACCAATGTCATTGGGGGAGCCTCCTGATAGGGTGAACTGTCCGTTTATTCTCTGCTTGGTTGAAAGATCATGGGTGATGGAAATCGAAGCTCCGGAGGGAAGGATCTCGATATAGGACTGGCTCTTTCCCGCTGCGTAGTATGAGAGAGAAATATTCTCGGTGGTAGAGGAAAACTTGTTGTCGAATACGAGTGAGTAGCGGCCTGGCCCAGCGAATGACGCATTATAATCGAAGATGTAAGAGTTCGATACCCTTGGTGCACCTAACACGGTCATTGGTGGACGTTCTACGATGTTCTGAAGCATGTTGAGATCTCTAGCTTGGACCTTCGGCTGTTGAGAACCTGGAGGCATCGGGCCTCCACGCATTCCTGCAAACAATACGACTAGCAGGATTATTACAATTAAGCCTCCGGCACTGAGTCCCGCAATTAGCTTCTTGGAAGCAGGAAGAGATTTGATGGATTGAATGTATTTCAAAGCCGTACTCAATACTCGTGAAGTTCCAGTAAAGCCGCATGTTTACAAGCGAACACAGGCGGACACAGACGCTTCACGTAGTTTGAACTACCTGCGAGGATAAGAGGGATTGATGCTCCTCCCTCATCAAACCACAGATTAGTTTCCCAGAACCGGGAGCCACACAGAACCCAGTTCTTCCTACGAGATAGGGGACCCTACTGAGGGGGACCATCTCAACCAGCTTCCTAGAAACCCGGGCCGAGATGAAAAGACCGCCCACGTTGCGGTGCAGCAAGAAATGTTGGTAATCATGAAAGAAAGGATGCCAACCAAGACATTGGTACTCCATTCCTACGAGGATCTCTGTAGCTCAGCGTACCATATGGGTCGCAAGACACCATGGTAGTGGAGCTCTCTCTGGTTTCTCCTCTCCCATCGCCGGGACAATACGACCATACTACCAGTCCCTGAGAACAATGAAAGGGACACGAAAAAGACCAACGCAGGAATAGAGAGTGAAAGTACCCCAAGTATTGAAATTCCGACAAGTGCAACACCCACCGATATCAAAATCAACCAGGTCTTCCAACCGGATCGATACTCTCCAGCTTCATTTATCCCCCTTACAATTCTCCCAAACAAAACAATGCCGTACATTACCCCGATGGTCGCTGCCACCAAAACAAGTAACAATTCAAGGGCCGAATACGTAAACCAAAGAACCGAGTTCAAGGCCCAGACAACGACGGTAGGCAGATACCAACCATATACTCTCAAAGCCTACCAACTCAATTTTCAGTTTCTTCTTCCAGAATCCATCTGCAACCTCGCCACGATCACGAACTTCCAGCTAAGCCAGCTTGTCAAGCGTCTTCTCAACCTCTGTCTCAGCATTATCCGCCCGGATGAAGATAGGCACATTCTCCATACCCGTAGCGATAAAGCTGGAAAGAAGCCATTCCCCGGGCGCAAACTCCAGAGTCTTCTCAAGAATCTGTTTGTCGATCGTGAACGTGTCGCTCACGACCGTCCGGTCATATGGACGCGGCAGTGTCCCCACAAAGTAGGTGTGTAGCTGCTGTAGCGCGTTCGTGTTAAGATAGGCTATTCGCTGTGTTGCCAAGCAACCGCCCAAGCCATATTTCCTGCCCTGGCGGAGCAATGTCTCGACGGTCCTCGAGCAGTCCTTGTCGATTCCTCCAGAGCCGGATAGGTCTGGGACGAATTCTTGGGCCTCGTCAAAGACGAATAGAACGTACGGTTTGACCTTGAAAGAACGCTTCCGACGCTGCAGAAACTCACGAGCCAAATGAATGACGAGTTCCTTGATTGCAACGGGGTCGGAGATGGATATGCAGGTCAACCGGGACTCTTTTTCGACAAGCTCCCGGATGCCCTCAATATCGAGCCCTCCAGCGCCTTTCCTCTCTTTCTCGGCTCGCTTGATGTTCTCGGTCAGGGCTAGACGTGAGGTTGCCCAAGAATACACTCCGCTGCGATCGGAAATACTGAACTCCTTGACGGCGCTCTGTCCTGCCTGGTCGAGACCGATTAGGAATTCTTCGTTGACGAAGGTTGAATCGGTCTTCTCGTTCTCGTGCTTGTAATCGCTAACAAACTGTCGTATCCGATCTAGTGCGTTGATGTAGTGCGGTTTCTCCAGATTGTCGCCCCGCATCTTCGTAAGCTCGTCGAGAATGTCCCCGTACGTTGGGATCTTGGATTCGGGTTTGAGATAGTAGCTGATCTTCTTCTGGCCGAAAATCCTCGCGAAAACCTTCCGAACCCTATCATCGTCTTCATAATCACGAGGCTTGACAACGCTGACATAGAACTGGTCGGCGGAAGCAACAGGATTTTCCAGGATAATCTTCGAGGGGATTTTCTCGTCAGCAAACAGGTCCATCAGTAGGAATGGATACTCGCTGGAAATATCGAACACTACGACCTTTATTTCTGGTGCATGGAGGAGAATCCGCCTCAGAGTGTTGGCCAGAAGGTTGGACTTTCCGGCGCCGGTGAAGGCGAAGATTCCGAAGTGGTATCGGACCATGGACTCGAAATCAATGTAGATCGGGATTTTCTCCTCCATGGATTCGAACATCTGGATGGTTCCGATTCGCGGGTCCTTGTAGGCGTCACTTGTTGTCGTCTTCGCTTTGTAGCCGATCTTGTCGAGGATTCGCTTGTTGTACATGTGACTAATCATATCACGGTTGAGAATGTTGGCTTCAGCCGCGATAACCGGATAGGAGAATCCCCTCTCGTACTTCGGTTCTCCATCACCATCAATCAGAAGATCGTAGTTGATTGGTAGAGCGCTTATCTGCACCATCATCGTTGACTTGTCGCTTGTGTCCCAGTCGCGGACGGACTGTTGGATTATCTCAAACTGCATGGGATAGTAACTTGATTCGGAGAGGCCTTTGAGACCGTAGTGTTCTGGCCAGACCCTGCTTATGACCATCAGGGAATATCTTTGCTGTTTCGTTGTCGACTTGAAGTTGCGGACTGCGACGAGCATTCCTTCCTCGATGAGGCTCATGATGTCTTTGTTGTATTCGACTTTGATCCGGCACTCGTAGCGTGAGGAGGTGCCAGTGAGTTCGTGAGTGGCCACCGGCATGAAGGCAGGGGTAACCTGGCTCAGCCGGGCTTTGAAGCGCCCGTCGAAGTCAGTGAAGTATCTAGAAGCTGTCTCTTCGACTACCTTCAATCTCGCTTCTCCTCTCCCTGAACGTACTCATGTAGAATACGAAGTGTCGGAGGCTGGGATTGTTCATAAGCCATTTGCCAGTCGTGTCGATAATCCGTCTCATTTCCTCGTTATGCCACTTCGCTACTTTGTCAGCGATAAACAAGGGTTTGTTGTGGCCGAAAAGCTCAGGAATACTATTGCTAGTCATTGCGCACAGCGTTTGCATGACAAGTTCCTGGATAGGATTCGGAACTTTCTTGTCCCGGAAAACTATGGGTCTGATTGTCTCTTCAGCGTTGCCGTATGAGTGTTTGAACGTGAGAGTAGAATCAGGACGATAGTCGAATTCGGGATAGGATAGTCTATCGAGGAGAAGGACGTTGCTGCGTAGTTGAGGGTCTATCTCAGTCTGCGAGAGCTGGATGTACGATTTCAGGAATAATCTTTCAGGTGTTATCTTGTTCCGGATTGCACCGCTGACAAATCCCAGCTGTTTCTTGAAATCAGGAACGATCATCAGGAAGGCAGAGTCATACTCTATGAGCGACCACGGGACCCTCATAGTCTCATAGCTGAATACGCTGAGGGTCTGAAGCATCATCCTGTCAGTGTTAGGTATTCGGCTGAGGTCTTCCTGGGTGATGTTAGAAGACCAAATCCTGTTTGAGGAGAGAACTGGCAGAACGTGATTCTTCAGGTCTCTAGCGGCTGTATCTTTGGTAAGTCCTACTAGAAGGATTTGTTTGCGCCAGCATTCCTCGACCAAGAAGTTGAGAGTGAAGAGGGTGAGGAATGCCAGATCTTGCGTCGTGAGCCAATGCCAGTCATTGTTCTTCCATACCCTCATTGGATTCTGCTTGGGTTTCTCTTCGAACATCCGACGCCCAATTGTATCGATAAGAGCCTTGATTCGAGTCCAGGTGCCAGTGTATCGTTCTTTCAGCCCGTAGGTTCCAAGTAGTTCTTCCAAGAAGCCTTCCGCCTTTGACTTTCGCAGTATTCGTTCTACACGTCTTCGCCTATCTGATTCAGTGATTTTCAGAATGGTGCATAATGAATCGAGAGATTGTGGACCATGGCGTTCGAGGGCTAGCCAGCATCTGTAACGCAGATAGTCGCCTCGGGGGGCAGGGAGGTCAAGTGACGGGTTGTCGATGTGATGACGCGCGTAGGCTAAGTCGTTGATGTCGATTGGAATCCCTTCGACATCGAGCCCGTAAAGGGATCCGTTAGTCTTCCAGAGCTTTCGATTTGACGTGTCATAAATGAGGCTGGCGAGACTGGTTGCAAGGCTTCTGTCCAAGAAGATAATTCGAGGCCCATTCGATTCTGTCGCCAGTTTGTAGGCGAGGTAGTATTCGGAGAAGGTCATGATCCACATAGGGATCGTGGAATTGTTCGCAATCGCCTCGTCGGTCAACGGCTTTGCTAAGGACATCTCAGTACTTTCGCCAGGATGGAGGAAGCTCTGGTCTATCTCCGGGACCTCGTTCACATAGACCGGGACGCAGCTTGAGACTGCTCGACCGGTTTTGAGGAATTGCTCCTCATATTCCACTTGCGGAACGCGGGTCGGCGAGAACGTGATCTTTCCACGTGATGCGTAAGACCCTCCGAGGAATACTACAAGGTCGAATAACGGACGCGAGTATTCGGTGCCGTCTACTGCCGCAAAGGATACTGTGTCTGTTCCGAAGAATTTCTTGGCGGTCTCATAGGCTGAAGCGTGACTAAAGTCTGACCGAATGATGCTCTCGAAGAGGCGTTCATACAGGCCCTCAACAGCTTCGAACCTGGTCCGGTAGCCTTCTATCTGATCGAGCGCTCCGTTCTGAAGGAGGGTTCCGGCTCGCTCTATCTGAGAGCTTAACGATGAGTTTGAGACGAGCTCTTTCTCAAGATTCGACAAGTTGCACTGAACCGGGGACTGGCATGGTATAAAGATGGGATACCCGAGCGTAAGTTATTTTTCCCTTGTTCAAAGCCAGTGGAAGGTCTGGAAGGAGATTTGACGGGACGAACTAGAACACGACGTATGGAGTCGGACCTTCTTTTGGCCTTTGTACAGTTTGTTGCCATCGCCTTATTGTTGTCCGTCGCTTCGGCGGAATACCAATCTAACGCGTACATGCAGGAGTGGATTGCAAAGAATGCTTGGCCGATCGGCTACGCATTGAACGGATATCTCGCTGCAACGCTGATCGGATTTTCGATTGGAGGAGCATTCCTTCTTTATCAGAGATGGAGAGGTTCCGGCTCCTGGAAGAAAGAATGAGAACGGCTTAGCGTGACGACAGCGCGATTCTCTCTATCTCGTCTCGCTTCCGTACGGAAGCGCTCTTAGGGTCTCTTGCTGCGGCAAGTATCAGCTCGTCAGCGAGGCATTCGTCAACACTCCTAGGATTGTTATGTGACGCTGCCCTTGCTCCCTGAGTGATATGTCTCAGAGCTATGTCGACTCTTCGCTGAGGCGCAATGTCAATGGATATCGGGTAGACGATGCCACCGTAGGCGATTCTTGTCACGTCTTCCGCAGGGGCCGCATTCTGAATTGCGCGGACGAGGATATCGATCGGGTTCTTGTGGGTCTTGATGCTGATCAGCTCGAAGGCGTTCTGCACAATGCTGATCGCGCGAGCTTTGGCGCCTCCGGCTATTCCGGGCCGCATCATATCGTCGATCAATCTCTCTACAACGTTAATTGTGGATTTTCGGAATCGTTGGTGTTCGTGTCGACCGCTGGTGTGAGGAAGGAGAATGGGGCGGACCGAGATGTACCGCTTTAGTCCAGGGTCCTCCGCTTCGATGCCTGCAGTGGGCCACATGCCGAAGACCTTGACTTCTGGGATTTTCTTGAGTTCCTTGCTCATACCTATCCTTCAGTTTGCCAGTGAGGCTTGGGCTCCACTGCGGCGTTTTAAACGTTCTCGGAAGAACAGTTCCCGTCCTAGGGTGCTAGCGGCACATTGTCGGCTGTACCCAGTAGATCGCGGATCCAGCTGTTCAACCCTTATATTTCGAGGAAAATCGGTTTGACCATGCCAAAATTCATTGATAGTCATCCAATGGGATCTCTGACCGCTGAACAGCTAAAACAACTCCAGACCGCCCCGAAAGACAAACATGGCGTGACCCACCACGACATACTCTACAACAAGAAAGAAAACAGAGTCTACTGCGTCCTCGACGCACCGAGCAAGGAAGCAGTTGAGAACCATCACAAGGGCGCCGGTCTCAAAGTCGAGTGGATTCACGAAGTCGAGTCCACAAGACGCTGATCTATGCAGTCGCAAGCCATCACCGAGACGTTCCCTCTCCAATCGTTTTTCTTTTCTGATTCACAGATGCCTCTCTCTTCGAAAAGCTTGATAGACTAGGTTAGACCTTCAAATCAACGATCTCATTTTGACCGTTACTGAGGTCCTAGTTAGACCGTCGACGAAATCGCATTTTCCAATCGAATCACTTCTCTCCGCTCGCTTGCTTCTAGCTCCGAAGATTGTCGGGAACAAGGTGTTTTTTCTCTCGGACTTCAGCGGGGTTCTAAGTCTCTATTCTATGGATAAGAGCGGAAGTATTCCTCAGCCACTTCTTCCCGGAGGCCAGGCTTTAGTGAATCCACATTTGATGGATGGGCACAATTTCTACGTTCTGCCTGAACTCGGAAAGGTCTTGGTGATGATGGACAAACTTGGAAACGAGAATTACCAGCCGATGATCATACCGATCGAAGGGGGCATTCCGGAAAAGGCCTTAGACAGATATCCAGACGAGAAACTAGCATGTGTTGAATGCGATATTGAGAAGAATATCGCATATTTCGACCGAGACGACAGAAAGAATCCCGAGGTAGAATGTTTACGCGTCGACCTTGAAACCGGCAAAGTGACTTCTCTCGGAAGAAGCCTCTACGGCAACAGGTGCAACGGCGTCAAATCTGACCACTCCAAGGTAATTCTCGCCGACGGATACACGGCGGGCGACGTCGTTCTATATTACTGGCAAGATGGAATGAAAGAGCGGAAACTACTCTACGGTACTCCCTTAGCAGAGAGAGGCGGAAAAACCGTCCCACCGTCCGGGATAGACTGGTGCAACTTCGTTGATGATGACAAGGGACTGCTGTTCGTGTCAAGCATCTTTCACGACGATGGAGGCCTAACCTACCTCGGATTCGACAACCCCTCCAAACCGGTCGAAGTCAAGATACATGGGCTCAAACACTCTGGAGTTGGAGAATTTGTCGGGTCGAAGAAGGTCGAGGGCGACCTCTTTGTTCTCGTCTACAACATTGATGGCGCATCATGGGTCTACGAGGGCATGTTTACGCCTGGCAATTCTCCATCATTCAAAATAACGAGAACACTTTGCGGCGACCACCAGCTCTCTGATGGAGTTATTCAGGGAGTAGACTGGCAAGTGAACAGAGGTTCACCTGTGACGGTTGAGTATGTTTTGTCGTTCACCAAGGCCAACATGCCTTCACAACTCTATCTCTATCCTCCAGACGGAAAGGGCGCCGTGACTCGTCTTTCAGACGAGAGGGTCTTGGGCATTCCCGAAGATTATCTCTCTGCCGGGGAAGACGCTAGTTACACCACCTGGGATGGGCTCAGGGTTTCGGCTCGACTCTATCTTCCATCGTCAAAGCTCGGATTCAAGGGTCCACGCCCACTGGTGGAATACGTTCATGGTGGGCCTCAAGGCCAGGAGAGGCCAGACTTCACCTGGTTCTCGATGCCGCTAATACAATACCTGACCTTGAACGGGTTCGCAGTCTTCGTTCCGAATGTCCGGGGAAGCAGCGGGTATGGCAAGAAGTACATGAAACTGGTTGATAGAGACTGGGGAGGAAACGACGTTAAAGACCACCTTGAAGGATTGAAACAACTCGAGAAGGATCCGAGGATCGATTCCAAACGCAGAGCTGTCGTCGGACGATCCTACGGCGGCTTCATGACTCTAACACTCGCCTCCCGGTTTCCAAGCATGTGGAAAGCTGCCGTTGACATGTTCGGACCTTACGATCTTCCGAAGTGGGCCTCTCGAACACCACCGTCTTGGATGCCCTACATCCGACTGGCGGTCGGGGACCCAGAGAAAGACCGTGACATGCTACTGGAACATTCGCCAAAGACCTACTTGGCGAATCTTACTTCTCCGCTGATGATAATTCAGGGAAAGAACGACCCTAGAGTCCCCGAGCCTGAGTCAGCTGAGGTCGTCGCAGACCTCCGCAAGAAAGGTATCCAAGTCGACTATCTCGTATTCGAGGATGAAGGGCACGATGTACTTCGATTCAAGAACCGGGTGACATGTTATTCGAAGATAACGGAGTTCTTTCTCAAACACCTCGCTCCTAGTCTCAACTGACTACCTTCGCCAGGGTTTGAGACCACCGCTCGTGCGTCATAAGATACCTTCGCTATTACCCCTTTTCTTCTCAAGAATTTTCTGTCCGGCAGTGATTCTGGGCGAGAATGACGATTCGGGGCGCGATTTCTGCTTGTATCGAAAAGCGTTTGATAGAGTTATCACATCGATCTCCAGACGATTTCTAGGCGAGACCTCGGGGATGCTTCAGATCGCAAATTAGGAACGATTATAGGCGACTTCACGGGGAAGAGATTTCGTTTCATCCTATCCCTCCTGGAGAGGGGTAAGTCGCCAAGACCTCTCCTTCTTTTTCCGGAGAAAGTCCGCAGCTTGACATGGATATGCGACTCTGGGCGGTATAGGAAGCGATATGGCGACATACAAGCATGATTCCCGGTCAAGAACCCGGGCTGAAGATTGACGATTCACCGTTCTCTATCGATCAATGGATGCGGGAATCAAAAGCCCAAACATGTTGCCTGGTTGAATATGCCCTCTCCAAGGTGCATCTCCCCTTCGCTGACCGAAATGGGTTACGACATCGGTCCGTACGGTTTGGAAAAACGGAAGAGATGATCTTGTGGCAACTATCCTGAAATAGAGGATTCGAAGAAAATAAGGTCCGACCAGAGCTAACAATGCCGGGCGAGAAACCATCACTCAAGACCGCGATCATAGCCATGGAGTTGGTCGCGATCGTACTCATGTCAGGCTGGCTCTTCACCATGTACAACACAAGCATAACTGCCCGACAAGCAGTAGACCAACTGCTCCACCGCGCATACCTGGACCAAGCGGCTCTCCAACTATCGATATTCGGCAGATCCCTCAATTTCCTTGTTCTACCGCTCCGATTTCTCACTCTCTCTCTCCTGTCTCTTGTGAGCACGATTCTTGTGCTGCTTCTCCTGTTCATGTTCTCAACATTTCTCATCAGCACCCTTACCGGTCGCGGCCGTCCGGGTAAGAAATAGGGGATCGAGAAAGCTATCCTGAGATAATACTAGAACGATTGTTACATCTCCTGTTATCTCGAAGAAATATCCTTTTATTGCTGTAGATAGGCGTCAGCAAGTTCGAGGAGTGTACTAGGCTGCGCGTAGCCGTCATCGCAGCGGGGGTAGTAGGAAAAGCCACAGGCACTGGTCTCGCCTCCAAAGGACATAACATCGTCTTCTACGACCTCGACAAGACAAAGACCGCCCAACTCAGCATGGAAGGCTACGAGACCGCCGCGTCTGTCCGTGAGGCAGTGGACCAAAGCCGCATAACGATGATCTGCGCACCCACCCCCACAGTCAACGGCTCAGTCGACACACGGACTCTCCTATCCATAAGCGCAGAAGTAGGGACCGCTCTTCGCGAAAAATGCGAATACCATTTAGTTGTCGTAAGAAGCACCATACCGCCTGGAATCACGAGGGGATATGTAATACCCCAGATCGAACTGTCCGCCCAGTCGAAGATAGGCTCTAAGATCGGGGTTTGTCACAATCCAGAGTTCCTGAGAGAAAAGTTTGCCCTCGACGACTTCCTCCATCCGGGAGCTGTCGTGATCGGGGAATCGGACAAAACCGCTGGAGATAGACTGGAATCCCTCTATTCCGACTTTGGGTCTCCTATCACCCGTTGCAGCCTCGAAACCTCAGAGATGATTAAGTGCGCATCAAATCTCTTCAACGCGGCCAAGATCAGCTTCTTCAACGAAATAGACCAAGCGTGCAAGGCTGTCGGAGTCAAATCGGAAGAAGTTAGCAAACTCATGCCACGACTGGCTCTTGGATTGCGCGATGATCTGAAAGAATGGGGAATCTACGGCGGTCGCCCGTTCGCCGGCATGTGCCTCCCGAAAGATCTTGAAGCCTTCATTTCGTACATGAAGACCAAAGGAACCGACCTCCCGCTACTTTCCGCGGTCAAAGACATCAACGAAAGAGTGAGGAACGAGCAAAGGGCTCCAATGGTCGTCGTCAATGTCTAACGTTCTTCCCCTCATACCACTTGGCGTCATCGGAATAATCACCTGGAGCCTCTGGGGAATCCGAAGACTCTACGGCGCAAACTATAGACCGTTCCAGGGTCCCTACACAGCCACCACATCCGTAATCGTTCCAGTTTACATGGAAGACCCCGATGTATTGCGTCGAGCGATCAAATCCTACCTTGCAAACAACATCGGCGAAGTCATTCTGGTCGTAGACAGCACTGACGCTAGGAACATTGAAAACATCAAGAAGAGTTTTCCCTTTTCGAAATATCCGAGGATGAAGCTGATAATTACTGACGAGCCTGGGAAACGACCTGCACTAGCATGGGGGATAAGAGAGGCTAATGGAGAGATCGTTGTCCTTTCAGACAGCGACACCACATGGAGCGAGAACCTGCTTGAAGAGATTCTGAAACCGTTTAACGATCCTAGGGTCGGTGGGGTTGGGGCCAAGCAGAATGTTGAGGATTATCAAAACTCGATAATATGGAGGATCGAAAACTGGCTGCTGGATCTGAGGTACATAGACTTCGTCCCCGGGATGTCAGTCGATGGAGTTGTAAACTGCCTCTCGGGTAGGACCGCCGCGTACCGTCGGTCGCTTCTCCTCCCTCTACTCCCTGAACTAACAGGAGAGACTTTCCTAGGCAAGGTCTGTGTAGGGGGAGACGATCTACGGCTTACCCACCTCCTACTCTCAAGAGGCCACAAGACTGTCTATCAGAGCACGGCCCAAGCCCGAACCGTTTACTCTGGAAGACTGAGCAACTTTGTCCGAAGAAAGATCCGTTGGAGCCGAAACAGCTACAGGGGGAACTTACGAGCCTTCTGGCAAGGATGGATCTGGCGGAAGAGCTGGATACTTCCCGTCAGCATGTTCCACGCTACCATAACGCCGTACACTCTGGCGATGGGTGCATTGGCAACGGTGTACTTTGCTCTGACCAGACCAGGAGCAGAAACTACGATTTTCGGGATTGCATTCAACCTTCCACTTCTGTGGCTTGTCGCCTCCATAGGAGGTCGCTCCTTCAAGGGTCTCAGCCACTTGCGACAGGTGCCACGCGACATATCTCTCGCAGTAGTCATGACATTCATCATGCTCTTCCTGATGATACCTGTGAAGATCTTCTCCCTGTTCACCATGAACAGGCAGGGCTGGGTAGGAACCAGAAACTCGCCTAAACCAACTCTCTGACCTTTAGAGGATATCAGGGCCGTCCGTCGGACCTATCACGATTACACTTGAACTTCAATGGTCTACGGGACAGTCGGAAGTCCTCAGAAGCTGAAAGAAGTGTACTTGATCGAGTAGGGCTTTGGTGAGTTTCCTTCAATCCAGACCATCTGGACGGTTGAAGCTTTCATCGGTCCCACTGGAAAACTGACGAAGCGATTGGTCGCGAAATTCGTGACTTGTTTGGCGGACCAGGCGGTTCCGTTGAGCTTCGCCAGCCAGATCTGCGACCCGTCAAACAGACTTGGGGGATCGCCTGACCAGTCGAATGGTCCACCCGTGTTCCATCCTACGTACACAGCTCCCTGGTCGTCGACCTGAACTGCGGCGTTCAACTGGTTCTCTTGATCAGGATGAATCACGATTGGCGTGGACCACGTGCCGGCATACAAGAATGAGAATAATGTCTGGTTTTGTGACAACAACGCATTCTTCTCCTTCCAGACAAGATACACTCTTCCATGAGAATCAGCTGCCATGCTGGGGAACCGTTGGTCCGATCCATAGTTTGCCGGGATAGGAGCCGTCTCCGAGGACCATGTTGCACCCGCATCCGCGGATGTTACATAATGGATGAGACTTCTAGCACCTTGCCCCGGATCGCTGCCATACCATGTTACATGCAGAACAGCATTTGAATCCTGCACGATGCAGGGCCTGGAGTGCGATTGCGCATTCGGCTGAGCCAGTTTGTAATAGGTGCCATTGAAGCCTCCTGGGATTGAAGACCATGTGTTTCCAGTGTCTGTGGACATTGTGAACATCGGAGTGTCGCAGTTTGTCGACCTGCAGTTTCCGATGGCAAGGTCGGCCATGTCAGTGCCCTCCCAGACCACGTAAACCCTCGTTGGGTCGAATCGATCGACAATGATGTCTGGATGTTCTTGCCAATGAGCTGGGTCTGAAGCCTGCTGGAATCCGTCTAGGTGGACGGGAATTATCTTGGCTGTTGACCATGCGTTTCCAAGCCAACGTGAGTACCATATCTGACGGTCAACTCCCCCAGTCGCGGCGCCTGGTTCACCGTACCAGACAACCTGGAGAACGTCATTACTTCCAATGGCGAGAGCCGGGACCCGCGATATCTGTGTCCCAGAGAGAATCGCTCCACTTCCCAAATGCGCCCAAGTGACGCCATGATCCTTTGAGAAGTCCACGTAGGCCTTGTATCCCTGTCCTCCACGCTCCTGCGACCTGTATGCAGTGTAGAGCGTCCCGTTGCTGCTCTGTGCAAGTTTCCAGGTTTCTCCCCAAGCTAAGCCTTGCCAGTCGGTTGTTGATGAGACTCTGTTTCCGATATCCGTTCCTTGAGCGGTTGGCGCAAGCGGCGCTTGGGTTGCCACCTGAACGACGACGATGAGTAGGAGAATTACAACAATTGTGGTCGTTCCCAGGGTTACGTTTTTCCAATTCCGCCCTTTTCGTTTCGGGGCTTCGGAGGTCAACTTTGCCTCCAAAGGAATACAGGGTCTAGGATGATTTCAGAGAAGTTTGGCTGTAGCAAATCGTGTAGGGTACCCCTTGCCCGCTCAGCCATCCTATACGGACGACTCCGCCTGATGAATCTTCCGTCATTACGGGCCACTTGTTGTTTCCCGAGAGACTGCTGCCTAGTTGAGTCTTGGATTGGCTGGCTCCGATTATCATGATGAAAACGGATGCGTTTGTTGCGGTAAGCGCATCTGTGCCTTTCCATTCCTGCCAGGCAACGAGAACTATTCCAGAGGGGCCGATCGAGATCATGGGGTCAGACTGGTTCAGCCAAGTCCCCGGATTGACATTTGTCCAGGCTGACCAGACTGGTGACGAGAGGCTCAGGTTTAGACTTGAATACTTAACGAGAGAGTTTGAATTACTGTCATCAGGACCATCCCAGACGAGCCGTAACGTGTTCGACTTGTCGATAGCGAGGCTCACATGTTTCTGGCTGTATCCGTCAATGGCTGCAACAATCTGAACTGGAGCCCATGTCATAGATCCCGCGTCCCATCGGGCGTATTTGATTCGCGTTCCAGTCGTGCCTGAGACTCCTCCGTACCACGTGGCGTATAGATTTCCGTTCGGATCGACAACGGCATCGGGTCGGCTCTGCCCGGATGGGTTGATCGGGGCTATGTTTTCCCAGGTGGTCCAGGTCGCTCCGCCGTTCGTTGACATTGAGTGTTTTATCTGCTGTACGCCGACGCTACTTGAGTCGGACCCTTCCCAGATCACGTGGAGTACGTCATTCTTGCCGACGACTATGACTGGGTGCTCTTGCCAGTATGTGCTTCCTGAATATCCTAGGACGGGGGAGAGGTTGATCCATGGAAGCCATGCTGCGCCGTTCCACTTGGAATATTTCACCTGTCTTTCATTGGCGCCAGTGTAGATCGAGTCGCGCCCATACCATACGACGTGAATCTGGTTTTTCGAGTCGATCGCGATTGACGGAACTCTCTGATCGGTTCCAGTTCCTCCACCCTGCGTAGTGCCTGACACTAATGGTGGAGCGTTGACGATAGCAACAGGGCCTCCGCCAAGGTCAGTCCAAGTCTTACCACCGTCCTTGGACATTGCAACGTAGATCTCGCTCTGAGTGAGGCCTGGTGGCGCTTTGCGATAGGCGATGTAGGTGTTGCCGTTGTTGTCGGTCGCCATCTTTCTCTGTCCACTATAGCCGAGACCTTTCGGGTCTGAGATCTGATCCACCTGGGACTGGCGGTCTGAAAGACTGGCAAGGTTCATGCTTCCTCCTCCCGATCCTCCGCCGCCATTTCCTTGGCCTGAACCTCCAGGACCATGTCCTTGACCAGGGTTGGATGTTGTCGGTGGGACAAGAAATATTGTCATTCCGCCTACAGCGAGAACTACCATGAATATTGCTGCAATTGCTGTAATGACTCGCAGGTGGGATTTCTGGTGGTTCCCATGATCTTTCCGTTTTGAATGTCGTTCATGGGCTAGGTTGGGTTCCGGTTGTCTTGGCTTACGCCTTCTTGAGAAGGTGCCGATTGCGACAAAAATTCCGAGAATCCATCCAATTAGAAAAAGCCAGAAAAGTGGAATCGCGGAGACTGATCCGAGCCAGGCCCACGGCAAAGCGAGGGCAGATGCACTTTTCAGAGCGCCGCTTTCAACAGTGTGAAATCGGAAGACCGCGAACAGACTAACAAGTGGCAACACGCCGAGAATAATCGTGACAATAGAGGCTGCCCAAGCGAGATTGGGGAGCCGAGATCTGGCGCTCATGATTGATCTGCTCCACGAAATCGAACGGGAGCGCGCGGGAGCCGGTCTCCAGTGCAGGAAGCGGTAATCTTGATTGATGGTTTCATTTCCTCTGAACCTATTTTTCGTGCCGAGCTTCTTTCGGGAACTACGGTAACGGCGGTCTCACAGCGGCGAAGAACCAGACTCTGTTGTGTGAGCGAGTTCCTCGGCGTCTTCTTGATTAGATCAAACGCTCGTATAGGCTGCGTCATACTTTGCGTACTCGGGGGCCGTTCTGGTATCGAGAACCCACTTGATCGTGATGTGGACTGTGTAGATTCCACTCCAACCGCGCACCTTTCTGACAAAATCAACAGAGCCACCGCTCCGCAGATCTACGGGACCCGTCATTCCCGACACTGGAGGACGGGTGGCGAAATTATTGGGCGAAGGCTATGTCTGAGAAGGACTGGAAGAGGGGTGGCTGATTGAGTAGACTGGTCTCTTCCAGGAAAGGTTCTGTTTCATAGTTTCCCACTTTGGTCGTCGAGTTTGTATCTCTCGCGGCCTGTAGGAGGAGCATCAGGAAAAAAGCGCCCTCTTCGCAGGGAGAGGTTTCTCGAGGACCTGTGGAATCGGTTATGTTCGCCGAAACCATCGTTCCAACGAGCTTCGGTGCGTGAAGGGTTATAACAATTCCCTCGTATTTCATGATTCTATAGGAATGTCAGTATCGAAATGGCTGCGTGAAGTATTACGACGGAGAGAACATGGCAGAGATTCAGGAAGGTGTTTGACAAGGAGGTTCTGAAATGGAATGGCCTGAGCTCGAGACCCATGATGGGCTGTCTCTGCTAATTCTACAATAGGAAATTCATCGGCTTCCTCCTGACAGACGGAATTGTCATGATGAAGCTGCCCGAAAAGATCAAGCGGATATGAAGGAGAAGTTTGGTAGGAAACCCTTCGAGATGGCCGGACAAACTGGTAGGCTCTGGGTAACGTCTTTGAAAAGTCAGAAGGACGTGAGGTGCCTCGTGCCGTTTGCCAAGAAGAGATACGAAGAGGTCTCTCTGATACGCGCGAAGACTTAAAGTTGACAGAGGACGGGGGAGTTCGAAGTTGGACGACCGATATTGCGTCTTGATACCTTGTCCCTAGTACCCCTTTTTGTGAGAGGGTTTTCTGCCTCATGATGATAATTGGCAATTCTATCCTTTTCCTCAGGTTATCTCGGCGTTGATCTTATCAAAACGGGTTTGTCGTAAGGCCATTCTTCCCCCTTGAAGACGAGAGTCAGCAAGCTTAAGCCTCGAAAGAATCTTCACCAATCAGAACCTAACTAGAAGGTGAAACCAATGGGGCTGCAAGAGCAAATGGACAATCGCAGAATAGCTGTTCTTCCCTTCGCCAACATGAGCCCAGACGCCAGGGACGAGATCTTCGCAGACGGCATGACCGAGGAACTAATCTCTACGCTCTCAAAAATTGCTGGTCTGAGAGTGATAGCACGAACCTCAGTAATGAGGTACAAAGACTCCAAAAAACCCATCGGAGAGATCAGTAAAGAACTCAACGTCTCAGCCATCCTGGAAGGAAGCGTAAGAAAAGCAGGAAACAAGATCAGAATCACTATACAACTAGCAGACCCCGAAACAGAAGAACAATTGTGGTCAGAGAAATATGACAGAGATCTAGAAGATATCTTCGCGGTCCAGAGTGAGATCGCTCAGAAGGTAGCGCACGAGCTCGAAGTCCAGATCAAGAAAGACGAGAAACTCAATCTCGGCAAGAAAACAACGGACAGCAAAGAAGCATACTCCCTCTACCTAGAAGGCCGCCACTTTCTGAGCACAAGGACGGAGGAAAGCCTGAGAAAAGCGATTGAACGATTCGAAAAAGCTCTGGAGAAGGATCCTCAATATGCGCTAGCTTACACGGGAGTAGCCGATTCGTACGCTGTTCTAGCACTCCTAGAATTTGTGCCCCCGAAGGAGGCGTTCCCGAAGGCCAGAACCGCTGCTGAGAAGGCGCTTGAGATCGACAGCAGGCTCGCCGAAGCACACACGTCACTGGGAGTTGTGAGGTTCCAGTACGACTGGGACTGGGAGGGAAGCGAGAAAGAACTCAAACGGGCCATCGAGCTCAATCCCAGCTACGCACCCGCCCACCAATTCTATGCGGACTTTCTGAAATCTCAAGGACGGTTTGACGAAGCGCTTTCGGAAATGGGCTACGCTGGCGCGCTAGATCCGCTATCGCTCTCGATAAACACCGGCATCGGACACGTTCTATATCTCAGCCGACAATACGACCGCGCAATTGAGCAGTATCGGAACACGATCAAGCTTGACCCTAATTTCATCCAAGCCCGCCTGTGGTTTGGAAGACCCTACCTGCAAAAGAGAATGTACAAGGAAGCAATTGCTGAGCTGAGCCACGCGGTAGATCTATCAGGGGAAAGTACAATTTCCCTCGCCATGCTCGGCCACGCAAACGGAACGGCTGGGCGCAATAATGAGGCGAAGAGAATTCTTGAAAAACTGATGGATCGGTCAAAGAAACAATACGTGCCGTCATACTGGATCGCAATGATACACGTGGGCCTCGGAGACAAAAACAACGCATTCATGTGGCTTGAGAGGGCCTTCCAGGAGCGATCGAGTTGGCTTGTCTGGGCAAGAGTCGAACCCAGATTCGACACTTTACGAGCAGACCGTCGGTTGAGGACGATGCTCTTGAGAATGAGGCTGATACATGCTAAGGAAGACGTATTGGGAATTCGAGGATGGCTCAAAGGCCCCGGAAACTAGCCACAATCCAAGCGCTCGAGAACTTCACCCGACCTCCTCGATGAATTTCCAGGAGAGACCAGAGCTGATCTTCCGAGGGAGACGGCCGCTGCGATTATTCCTTCGAGGTCGAGCTCTTAGTATGGACATTTCTTGGTCGTTTTCTTGCAGGATCCCACCTGCGCATCACGGAAGCCAATGAGATCAGTCCAACTGCCCCAAGGCCAGCGAGGACAATATACAGAATCTTGTCCGAATTCGCTGAGGTGCTAGGAACGTGACTGGTCCCAGCGCCTTGATTGTGCGGAACGTAATTGAACACATCGTCGCCAGATGACGAACTCTTTCCGACTGAGTTGGTTACAAGAATATCGCAAAACTTCGATGAAGTCAATCCTGGATCCGACACGATCAGCGTGATCTGAGTGTCATTGACAACTGTAAATCTCGGCTGAATAATGTTGCACAGGCCTACGGCAGTGGCACCTACGAAACCGCTTCCTGAGATCTTTACGAGGGTTCCGTTGCCACCCACTGCGGGGCTTACGCTTGAAACACTTGGTAGAAACGAAAACTGATCGGCGACCGCCAAGCTATTCCCTGCACTGTTTGACAATATGATATGGCAAGTCTGGTTATTCGGAGGATCGAGCAGTTGCGGGGCAATAGTCGATATCGCAGTGTCGTTGATGATCTTGAATGGAGGCTGGGACATGCCACAGAAGCTCACAGTGGTTACGCCCAGGAAAGAAGCACCCCTAATAGTTACGGCCGACCCCACTGGTCCTTCGGCGGGAGAGATGGAGATCGAGGTGGGAAGTGCTGATTGCACAGCGTCAGCAATGAATCCCCAGCTGACTCCATTTGTCTGAGCAATAGAAACGATTGAGCTCATCTGAGTTTTTGTGACGAGTTCATACTCAGAAGCATCGGCAAAGATTCCAAGGAAAGAGCAGGGATTCACATTTAGACAGATTCCGCTAAACCCCGGCCCAGGGCTGAACATTCCACTACCCCCATATGCGAATCCGAAAATGAGGTCCTGAGGATCATTCGTGCTTATGATTGCTGACATGGAATTCGACCTTCCAGTCGCAATTGTCGGTGTTACGGCATTCGAATCGAAAGGAGAGTATGGGTCATAACCTGCTATAGCGAACTCTTGAGTTGCCACCGTAATCCCCGAGACAGTTTCTGTGATGTAGATTGATGGATTCGAGATAGTTCGAGTTGTAGTGGAATACCACTCTTCCATCCTCCCGCCTAAATCGTTCAATACTGATGCTCGCCTGAACCAATGGTCTAGGCCTTGAGTGCTAAGGACGCTCGTTATCATTCCGGTGTTGTTCAATAGTATTTGTAGAATGACTAGGTCCCCTGCCGGACAAACTCCTCCAGCGTGGTTTCCGCAGAGACCATTCGGGGGGGAGCAAGTGCTCGATTGTATGTTAACCGCATTACTACTCGAGGTCGAGCAAGCTGAACCTGTCCCGTCTAGTATAAGACCTCCACCTGCCCTAGCCAGCGGGATCCGTGGAGCGAGTTGCACTAGCATCATTATCAAGAAGAATAGAACAAAAAGATAGTGTCGCTGATAGTTTCGCATGTTCCTAACCTCTTGAACCCGAATGAGAATGAGGGGTCTGAAGAGGGTCACATGATAGTCGTTGATTGAAAACCATCAACCGGTCCTCACCTGAAGAATACGCCCATAGCCGACGCACTGGTGTCGGTTGAATTGATGCCGAGAAAGCCCCAATTATCATCAAAAGTTTTCAGAGCTGAAAAATGGTTGAAGTTCAGTGTCGACTTAAAGGCGGGCTGGGTTATTGAAGAGTTACGAGAGGCCCAAACTGTGTAGATGTTTGGCCGACCGCTATTGAAAGGATCTATTTCATCGAATGTAACGAACAGGGCGGCTCTCTTGCTCTTGAAGAGAGTACTATCTAATATTTGAGGAACTAGATGTTGAAGATAGTGGTTGCCGAGTGAGACATCCCCGCTAGAGCAGTCATGCAAATCATCGACGGTATTCGGGGTTAGAAAGGTATAGTTCGCAACATTTGTCATTGAGTTCAGATCATTTAGGAGAAGATCGTCGGTCTCAACGATCCCCGGGTCTGTTTTGCTTCCGCACGGTTGGGACTGGGAGAGAATAGTCTTGTTGGCTGGAACTATTCTCGAGCATCTGCTAGCATTATTGAGTATGTCCTGATAGTAGACGAAAGGATTGTGAATTGACGCATAGTGTCCAGAGCTTGAGGAGGACGCAATGAAGCACTTCCCTATCGGAGAGCAATTGCTACCGCAACTCGTTGGGTAGTCTTCCATGTACGCTTTCCACGTCAGATGCTTTCTTTCAATCCGGTCAACGATGTTAGCATCACCATACGGGCCGCAACCGTTTTGTCCGGGCGCAAAATTACATGTCACACTTCCATCCCCGGATGTTATGGCGATGTAATCGCCTAGACTTCCGGACACGCCTCCGGCATCGTAGTTGTCAGCGAGCCCATATGTGTCCGCGAGATAATTGAAGAAGGTACAGTTGCCAAGGCATGAACTACCGTAGGTAGTGTCTATGGCATGATTCTCAAGCATTATCACTACTACGTAGTCGAACCACATGCCGGCAAAGCCAGGTCTTGTGATCGCCACTGAATTTCTTACACTCAAGCTAGAGGCGGCTAGGGTACTCGATACCAAGATTACCGCGACAAGTATGGTTGATAGAAGTAGCGCGCGCATGCAAATTCGCCATTGTCTAAGTAGGTGAAATTACATTCGTGACACGGGGGTATCCGATTCCCATTCTGAGCCGTGCCCTTGCCCGTACGGAATGCATAGCCAATTTACCCCCGACCTAGAGAAAAAGATAGGTTTCGCCCGGATTGCACGGGCTCATCAGGAGGTTAGTCAGTTAGCTGATTGTTATGGTAAAGCTGTAGGCGTTGGCAGGAACGTTTGCACTCACTGTAAGCGTTTGGGATGAACTTGCAACACCGGAGTTCGGTATGGTCAAGGGTCCCCCTGTTATCGTTATGCTTCCTGGAGCGGGAGACGGGGTCACCGTGCCCTGAACGATCGTTACTGCTACTGGAGAATTGTTGGTGTTTTCAATGCAGAAAAGCGCTCCTTGGGTTCCTGGAGAAGAAATGCTGCCGGAGAAAGCTGTTGCCGTTGAGTTCGTTGTCCCATCAGTATAGTGGCTAGACCCGAAAGCTGGGCATGTTCCGGCGGAAGGAATTATGTCTTGGAATATGTTCTTCGCTCCGGTCGTCACCGTAATATTGTTGCTGATTGTAAGTTGGGTTGCTGCGTACGCAACGTAAGCCACTAAGACGACTGCCATGAGCAATATCGTTCCCCTCAGGATCCTGAATTTACTTGGTGAGAATGCGATCTTCATTTTTGTACTAAACACCTCCGTTTTCGTTGCAAGGCGTTTCCGCGCCATGACGTATAAGGAGTATTGGGTGCTGCTTATCCAAAATCATTCCTTTTATCGCCAACGATTTCCGGAGCTTACCGCCAAGATTGGCGCTGATCCTCAGGAAGTCCGACAATCTTGGTGAGCAGATCTAATATCGACCGTAGTAACTTGGCACGCCTCATTGGCGTCCGGGCGACCTGCGGAAAATGTGATGGAATCTGGCTGGTATTCGCGAATGTTTAGATATGTTGCTTGGAGCTGTCACTAGGTCTCTGAATGCCCGAACTCGACGAAGTAGACGCCAGGATACTGGGGATCCTTGTTGAGGATGGGCGCCGGTCTTTTCGTGAAATCGCGCGTCGGGCCGGAATTACGACCCCAACAGTTCAGACCAGAATCAAGCGTATGACGGATGAGGGTCTAATTCTAGGAGTGTCACCCATTTTCAACCCCTCGAAACTTCAGCATGGCCTAGTCTTCCAACTGTATCTACAGGTCAATCCGGCAGAGATCGAGGAGATTGCGCGCAAGCTTGGAAAACGTTCAGAAGTGCGTGGAATATACCTCACAACGGGAGAGAACAACCTCGCTCTCCGAATCGTCGCTAGCAGTCTGGATGATTTGCAACAGTTCACGGAGACCCTTGACCGGGATTTCGGGGTTAAGCAGAACTCGAGCCAGATGATCTTGAGGATTTTCAAAGACGATCAAGCGGTCGTTGTAAGACCTGGCATGGGGATCCATCTCAAATGCGAAACCTGCAACGGACCAATTCCAGCAAAACCCTTCGTTCTAAGAGTCGCGGGTCATGAGAGATTCTTCTGCTGTCCGATGTGCCTAGAGAAGTTTCGAGAGAAGTATGAACCCAAACTGAAGGGACTGCAGCTTACTGTCGAAGCTCCGGCTCGTATCTAACGCTCTTATGAACTGAAGCTCCTAGCTTTACATTTGTAAAGCCCAGCAGTTTAGAGCTGCTTCACGCCCAGGAGAAATATGGCGAAAGATCCCGTTTGCTATCAGCAATGCACTCCACACGCTCTATGGAACATAAGTTGAACCCCTCCGGGTCTTTCGGCCTTGGGGGAACGAAACGTGAGACAAGTCTACCCTGTGGATAGGTGGATTTCGCTGTACGAGGGGGGTTGCTCCCTTCCGAGGATAGCGCAGCAATACCACATCGGTGCTTCGACAGTCAGACGTTCTTTGGTCCGACGCATTTCTCTCAGAGATAGAGTCTCAGCAGCGATCGCCGCTTCGACTAAGTATACAAAGAGGCCATTCTCGGGTGATCAACGCGAGGG
Organism: Candidatus Bathyarchaeia archaeon; assembly: GCA_035935655.1. Lineage (NCBI taxonomy): Archaea > Thermoproteati > Candidatus Bathyarchaeota > Bathyarchaeia (SeqCode) > Bathyarchaeia archaeon. The sequence continues at coordinate 61,415 of DASYWW010000037.1, forward strand.
CGCCTTCCTAGCGGGCCTGATAGAAGATTTTCATGTCCGGAAAGTTGGAAGGCTAGTTGAACTCGGCTCGTCAACAACACATCCAGCAATGATGCAACTATTCAATAGTGTTTTCAGCGCTTATGGACACCCAACCTCTTCGCCAAGCTATGAAAAACGTAACGGGTACTACAGATATTACCTCAGCGTCTATTTGCACGACAGCTTCGAACGCGTCCTGACAAAATCAATCAAAATGCCGAGTTGGATTCCTCATTCGGATGATGATCCGATTTTCGAATCTTACCTATCTGGACTCATCGCTGCTGAGGGATGTGTAAGACTGTATGATAATCACGGCCACGCGGACGCGGTCTTGCATATTACTCTCAACAAGCGCCAGCTTCTAGAGGAATTATCGCATGTTATTGGTGGAAGCCTTTACGAAGTTACACGAGCATATCGGCTGGTTGTCTACGGAAAAGCCGCTCTCGACTTGTTGCGCCAACTAGACTTGAGGCATGATGAGAAAGTTAGGAAATTGAGGCTTATGATAGCTCATGCGGGCGAAAGATGGACAATTGTTGAGCCACTTTGGAATGAACTGGTCAATTCAATCAAGATAGGAGTGAAGGGACCCACAGCATCTGCCAGGTTGGATTATGTTGCAAAACACGGGGCGCGCCATCCAAACGAATACGTGGGAAACGAGAGGTCGTAGCTTTGCCGAAGGATCCAACCTGTGGCATGTATGTGGAAGAGGGAGGAAATGCCCTCAAAACCGCCCGTTACGGGACAACGTACTACTTTTGCAGCGAAACCTGCCTAGTGGAGTTTCAAGCTCCAGAGAAGGCCATTGCCCGCCTAAAGCGGCTCGTGGCCCTAGGGGCATTCCTCACGGTTCCTATCGCCGCCCTAACCTACCTCCCGATAATTTCCGACAGAGCTACCAACAACCTCGTCATGTTCTTCCTTTCTCTTCCAGTTCAGTTCGTTGTCGGATTCCGTTTCTATCGCGGAAGCTACGACGCGCTAAGATCGAGAATCGGCAACATGGACCTGTTGATCGGCCTGGGAACTTCAGCAGCCTGGATATACAGCATAATCGTAACTTTCATCCCTGGATTCTTTCCGGGTAGCGCGACTTACTTCGAGACCTCAGCTATCATTATCACACTGATCCAGACAGGGAACTTACTTGAGTACATTACAAAGGGTAAGGCTTCGGAGGCGGTTCACAAACTGTTGAATCTGCAACCTACACTGGCCCACGTAATAAGAGATGGAGTCGAGACCCGCATACCCATCGAAAAGGTCGAGGTCAGTGATGTTCTCGTTGTACGTCCAGGCGAAAGAGTCCCAGTTGACGGTAGGGTGGTTGACGGAAGCTCGGTCGTTGACGAGTCGATGATTACGGGGGAGAGTCTGCCAAATGAGAAGCGAATCGGTGACGAAGTAATAGGAGCAACGATCAACAAATCCGGTCTACTGAAAATTCAGGTGACAAAGGTCGGACAAGATACTGTTCTGTCCCAGATAGCCAAGCTGGTCGAAGAGGCACAGGTTGGAAAGGCCCCGCTCCAGGGATTGGCAGACAGGGTTTCAGCATTCTTCGTTCCCGTGGTCATACTAATCGCGGTGTCATCTTTCATGTTCTGGTATTTTCTAGCGAGAATAGGACTCGCGTTCTCACTTCTCGCGTTCGTCTCTGTAGTTATCATCGCCTGCCCCTGCGCGCTAGGAATTGCAACCCCCGCGGCTTTGCTCGTGGGGACAGGAAAGGGGGCGGAGAACGGAATCCTGATCAAGGGAGGAGACCAGCTGGAGATGGCTCACAAAGCGAACACGGTCATCTTCGACAAGACTGGAACCCTGACCAAGGGTAAGCCTGCCGTGACAGATGTTGTTCCGATCGGAAAACTTTCGGAGGCGCAGATCCTCCGCTACGCCGGGTCCGTGGAAAAGGGTAGCGAACATCCCCTAGCCCAAGCAGTTGTCGATGCCGCCCAGAAGATGAGTGTCGCCCTGTCCGATCCTTCAGATTTTGAGGCCTTGGCTGGACTCGGGGTCAGGGCTAGTGTGCAAGGACGAGAAGTATTGCTGGGCAACACTGATCTGATGAACAAGTTTTCCGTTCCGGTAGATGGCTATGCCGGGAAGCTGACAACTCTCCAGCTTCAAGGAAAAACAGCCACTATCCTTGCCGTGGACCGGGATCCTGTTGCGATCATCGGCCTTGCTGACACGGTTAAGGAAACGGCTGCCATAGCCGTCAAGGCGTTGAAATCGATGGGGCTGGAAGTAGTGATGCTCACGGGCGACAATGAACGAACCGCGAAAGCCATCGCCCATGACCTTGGAATTGACAATGTCATCTCCAGTGTCCGCCCAGACCAAAAGGAGGCGCGCGTCCGGAACTTCCAGGCAGAGGGCAAGAAGGTCGTAATGGTTGGAGACGGGATAAACGATGCCCCAGCGCTGGCCGCAGCGGACGTTGGGATAGCAATCGGTAGCGGGACCGACGTGGCAAAAGAGACTGGTGGAATAATCCTCATCAAAGACGACCTGACAGATGTTCCTAAAGCCCTACTCTTGAGCAAGGCAACTGTGAGCAAGATAAAACAAAACCTTCTCTGGGCCTTCGTCTACAACGTCGCCCTCATCCCAATTGCCGCCGGGATTCTGGTCCCGTTCCTAGGACCAGGAATCTACCAGGTCCTACCACTCCTAGCAGGAGGGGCAATGGCAATCAGCTCAGTAACAGTTGTCTCCAACTCGCTCCTGCTTCGAAGATTCAACCCAAAAAATCTAGGGATGGGAGCCAGCGCAAAAAGACCTAGCATAGCAGAGCTCCCGGTAGTTTCGCACTAGAGTCTCCCATAACTAACTGTCAAGAGTCGCACTGTATCAAAGACAATCTGGTAGGCCCGAGGACTTGAGGCATGTCAAAGTGGGAAGTCAGGCTGTTCGTGAATGGATTTCGCTCTACACAAACGGATCATCGACCACCAAGATAGCCAAACAGTATGGCGTGCATAGCTCCACGGTTAGCCGTAACCTAGGATGCTATATCACGCTGAGAGATCGATTGGCAGCCTTAGTAACTGCGTCAACAAAGTATCCTAAAACTCCTTTCACCGGCGACGAGGGCGAAGGAGCCTTTCTAGCCGGGCTAGTTGAGGATCTTAATGTGAGGATAGCCGGGAGACTCATTGAACTCAATTCCACGACAACACATCCAGCTATGGGGCAACTATTTCGCAAGATCTTCACGCGTTTTGGACATCCTACGTTGAGGCCGGGTTACAACCCTCGTGGGTACTATCAATACCACCTCGCCGTGTCTCTGCATCGGAGCTTCGAGCCGTTCCTAAGAAAGTTGGAAAACATGCCCGTGTGGGTGCCTCAATCAAGTGATGACCCGATATTCCAAGCATATCTGGCGGGCCTCATTGCTGCGGAAGGATGCATCAGATTGTATTGCGGGAATCGTCGCGCACATGCAGTCTTGCATATAACCCTAAACAAGCCTTCACTATTAGTTCAGTTGTCAAGGATTGTCGGAGGGAATCTGTACGAAGTTCAACGCGCTTGGCGACTTGTCATCTATGGAAAGGCGGCTGTAGAATTATTGCGTCGCCTCGATATTCGACATCAAGAAAAGGTGGATAAGGCGAAATTGGTGATGGATCATGCTGGTGAAAAATGGCCGACAGTGGAGCCCCTGTGGTTAGGGCTGGTCAATAGTATCAAGGTTCAAGTGAACAAATACAAGGCCCAAGCAAGATTCGAGTACATAGAGAAACATGGCAGTCCTCACCCGGCGGAAACTAGAATAGCAGAGGTCGCCTTATGACAAAAGATCCAGTCTGTGGAATGATGGTGGACGAGAGAAAGACCAAGTTTCAATCAATCTATGAAGGGAGGAACTACTACTTCTGTTCTAGTGCTTGCAAGACAACTTTCGACAGATCTCCACAAAAATACGCGGGCAAGTAGCCCGGATTCCATGAGCGGATGGGCTGTATGTCCAGAACAGAATTCGCCGACACCGGTCGAGGCTTCAAGTCTTTATTGTCAGCTTCTTACTTCGTATTGAAATGCTCTCCATGAAACATAAGCCAACAGGAAAGCGAACGGAAAACCCGAAAGCATGAGGATTGTCGTTCTCAGTGTCGGAGCTGAGGGGGGCAACAATCCAAAGATGTCAGGTAAAGTTGTCCCGAAGCTGATGATGCTAATTATTATTCCAAGAATGTAACCGCCCGGTCTTTTGGTAGAAATAAGGATGAAGGAGCTTACTCCAATAGCCATGGCGTAGAAGTACCATACCGGCCCAAGAAATAACGTGGAGAACTGGCTCAAAGCGTACTGTCTGTCTTCACCTATCCCTGGAAGCAACAGAATCGCCTGGACAAGAATCACGAGCAGACTTACCATGGCGTAAATCCGATACTTTGGATTAATTGGACTCCCATTCAAGCGGTGGTTACCCATACTCGGTCTCAACCGTCCTAACCAACGAATCCATCTCTCCGCCCCAACACGGTCTTTCGACCCAAACGTTCCCAGACTGGACACGAAGAATAAGACGCCCACCAGAAAGAACAATACACCTGTTACGACTTGGGCGAAAAGGCTCAGGGACATGACCGTCACAAACGCTACCGTTGGGAAACACGAGAGACAGGCGTTTCCCGTAAAACGAAGACCTGGAAAAATCAGCCACAATCCAAAAGCCCCCGACAAAGGTGCAAGAAGCAGAAGAAGAGTAGCTATCTTGTACTGTCTTGGCGTTCCAGAAGCGGGCGAGGGTAAAACCAAACTTTCTTCCCTAGAAATAGGGCTACCCGATTATTTACGAACATAGGCCATAGAACTTCCATTAAGTCTTGGTAGGCTTTCTCTGGCGAGTACAGTATAGCTCAGGTATAGCTTACAAATAACCAAATCAAATACTATTACTGGAACCGCCTCGATTGTCTCAAGTTGCATAGAATGAGAAGACTGCAAGACCGATTAGCTGGGTACAGATTCGGTCTGGTCTACGCCCGTATGCTTCTTGTCCGCTTCGAATTGATTGCATTGTCAAGAAAAAAAGATTGCTGGCGACCATGACTAAGCTCCGGAGTAGAAAGCCGCTATGGCGGCGATAACAAAAACCGCCAACGAAATTGCCAGCCCGGCTTGGACGCGATTCTTATAGGGCCCGCGGATGACGCGGCAGGGTGCGGCTAGCCCACGTCTCGCTCCTCGGGACGATTATTGGAGCAGGTTTCTGGGGCCTCTCGGGAACTGCTGCTCAAGCTCTGTTCCAAACCTACCAATTTCCTGTGATAGCGCTTGTTACAATCCGAACGCTCGTATCAGGGATGGTCCTCTTCATCATCGTGCGCCCCAGTACGCCTAGACGGCCTCTCGGCCCGCTTCTCGGTCTCTCGGTTTTCGGTTTCGCGGGTTCTCAGTTGGCCTATCTTGGCGCGATCCAGTTCTCGAACGCGGCTACCGCAACCCTGCTGCAATTTCTGTTCTTGCCGATTGTCGCTGGCTATGAAGCGGTGAAAGGGGCATTGCGCTGGTCGGTTCAATGGACTGTTTCGCTGCTATTGGCTATGGTCGGGACCCTGTTCTTGGTTGGAGGAGTGCCTGGTTGGAACTTTCGGATATTGGTAACTACTAACGGGGTGTTGTTCGGGTTGTTGGCGGCTGTCTCGGGAGCATACTACACATTGGCCTCGCGTCCTCTTGTCCAGGCTCACGGGTCTTGGTGGGTTACGACCTGGGGATTTGCGATTGGCGGATTGGTGACAGTGCCTTTTGGTGTGGAGTCAATTCTGAACTATCAAATGCCGTCGACTGCGTATGGTTTCGGAGGATTGGTCGGGCTTGTTGCTTTCGTTACTATCTTCGGGACAATTCTGGCTTACGGTCTCTATTTGGCCGGTTTGCGTCGGCTCTCGGCCACCGAGATCGGTTTAGCCTCCTCCTCTGAACCCATCGTGGCAGCTCTTGCAGCGTTCGTTTTCCTCGGCGTAATCTTGACTGGTACACAGTATCTAGGTGGGGCGTTGATCATTCTGGCAGTGGTCCTTCATGCTTCTCGAAAGGTTGACGAAGTCACTATTTCCTAATCCAGGTTGAGGAGAACTAGACCGGGGAATGCGAGCTTGGGTCCTCGCGGTTATAGGACCAAGAGATTTAGCGAGGCTAAGGGCTCTTTGATCTAGAAATCTTCGGCAGGGCAATCTGGACAATGCGTTCGGGAAGACACACCGGCTTTGTAACAGGAAAGATCCCACCCGAAACATTGTTGCGCGCAGTCTACACTAATCTGGGAAGAAGGGACAAGCGAGTTCTCGTGGGTCCGGGAATCGGTCGTGACTCGGCCGCGGTCAAGCAAGATGGCACCATCCTTGTCTTTACTGCTGATCCAATTACTGGGACGCCGAGTCATATTGGACAACATTCAGTCGAAATTAATGCAAACGACATTGCGACGACTGGAGCGAGGCCAAAATGGTACCTTTGCACAATCTTGCTTCCGGTTGGTACTAGAGAAGATTCTCTGAGAGAGATCGCAAGAGAGATCCACGAAACGGCGAAGAGACTTGGGATCACCGTTGTCGGAGGACACACCGAGGCAACTCCAGGACTCGACCGACCGATAATTTCAGGTTTCATGGTTGGCGAGACACATGGTAGAGTTCTGAGTTCAGAAGGCGGGAGACCGGGAGACAGGATACTCCTAACTAAGACAGCTGGACTCGAGGGTACTGCGATTCTGGCGCGAGACAGAGCTACCCTCTTGAAGAAGAAGGGAGTTCCAGAGAGGCTGTTGAAACTGGCCAGAAGCTATCAGGACCAGATTAGCGTCGTTGATGAGGCGCTTCTGACGGCCAAGCTGAGTGGCGTCCACGCTTTGCATGATCCCACTGAAGGCGGGGTCTTGAATGGTCTGTGGGAGCTGGCCGAAGCTTCCAATCTTGGTGTGGAGGTTTGGGGGGAGAGAATTCCTGTAGCCCCTGCAACGCAGGTCATTTGCCTCACGCTGGGGCTTGACCCGTTGAAACTGATGAGTTCTGGAACACTCCTGTTGGCAGTCGAACGATCGAAGCGCGGGACCGTTCAGAAGGCTCTGCTGAACACCTCGAGCAGGCTCACCGAAGTTGGAAAACTGACCTCTCGAAATAAGGGAAGGGTCCTGGTGAAACAAGGAAAGAGACAGGCTTTGAGAGCCGTTTCCCAAGATGAGCTCTACAAGCTATCATGATTGCCGGGAGTTTGCCTTGAATGGCTCTTGAAGAAAGAAGATGAAGAGCATCATTGCAACAGCCAACCCGCCAATAAAGAACCATCCCGTGGGAAAGCCGTAGGCTGCTGCGAAGAGACTGAACCCTATTGTCACACCGAAGCTTCCTAGAATCTGGACAGAGTTGATTATGCTGATCCCGAGAGGAGCGTATTCATGACCCACTTCTGGATATTGGCTGACGCTAGCGTACATTGTCGAGAAGACCATGGCGTCTAGGAAGCCAACTGCTGGAATGAGGAACCATAATCCGTTTGCTGGAGAGGCTCCGAACAGGGCTATTCCGATTGAGGTGAGGAGTCCGGGGACTAGGATGAAGATCTTTCGCTGCCGAAACCGGTCGGAGAGATACCCGCCTACAGGTCCTCCGAATATGCTCGCGAACATGATCAACGAGGCAAGCAACCCTGCTATGTCTGCCCGAAACGGTAATGTCGTATGGAGGTAGTATTCTAGGAATTGTGACGCGGTGAAGATGCCGCCCCATAGTCCAAGGACTCCGAACCCGATAATCCAGACATCGCGGCTCTCGAAGGCACGCCGCATCGGTTTACGTTCTTTCTTCACGCTGGTATCTCGTGGTATGACGACCTGGCCGATTCCGACCGAGACTAAGCCGAGCACTCCACCGAATATCAAACCTAGGTGCCAGTTGAGCAGGTCGATAACCATAACCCAAACGAATAGTCCTAAGCCCCCTCCTATGTTGAAGCAGCTGTTGTAGAGGCCTAGGACTAGTCCCTCTTCTTCCGGCTTAAACAGAGGCGTCAAGATGCCGATCGCCGGGGCGAAGAAAAGTGCAGCACCAACGCCTAGGAGGAACCTTGAAACAAGCAGAACCGGAAAGTTAGGTGATAGTCCCTCTCCTACTCCCGACAGCGAGAGAACGAGCATTCCAAGTTGGGAGGTGTTTTTGGGACCCCATCGTGCAGAGGCGATCCCTGCAGGAACTTGAAAGACTCCGGCGCCGATGAGGAAAGAGGCTGTTAAAATTCCAAGGTCGACGGGGCCAAGGTGGAGATCATTACTGATGAGAATGAGTGCGGGTGCTATATTGAACCAGTTGATGGTGTAGATGACTCGAGATGTTAGGACTGACGATAGGACGAGCCATCTTCTCTCCAAGGGAATCGTTGGTCCGTTTCGAACGCTTTGTTCGGGATTATTTGAGGGTCCGGGTACATTGTTGCATGGATATCGAAGGGTCCTCTCTCATTCTCGCCCGGCTACCGCCGAGTCTCAAGATCCACTTCATCTAGTCCCAAAGGACATGTCCGTTGGGCCAGAGCTTTCATCCACGACATCCGAAGATGACTTTGGTATCGGGTCAACATTCTTGCCCGGCTTCTAGGGGAGTAGAAAGAGGACGCGGGGGTTATGTTGTTCGTTATTACTTATGGATTTCGGAAAAGGGTACTGTTTCAGCCAGGCCATTCAACCGTCAACCGCGGGCTGCAAATTTCCGACGGCATATATTCAGATCTCCACTTTCGTTGAATGTCCTTCCGAGCTGTCTTATTGGGTCAGAAATTTTGCACTGGAAGCCGCATGATAAACTCTTAACTCGCCAAACTCGCCAAGCCATCCCTCGACCAGTACACGGGGTAGCCGACTTAGCAAAGTCACGATACGAACAGAGTCGACCGTAGAGTCCTACTCGGGATCGGGATTAAGTAGAGGTTCCAGAGGCGGCGGTCAAGCTCCGGTTAGGGAGTCGGCATGGGGAGTGACCTAGCGGCGTTTGCTTCTTCACGGATTCTGTCGATTAGCTTCTGTTTACCGGGGTCCGCAGATTCAGTAAATTGGCGTGCGAGGAAGGCTAGTATGAGCTTCTGTTGCTCTCTGAGTTGCATTATTTCGAGGCCCTTCTTGTTCAACTTGTCTTCCAGGTCAGCGACCCTTGTCGGGCTCGTCGCCAGGTCGCCTGCTTGGTTCCAAAGATTCAGATATGGTAACGCTCTCGACCACTTCTCCTGTATGTTCTTCATCAGCCCGTACTTTTCGGCGTCTCTCAGCTTCTCATAGTCGAGCGGGTCGATCTGGTGCCCGGAAAAGAAGGCCACGAGAGTACGATCTACCCCGGCCATGTTTGGAATCATTGTCTTAACCGTGTCTCGCATCTCGTGTAAGTTCTTGCCGGATCGGTACTTCCTGAACTGGTCTAGGTATTGTGAGGCCGGTTCAATGTTGCCGCAGACGCATTCGTATCGCTTTTCTCCCCCTGCCTTAGCACTCAGATACCTTCGCATCTTTCGCATCCGTAGCCCGCACTTGTTGCAGATCGGTCGAGGACGCTCAACCACCCCGGCCCGAGTCCCAGCCGTGATCCACGCATGTTTCAGATTGTCCTTGTTAAAGGGCTGTTTTTGTCGGTTGAGAAATATAGCCTCGTATATCGGGTACCCGCTAGAATCGGTTCCGACCAGCTTGGGGGTTCCACGCTCCTTCAGATACCCTTTCAAGAACCGGATGGCGTCGCCATCCCGGTGCCACATGGTAAAGTAGGGGTGCTCGTTCTTCTTGCGGTATTCGAAGCGGAACGTGATCCATTCCCGCCCGTCTTTCAATTGGGGCTCCAGGACGCGCCATCGGTGATTGATTATCGTAAATCTCTCTTGGTCCATGATTCCCTGAAATATGAGACTGAAGATAGCCTTCTCCCGGAGGTTACAAGCATCTACTACTCGTCGAATTTCGTCCATCGAGAGGTTAGCCTCCACAGGGGGAGTGTCCGCCTTGATCTCCGAAATGTCAGAGTTGGGCAACTGAACCTTGTGATACTGCATCAGCCCATGAAGCACGTTGTAAAACTTCAGCTTGTAGTTCTTGGTTCCTTGAATCTCCTGGTTGCAAAAATCCAACAGAAGGTTTTCCAGTTCCGCCCGTTTGTGGTCTGTCGACATTGACCCCTGCTTCCATAATACATACTCAACCTCGCCCATGGCGTTGTCCGAGGACCACCCGGGCTGATTCACCAACCACTTGAAAACGCGAAATAACGCTCTGGGGGCCGCGTAATTGGCATCCCCACTGAGATGCTGAACATAGAGAGCTACGCGTGGGTTCTTCTTCACCCATGTCATAACAGCAAACTTAGCCGCAGCTACGCCTGAAGACTCGGAGTAGTAGGCAGACCTCACGCGTCTGCCCCCGCCGATGGAGCGCCAAATCTCAGATTTACCAATTTCATCTACAAATCTACCTCAGCGATCTGGAAGAATACCCGTCGTCTGGACTAAAGGGTAGAGAGGAAGAGCAAAGTCATCGGACCCAAGACTGATCGAAGAAACGCGAACGGATAAAGCCTTATGCACAAAGAAAGGCTGGCGAGTAAAGCCCGAGTTAACCCAGAATTAGCGTTAGGTTCCGCATGAAGGGCAGATAACAGGGACAGGATTCTTCAGAATGAAGATTCTCAGTTGCAGGGTTCTAGGCGGTGGCTTTGTTGCTGAACCACCGAGTAGGTCATTGTCATAGCTAATCTGAATTTGAGACGAACGACGAATGAGAATTCATCGTACAGCACTGTCTAAAGTGGTAGACTCATTAGTCATGTCCTCTTCTCTTAGGGCCAAAATGATTAAGCCAAAATACTAGGCCGTTCATAGCTACCCAATCCCTGAGAACTTGTCGACTCTAGTGCCAAAGACACCTCTAGAACACTTACTTGAGTCAGCAGGTGAAAAAGCGCGCAAGTATGAATGGATGCGTGCCGCCGAACTGTACACCCAAGTCTTAGACAGATTACCAGACAGCTACGGCCTGTTTGAGAAGGGAAAAATTGTCGAGCAAATCGCAAACTCGTATTCACGGGCCGCAAATCAGGCGCCTGAACGTGACGAGTTCGTACGTAGGATGAAGCTTGCTGAGTCATATTATCGAGAAGCAGGCAGAATCCTCGAGGCGGCCGGAGATATTGCGTTGTCTAAACTGTCCATGGGTCGAGGCATGTTTGCCACATTCTACCTGAAGGAGAGTGCTAGAGAACGAAGAGAGGTCGTGGAAGGCAGCGCCAAATTCTGTGAGCAAGCCTGTCAATTACTGGAATCGCCAGCGAACATTCACGTGCTAGCGGAAGCTCACATGGACATGATCAATTATCTCAGCGAAGACTTAGGGTTGTCAACAAGTCTCCAGTCGACCAAGGAAATGTTCGCGAGAGCGGTTCAGGTCGGCGACAGCATAGTTGTCCAGCTTGACAACCTATTGAAAAACGAGCAGCTCCTAGAGGCTTTGCAATCATTTGTGACAATCCTCACCAACACGGCAACGGAGCCCGACCAGTACGAAGCACTAGCAGAGAAAAGGCAACGGCTCGTCCAGCTAGCTGGAGACATAGCCACAAAAATTGGCACTGTTGGAGCACTGGCCAGGAAGAGCGCGTTGGAGTTGTCGCTAGCAGAGTCTGAGAACAACGTGGGGAAAATGTTGGAGCTGTCCCAGTCTGCAACTGAATATGCCAGAGGCACCAGTGATTCAAGCTTCATCGGCGACCTATTGGCGAGGTCGGCACAGGCCGCGCATTTCCAAGGAGGGCTATTGGAAGACACTGGACAAGCGAGGAGTTTCTATGAGAAGACTTTGGCCTATGCTAAGGAGGCGATCAAATGGCTGAAGATTCCACTGTGGGGAATGTCCCTCGACTACGTGCACCACCTGTACGCGGAAACGTACACTTACCTAGCCTTGGACATTGAGACCAACAGGGCCGAGAAGATTAGGCTTCTTCAACAAGCCGTCGAAATCGCCAAGACTGGACAAGCATACAGTCAATACACAGAAACCTCGTCGTCAGACCACGCGCTAAGTAAAGCGCTCTATTTTCAGTCCTTACTGATTGACGACGACCAGGTAAAGCAGGGGCTTCTGCTTGAAGCACTATCTGTGAGAGCAGAATTGGTGAAGGCTCAGGACCGTGTAGCGCCAAACTCATGGTATGGCGGCGTAATCAAGAACTACCTTGCATTAATCCAGGCCGAACTTGCGAAGACTCAATCCAGCTCGGAAGCTAGGACCAAATTGTTACGAGAGGCGACCGTTACTATGCGCGACTGCATAGGCATCTGTGGCAAATGGGTAAGTAAAATGGAAAGTCCATCTACCTACAGAACGGTTGCCACTTACAATGAATTGTTCGGAGACACACTCCTCGACCTCTACGCATTGACGAGCGAGAAATCGCTCGTCGAAGAGGCCCTAAAGGCATATTCTGATGCTAGATCACAATTGGAGAAAGCAAAAGTCATAGGCCCGATCGGTGTTGTTAGTTGGAAGATTGCAAGAGCCCATGCGAACATTGGAGACCATAAGCATGCGTCGACAGCATTTGAAAATGCTGCCGAAAATTATCAACAAACACTAGCAAAAATTCCTGGTTCCGCCTCTCTACTGAACGGACTATGTTCCTACATGCGGGCAATGTCATTTGTAGAACTAGCCCGTCTATACCATGCTGATGAAAACTATTCTATGGCCATGGACAGGTATGCGGCAGCAGCCGAACTCCTCGTTTCGGCTCATGATTGGAGCTTCCTGTCCCCCCATTATTCTGCATGTAACACAATGGAAAAGGCAGAAATGCTCAGCAGGCAAGACAATCAAGAATCAGCAATTGACACATTTAAAACTGCTCTAAAGACGCTGAAACAAGCAGAAATCGTTATCGCACAGAGGATCAACGAGAAGCCCAGTGAACGACTCGAACTCAAGAATCTTCTCGTCATCAACCAAGCCCAAGACAAATACTGCGAGGCCCGGATACAACTTGAAGAAGCAAAAGTCCTAGACCAGAACGGCAATGAAGCCGAGAGCGCTACTCGTTATGATTCAGCCGCTGAAACATTCAGAAAACTCACAGTAGACACCGCACAGAAAGATATGCATACAGAGTTTGAAGTTCTCGCCCTATTCTGTGACGCTTGGGCAAAGATGAATCGTGCCGAATTGGAAGCGTCCAGCGATCACTACCTGGAAGCCGCAGAACATTTCAGGTCCGCCGCTGGAAAACTAAGCAAGGGAAAAAATAGGATTCTGGCATTGGCGAACGTTTCTATCTGTGAAGCGCTTCGCACTGGCATCCAGTTTCAGTTTAGCCATGATTCCAATCTCTACTCCGAATTGAAAAGACATCTTGAAGTTGCAGCGTCCAACTATGAAAAAATTGGATCTGAGAGAATGGCATCTTGGACAAGGGCTACTCAGAGACTCTATGACGCAGCAGTATGTTCCTCCGATGCAGAATCCGAGAGGGACTCTAAGAAGAAGAAGGAGTATTACCATCTGGCAGAAAAAAACTTGGAAATGGCTGCGAGACTTTACGGTGATGCTGGATACAAACAGAAACAGGAAGAGGCGTTGAAGCAGATGAAGAGGGCCTATGACCAGAAAGAGTTGTTGCTCACACCTGGGCAGACGCTTGCTGAAACCACTTCACTCTTACAAGTGCCCGTTGCAAATATTACAATGGCCCGTGACCAGACGCTAGGTCTGGAAAGGTTACAGTCAGCACATGTCGTTGGAAGGATGATCATTGGGAATCATCAAGTGGCCGCCGGTTCCCAGGTTGACTGCGAACTGGAAATGACTAATTGTGGAAAAACCGTGGCCACACTGTTGCAGGTTGAAAACCTAGAAGGACTCACCGTTGACAAGGAAAAGAGTCATCACATGGTCCGGAACGGGTTTGTGGATCTGAAAAAGAAGAGGGTTGCCTCATTCGAGAGCTTCAAAATGACAATTCCACTGAAAATGTTGCATAAGGGTACTGTCAAGTTGTCTCCTAGGATCTCGTACACTGACGATATGGGACACGCAATGAACTATGAATTTGAGCCAGAGGTTCTCACGGTCAGCGAGCTTGGGATATCTGGCTGGCTGAAGGGTCCCAAATGAAACCAATTATTCAGTAGAAGAAGATAAGACAAATTCTGTTCTGATTCATTCTGCTGCCGTTATACATAAGGGAGATTCAATTGCCGAAAGCTTGCGACAAAAGCCTTACTCCCAGGACGGACGATTAGAGTCTGCTAGAGGCTTGGCCGGGATCAAAGTAACACCTCTTGCCTTCGAGAGCTTGGGGGTCCGTTCAATGTGCACTCTAGTCGAGACCAAAGACGTGACGGTCTTGTTGGACGCTGGAGTTGCGTTGGGACCCAGGTTCAGGTTGATGCCTCATCCGAGAGAATTCCGGGCACGGGATGAGGCCCGAAAAAGGATCGAGGACGCGGCAGACAAAGCAACAGTCGTGACGATTTCCCACTACCACCATGATCACCACACGCCGAATTTCGTGGATCCGGTGTGGCTTGGAAGTAGTCTAGAATCCTTCGAGCGAATCTACAAGGGAAAAATCATACTCGCGAAAGATAGTCGTAGAAAGATCAACACAGCGCAGAGAAGGCGTGGATGGATGTTTCGGCAAGCTACGGAAAAGTTGGCGGAAAAATTCGAGGCAGCGGATGAAAAGAGCTTCGAGTTCGGCAGAACCAAGCTTAGGTTTCCAGCCCCAGTCCCCCATGGAGAGGGCGAATCCGAGCTAGGCTGGATCCTGCCTTGCATCGTAGAGAAGGCGAAAGAGAAGGTGTTTTTCGCGCCCGATGTTCAAGGACCCGTCGTGGAGGAAACTGTTGATCTGATTCTCGGAGAGAGACCTAGCTTGCTGGTAATGGGAGGACCGCCAACCTATCTGCAAGGATATCGTATTAGTGACGAGTTCTTTCGCACGGCCACCCGTAACATGGAGAAGATTCTCAGCAGTATTCCAAAGGTGGTAATAGACCACCATCTACTACGAGATGAAGGATGGAACAAATTCCTCGAACCAGTGAGAAAATCCGCTGAGAAGGCCGGCCACCAGCTTCTAACTGCGTCCGAGCTGGTCCACCAGACGCCTGAACCTCTAGAGTGTAAGCGTCAAAGCCTCTACGAAGATGAAAAGCCTAGCAAAGAATTCTTGGAGTGGGCTAAGCTTCCAGACGAGAAGCGGAGTGACAAGCCTCCTCCTCTAGCATCATAGATGACGCGATTCGATTCCTACGAAGAAAAGTCGACGATTCTAGCTGCGTCTACCATAGTTACTCACTACGATCTGCCTCGTTTCTATGCCCGGAGCAATCTTGTGATCTGTCTCTTTGCCTGTTCCAAGGCCTCGTTGACCTTGTCAAGCTCAACCACAACTTCCTCTTGGATAGTTAGCTCCCTGATCTTCTTCGCTTCCTTGAGGGCTTCGCTTATGTCATCAGAAATCTGCTTCAGTCTAGGCGGAAGCGTCTTCCTACGCTCTTTCACAGTAACCTAGCCCGGACATCTCCGCTAATATTCTCTCTGGCTGTCATAATATCAATAGAGGATCTTGCAGGGCCAATCTCAGGGCCAACGGACACAAGTCGGAATTCAGACACCGATCTCCCCATCGAACAAAGTTCTGGTCACACCGTGGACACCGCCCTCAAGCAGAGGCCAGGTTCTGTTCGCACTGTGCCCACGCAGCCCCCAGTTAGTGGGGTCGTATTGAAGGAGCAGAAAAGAAGCCGAGTCAAGGGACCTCTATCGCGAATCTCTCTTTCTGTACCTAGTTTTCTTCTGTAACTTTTCTTTTCGCTAACTATTGTCTAAGCATTCTTTTTCTAGCCACCGCCCGGGGGGGGTCGATTCTCGCGCGTCCCGCCCTTCGTGAAACCGTGCTAGAACCAGCCCGGTTTGCGTGTTCGCTAGCTTTAAACCGAGAGGAGTCTAGGCGGCGGCCGTCCTTTCTTATGAGTAGAGAGCCCTACATTCCAGGTGCGACTACCATTGGCATGGTTTGCAAAGATGGAGTTCTACTGGCATCTGAACGTCGGTACGCATATGGAAGCTTCGTAATGAGCAAATCCGCGAAGAAGTTGTTCCGCATTACGGACAAGATAGGCGTCGCGTGCGCGGGCATCGTTGGTGATATGCAGGTCCTGACCAGGGAAGCTCGGGCCTGGATGAGCATCTACCAGTACGAGAGGGGTAGACAGGCGACGGTGAAGAACACGGCCAAGCTTATCTCCAATCTTCTCTCCAGCCGTCGCATGTTTCCCTACCTTGCAGAGACGATCATCGCTGGCTTCAGCGATGGAAAACCCGAACTCTACGTGTTAGACCCCATAGGATCTCTTCTCCCCGACAAGTTCTCGGTAGTGGGAACGGGCGCTCAAATCGCAATAGGAGTTCTCGAACTAGATTACAATGAGGAACTGTCCGTTGACGAGGGAGAGGCTCTGCTCCTTAGAGCTGTAAAATCGGCGATAGCCAGAGACATATCCAGCGGGGACGGTGTGGACTTGATGGTCATAACTGAACAAGGAATCAGAGAAGGATCCCCGCGATTCTCCTGAGAGCGACCCGCGGCACTCTACCGCTTCATTAACAGTTTGTTCTGGGTCGTCTTACTCAGGGTTGCCATTCAGATTGGTCTCTAGCCGATTCTGGATCTTCCTGTCAGCTCGACTTGTCTCTTACCCTTCGTAAGCCTTGAGACCCGCAGAATCCCCGCCAGCTCAAGTTTCATCAGTTCCCGGTTGAGCTCTCTAAAACTGACGTCTCCGAGATCTGACTTGAGCTGCTTTAGCAAATCAATGTCTGTCATTGAACCCTTCCTTTCCAGAATTTCCACTATGGATAGGGACATGGGCCTAGGACTCCATATCTTGCTCAACGCCAGTGTCACTAGGAAAGATTCTGTCCGAAGCCGTCTACGTTACGGCGAGCGCGGCTCTTTCCTTCTTGGACCTCTTGCGGAAGCCCTGGTACCAGTTCTCCATGTCCGGAGTCACTGAAGGCTTGACGCGGTAAAACGCATCACGAAAGTCCTCTATGGTCACGCTCTTGGTTTCGAAGTCCCGCCTTAATGCGATAAGACCTGCCTCTCTGCAAACAGCCTCTAGATCTGCCCCCGAGTAGCCTGCGGCTTGACTGGCGATCTGGTCCAGGTCAACATCCTGGGCCAATGGCATGTTTCGAGCATGGATCTTGAGGGTCTGCAGGCGGGTGGCGCGGTCTGGTGTTGGGACGTAGATGAGCCTGTCGAACCTGCCAGGTCGTAGAATCGCGGGATCGATCATGTCCGGCCGGTTGCTTGCGCCTATAACGACCACATTCACAAGGGACTCGATGCCATCCATCTCAGTGAGCAACTGACTTATCACGCGTTCTGAGGCGTCGCCGTCGCCAGAGCCCGTTCCTCTCCTTGAGGCAACCGAGTCCAGTTCGTCGAAGAAGATAATGGAAGGGGCCGCGGTACGGCCTCTCCTGAAGACCTCGCGTATGGCCTTCTCTGATTCCCCGACCCACTTGCTGAAGACCTCAGGACCTTTGATGGAGATGAAGTTAGCTTCACTCTCAGTAGCAACAGCTCTTGCCAGCATGGTCTTACCGCACCCAGGCGGCCCGAAGAGCAAAATGCCCTTTGGAGGCCTGATCCCAACTCTCGTGAAGACCTCGGGCTTCTTGATGGGCCATTCGACGGCTTCCTGAAGCTCCTGCTTGACATCCGTCAGTCCGCCGACGTCGGCCCAGTTGACCGTGGGCACTTCGATGTAGACCTCCCGCATGGCAGTGGCCGTTATTTCCCGGTAGGCGTCCATGAAGTCCCCCAAGTTCACTTCCATCTTCTCAAGCATCGCACTCGGGATTCTCTCCTCCGCCAGGTTGATCCCTGGAAGGTAGCGTCGCAGTGCCTTCATCGCGGCCTCTCTGCAGAGTGCTGATATGTCCGCGCCAGTGTAGCCGTGACAAATGTCCGACAACCGGTGAAGGTTCACGTCCGAGGTCAGTGGCATCGCTCGCGTGTGAATCTGCAGAACTTCGTGCCTGCCCAACTTGTCCGGGATTCCGATCTCTATTTCCCGGTCGAAGCGTCCAGGGCGTCGAAGCGCAGGGTCGATGGCGTTGGGCCTGTTGGTAGCGCCTATCACGATGACGTTTCCCCTGGCGCCCATGCCGTCCATTAGGGAGAGCAGTTGCGCCACAACTCTACGCTCCACTTCGCCTGTCACTTCTTCTCTCTTGGGGGCGATGGCGTCCAGCTCGTCGATGAAGATGATGCTGGGAGCCGTTTCTTGAGCTTTCTGAAAAATCTCCCTCAACCGGGCTTCCGAGTCTCCGTAGAACTTGGAGATGATTTCCGGTCCGGAGATGACGTAGAAGTTGGCGTCTGATTCGCTGGCAACGGCCTTCGCCACTAGTGTTTTGCCGCAGCCCGGCGGTCCGTATATGAAGACCCCTCTAGGGGGCTCGATGCCCAGCCGTTGGAAAAGCTCTGGGTGTCGAAGTGGAAGTTCCACCATTTCTCTGATTCTTTGAATCTCAACGTGGAGCCCGCCTATGTCCTCATAGGTGACGATGGGTAAGCCTTTCTTGTCAGGGACAGGCTCGCTCATCACTTGTACGAGGGTAGAGTCTGTGATCTTGACCGGACCGCGGGGCCGGGTTCGTGTCGTTATGAGCGGTACCGCACTTCCGAATATGTTGAGGAGGGTCATGTCTCCTTCGACGAAGGGCATGTCCATGAATCGACGCTTGACAAAGCCAAGGAACTCGTCGTCCACGCTCAGGCGGACGTCTGAGGGTGCAAAGACAATTGTCTGGGAGTCTTTTACCTCCGCCTTCTTGATACTGACAAACTCGTTTATTGCTACCCCTGCGTTCTTCCGAAGAACCCCATCAATCAGGATGATCTCCTGATCCTGGTCCTCGGCATAAGCGGGCCAGGCAATGGCGACCGTGGTCCGTTTTCCGCGAACATCTATGAAGTCGCCGGCCGTTATAGCGAGTTTCTGCATGGTCTCATTATCGATGCGGGCTTTACCATGCCCCACGTCTCGCTGCTTAGCATCAGCTACCTTCAACTGTACTTCTTTGACCATCATTATTGATTCAACTCGCTAATTGTGATGCGAAGCCAGGGTTCAGGAGAAGGCTGTCGATTAATGTTCCAGATGCTCCCCACCTTATGGTTCATCCGTCCTATTTCATCCCAGCGTTCAGGAAGCGGCTTGCTGATCAGCGGAGCGGATCCTCCGTAACTCCGACTTCCTCTAGAATCGACATTGACCATTTCCAGTACGGAGGCATCTTAAGCAACGTTGGGAGAGTTCGATTGGGTGAAAGAAGTAGATGCCGGCGAAGAAGAAGAGTAAGAAGAAATCCTCAAAGTAAAGCGGCATGTAGCCAGAGATTTCGAGCAGGACCGGGTAGAGAGGCCGGGCGGGAATACGGGTCTTTGGGAATAAATCTGGCCAAGGTATCTGAAAACCGGAGGGGGATTCAAACTTGCCAACGATGATTAATATGGATGCGTGGGCAAGGGGATCGGACGAGACGGCGCGTTTGGAATGGCTCACTAGGCGAGGGGTCGAAAAAGGCCCATTTCCCCTCTATCTTACTTGTGAAGCAAACGAAATCTTTGACATGATATCGGCATACTTGTCGAGGGTTCCAGACTGACTTTGCAGCATACTTCCGAATAATAGTCCCACATAGCCAGTTACTCAAGATGGCACCCTCAATTCTGTGGTCCTCGCTATTGAGAGCAACGGGCTCAGTTGCTTCGATGAGATCCTCCTGCCAGAGAATCGTTTCTTCTTAGTAGCACACCATTTACAGTCACATGTACAACGTTCATTGTGACCCGCAATTGTAATGGCAACACGACTCGTGCCTCGACCAACCTTTATCCCAATACTCATGTCATGCTCAAAGGGACACTTCGACATTCGCGTTTCCCCTATCCCTTGCTAGATTTTGGACTCACAAAGCAACTCTATGTTCGAGGCTAATGATTTGTCCAGAAGGTTGAATTCCCAACTACGCAACTAACCCCCGTTTCTCCTATACAAGGGTCTTCTTTTCTGTAACTGTTTTTTCTGCTAACTATTAAGTGACCCCCCCCCGGGTGGTCGATTTTCGCGCGTCCCGCCCTTCGTGAAACGCTGTCAAAGCTACGTTCAGCCGCCAGAGCTGGGCCTTTCTTCCTTCGTGGCCGCAAGACCAAACGCTCCAGTTCTCCGCACGATAACCGTGCTCTCGTTCAGGTTGTCGCATAGAGTGGGACTATTGCTGCAATCGTTCTTCGTTGATTTGACGCGGTGAAGCCACCATTCTTATATCGAGTGTTCGCGGCTGGCGGGTTTGGGCGGTGGTGGGGGGCTGGGAAGCCGGTCGTTTCCTGTTACCCGAAATCGACCTATGCGGGAGCCCGTTAACTTTGGCGAGCGGCAACCTCGACCAGGCAGAAGACCCAGTTGTCTACTGTGACATCCTGCCCCACCAGGTCGGCGGCGTGGGAGCGCTCTCTGAAGGGAGGGTTGCTACCTGCTCACGGTCGAATCCGGCGAGGCCCGGAAGGGAGCAGTCGTAAGGTCGACGTTCGACGCAGGTGGGATCCCAGGGTGGAGAAAACAGCTAGGACACCGTGCCTGGAAGAGATGCCCATCACCAGAGGACGCCATCACCGCCTTTGGGGATTCTACGACTAGCCCCAGAACTCCAATCTGAAGTGGTCAACCTGCATCTCTGGATGAAGAGAGAAGGCTACAGCCTGGCAACAATCAAAGATCGCACCAAGACAGTCAAACGGCTCTTTCTTCACTTAGGGAGTTTGCTAGATGGAGAGGCAGTAGCAAGACCAGATGGAACATGGTTGCAGTTTGAAAAGCTGCCATCAGTTGTGGTATAGGGCTGGATTTGGAATCTGTCGTCTAGTAGCACAGTGAGAAAATTGCCATTCTCGGACACTATATGGAGATCCGTGTATGCAAACCTACTGAGGACCTTCCAGGTAATGTTCAGCAAAGTTGTGGGTTCTGCAGTCGTCAGAGTGTGATCGGAGAAGTATGCGAAACCGACTATGAAGTCGCCATGATTGGTAACAATGAAAGTGCAGTTGGAGGGGTCGTAGCCACACCGATAGTAGCCATTAGAGTTCCTTGTTCTGTTGGCGATAAAATAGGGAGAGGTTGTCCAATCACTGCCGAGGGAATAATCAACAACGGCGACTGCTTGGGCATTAAATGTTATGTGGAATTGCCAAGCCATTATTCCCGGAACATAGCTAGCATTCAGGGCCGTTGTGAACAGATCGCCTTCCCTTAGGTGGATGTCCTTCATGCTAGGTAGGCTCAGGTTGGGGGGAGAAGTGGTGGCATGTACAGGAAAAACTGGCAAGAGAATCAAAACCAAAGTGGCCAGAGCAAGAATTGCAGCTTTCATGGAAGATTAGCCAAAGCGAACCAACAGAGGTTCAATTATTTAACAATGGCAACATCAGGGTTCAGTTTACTCTTCCAAAGAGGACCTGGGTTACGTGTCTACATCGAGGAATGTGTGGCCTGATGACTTGTGACTAAACAATTGTCCATGACTCCTACCAACCTGTCTGGAAGAGATACCCATCACCAGAGGACGCCACCACCACGGCCTTTTACGGTCTGATCAAAGCCGTCGGCGTAGATCGGCTACCTACCTAGGGGCTGAGCCTAGACCACTATCACGGTCGTAGAGCCCATCGCGGATGAGCCAACCAGATCCATTACGGTGCAGGTCGCGACCTTTGTGCCAACGGAAGTGTAGGCGTGAGTCGGGTTCGGTCCCGTGCCAGTACCTCCGTCACCAAATGTCCAAGAATAAGAATACGGTTGAATTCCCCCCGTTGCCATACATGAGAATGAGACCTGTTGACCTACAATTGCAGTCATAGGATTTGCGCTAGCTGAAGCGGCGAGAGGAGCGGGAGGGCTAACCCTGCTAGTGTTCTGGAAGGAGACAGAGCTTGCACCAAGTACATTCGTTATCAATAGAAGAAAAAGAAAAGGGGAAATTAGGGCGATCGATAGACGCATCTTCCGCACTACGTGACCGAAACGGTAAACGTAGGTCCCGGATTTGCTAGGGGAGCAAATGCCCCGGCGCACACGCCGATAGAAACTGGCGAGGTCGTTGCTGTGTTAGCTGCGAGGGTCGGTGGAACGCCGGAGGGGGACTGGAAAACCAAGCCGCTGCCCGTCGAGGGACAAGCGCCGGCTCCCCCAAGACTACTGGTAACAGTAGGGTTGTCAGACGTCGACCCTTGGTTGTCGATGCAGAAGTACTCGATCTGCGGAGCTCCTCCCTGCGTTAGGTTCCAGAATACGGAAGAGGGGGCGTTTGTGTAAGCTCCGTTGAGATGCGCGGGACAACTTCCAGGATTGGTGTTGGAGAGCTGCGTGATGAATATGTTCAAGCCAGTGTTTATCCTTGAAGTGTTTTGGATGGTGACTTGGGTCGCCGCAAAGCCGGCGGCCACGATTATTACTGGGATCACGAAGGCGAGTAGTTTCAGGTGTCGAGTGTTCATTGTTGAAGAAAGGGGTTACATTCGGTCTATTTAGACTGTGCATAGAGAAGTACTCCTAACGATATCTAATTATGACTAAGGATAAACTGATATGCAATTTAGCCATTAACCCTGGTCGCCAGTTTCCACGCGGGGCCTTTCGACGCTCGAATCTGCCCATGGGTCTATTTCGAAGGGTCGGACATCCATCCCGGAGATGGAGTACCCGTAGCTTCGAAGCTTCTTCAGGAAAGCGTTGCCTCTTCCTCTGAGTTCTGACAGGTTCGTTGCGAAATTCTTGAAGATCTCTCTCGCTTTCGTAGAATGGACTAGTTCTTGCTTACTGACGAGGCTCAAGGTCCCTTCAGCGATCTTGTCGAGGTAGCCGTTGTAGAACTCGACAAAATCATTGGCTAGCTCGACCAGATCGTAGTCGAGCAGAACCCCTGCCTTCCGCATCATTATCCTGACCTTATCTCGCATTGAGAAATACCAGAACTGGAATACAAGAAATAAGTCCTTGACTCCAGGGATCTTTGCCGACGCGATCTCAGGTCTCAGCGCGTCTGACTCAGGAGGGACGATCTCCAACAGCCTGACTATCCTCTTGTCCTCCCCTTCACCACCCTGCTCAAAATTTATCCGGCCAAAGTCTTCCAGCAATACTTCGAACTGTGACAGAAGCTCTAGGGCGGTGCGGTGCGTTTTCTTTGTGTAATCAAACCATCCCCAAATTGCCCCAAGAACAACGATGATTGGAGCAATGTAAAGAATCGATACATATCGAAGAAAAGTCAAGGCAAGCAAGACTAGTTGGGGAGCAAACAGCCAGACTTGCCCTTTCGAAAGACTTCCGAAATACTCCCTCATAGCGGGTCTCTTCTACCTGAGTCTTCTCGCAATTGGGAGGGCAACCTCGACAATCAACCCAATGGTAACGAAGCTCCAGCCGCTTTGAGTGAAATCGATCCCTTCCCCGAAGCTTCCTAGGATGACAAGAATGAATCCTAGGAGCAGAGCCAGAGCTGGTGATGCGGACGTCAGGACTCGGGTGCGTGACCCCAATGATTTCACTCAGGAGTGTCGGTGGGACCCGTCTGTATTCCCGAGGTATTCTCGGCTCAGCGGTAGAAAACGGCTTAGTAACCCATCTTGAGAGATGCGCGGTGAAAGCTCGCGCGCTTGCCGGGGCTATGAAGCACTCTCACTTGTCAAGTGTTCATGGCCTGGACTAATTCTCAATTACGCAAAAAAAGTGGGCGGGAGGCTTGATCCCTCCCATGGTTAGTCTCTGCCTTTCGCCTTGGCCTTGGTCTGATCGTTGACTTCGGTGTCATGCGTGCCAGTCGCGACATGCCATCTCAGAGAATAGTTCAGCGGAGTGGGTGGAAAAGTAGCCTTTCCTTCGAACGCCCCGTGTCCTCGCACTCCCGCGAGCTGGCCAGTACCGCCGAAGATCTCAAAGTGGCCACGTATGAAGGTGCCATTGTTTCGACCTTCATAACGGATCACAAGAGTCCCTGACTTATCGCCTAGTGTACCCGTGAAGTTTGCTAGTCCACGGTCTATTGATACACCGGTTTGGTTGTGAATCAAGTCTCTTTCGATAGCCACTGCCTTTCCTGCAAGAGCTCCCGAGGTGACAAAGGTGTTTTTGAACACGACCAGGGTATTATGGCCGATGACCTGATGGGACAGTCTCACGCTGTCGGTTAGGGATACATGACCGGTTCCGAAATTGGGTTGAGTCGCATTCACTGTGGATACGCTAAGCAGTAAGAAAAGTGGGACCAGTAGCAGCCCGACGATTGTTTTTTTCAAGTCTTTTTCCATCTCCTAAATTGTTTGGGAATTTCTGTCACGGCGCCCCTCCTCGGCGCTCCTGGGTTCTTAGCGACACTGGTGTCCCTGGAATTGAAAAGTGGGACGCGATGTTTTACTGATACGAGTATTTGCCCGGCTCGTTTGGACTTGGTATTTTAGGCACTAGTGGCCCGAACCAACAATATTCAATCCACGTAATTCTCTGGATATGCACGGATATCGAAGCATTCGTTTGCTCAGATGGGCTTATGAGATTCGTAACTTCTGAGGATCTCTGCCTTCAATTTCGGAGTCGAGTTAGTGATGCGTTTCCTACAACGAGCCGACCCCTTCGTCCTACTTGGCTCAGCCGTCGCTCTGTTTCTAGCGGTTGCTAACGATCCGTGGTGGACGATTACTGGCGCACATTCAGACAATCTTCTAGCGATAAGGGTCTCGCCCTTCTACCTTCAGACGATTGCAACTGGAATAGTCTCTAGCAGTCCCTTTGCTACAACGCTAGGATCATTCACTCGGGTGCTGTCAGTCCTCGGTTTTGTCGCCTTGGCCGCGGCTAGCGTTCAGAAGACTGCGTGGTGGCGGCCTCTGATGATTTGTTTTGGATTGTGTGCACTCATCGAGCTCTACCTCAGTTTTCTTCTGTTACATATTGTAGCCGATGCCGCTTTCCTAGGAGCATACGGCATTCTACCGCCTTACATCGGTACGGGCTATCTTCCGGCCACCTTTCTTGGGCTCGATCTCAACAACTATTCGAACCCCCTTGTGATTGCAAGTTTCAGGTATCCCTTCTATTCCGGCTTTGTTGGCATCGGACTAGTTGCCGGCAGTTTTATTTTCAGAGCTCTAAGAGAGAGACGAAAACGACTGGAGCAGAAGGGAGTCCAAGCAATATTCACCTCATAGCCAAAACGCGCACTTCGAATTGTCGAACGCTTAAACCGAAGTAAGAGATCCAGGCACCGTTGGGCTAGAATGCAATACACTCGACTTGGTTCCACTGGTCTACAGGTCTCCCAGATCTGTCTTGGCACGATGTCGTTCGGTAACTTGGAAGAGTGGATGATCGAGATCGATAAGGCGAGACCTATCGTAAAGCGAGCGATCGACTTGGGAGTAAATTTCTTTGACACTGCAAACCTGTATTCCAACGGACGCTCCGAAGAGATAGTCGGTGAGCTGCTGAAAGACTATCGCGATGATGTCGTTATCGCGACAAAGGTGAGATTGAAGGTCGGCGAGGGTCCGAACAAGGAGGGCCTCTCGCGATATCATATTCTGCAGCAGGTGAGAAAATCCCTCAAGAGACTTCAAACCGATAGGATCGACCTCTACCAGACACATCGGTGGGACTACGCGACACCAATCGAAGAGACGCTTCTTGCGCTGAATGATCTTGTCCGACAGGGAACCGTCGGATACATAGGCGCGTCTAGCATGTGGGCCTGGCAGTTCGCCAAGGCGCTCTTCATCAGTGACCAATTCGGGATCGCGCGGTTTGTCTCGATGCAGAACCACTACAACCTCTGCTACCGAGAAGAAGAACGCGAAATGATCCCATTATGCAACGATCAGGGAATAGGCTTGATCCCATGGAGCCCTTTAGCAAGAGGATTCCTGACGGGAAGATACAAGCGGGGAAAGACCCCCAGCACTTCGAGATACAAGACTGACAAGTATTTCGCGGAGAGGTTCTTCCGTCCCGAAGACTTTGACGTGGTGGAACGAGCAGAAGAGGTTGCAAAGGAGAAGGGAGCGACGACAGCCCAGATCGCACTTGCATGGCTGCGGTACAAGGGAGTAAACGCCCCAATCATCGGCGCTACCAGGGTCGAGCACATTGACGAGGCGATTGGGTCGCTTGACATTCAGTTGTCAAGTGATGAATTGAATCGGCTAGAGGAACCATACAAGACCCACAGGATCCTTGGTCATTCATAGCCAACCCTTCAGTCCCAACTCCTTTCTCATCAGCCACCAATGCCATCTCTCATCCAAGCACTTAGTCTCTACCCGCTCAACAACGAGGGAATGGGGCTCAACGATCTAGGCCTACTTTCTTCAGCAGTGCCCTATATCGAGGCTCTCCATGTAGCCTCGAAAAGGCTGGCCATGACTTGAGATGAGTCATGGCGGGGGAATGCTCATCGAAGACTTTCTCCAGCAAGTCAAGTGCAAGCTGATTATTGCCAAGTCCAATGTGGACAAGTGCGATACGAAGCCAGCGACGATCTGGGGGGTCTGTCGGGCGCTGGTCTCGGTCGTTCTTGAGCTGTTCCAGAATCCCGCTTGCTTCCGATGTCCTCCCTGAGATTGCGAGCACGTATCCAATATTACCCAGGAGTACTGGGAAACCCACCAGTTTGTCCGCCTCTCGAAAATCAGCGATGGCCTGCTCGTACATTCCCTTCTCAACCTCAGCATCTCCGCGCCATCCGTATCCAGCTGGGAAGGAAGAGTCGATTTCGATCGCCCTTTCAGCGGCCTCTATCGCCAGGTCGTACTGGTGAGCGAACAAGTACTCCTCGGAAGCATTCGTATGTATTCTCGGGGAGAAAGGGTCAAGTTCCTGTGCGCGTTTAGTCGACTCAATGGCTTCGTCGTACCTTCCTACATGCCCTAGGAACAGACCGTACCCGCTGTGTGCCCACGCGTAGCTAGGGTTCAACTCTCTTGCCTGCTTGAACTCTCTCTCGGCTTCTTCCCACTTCCATTCGTATTCCTGGCGGGCCGCGGCGAGTGTGGCGTGAGGCTCAGCGATTGACGCGTCGATGGCAATTGCCTTCGCGGCGATCTCTATCGCTTTCGGATAGAGAAGTTTTGGCAAATCAGTGCCAATTCGGCCCAGCAAGAGGTAAGTGTCCGCGAGACCAGAATATCCGAGAGCGAAGTTAGGGTCCTTCTTGACGGCCAGCTCGAACTGGACTAGGGCCTTCTTCAGAGAGTCAGCTGTTCCTCTATTCCAGAAATATCTTCCTTTGAGGTAGATCGAATATGCTTCTGTGTTCTTTGTCGGTTCGTTCTGAAACCTTGTTCCGTGGCTCGCGTGAAGCTGAACTTTGAGACCTTCAGCCACGTTTCGAGCTATGTCGCTCTGGATGTTGAATACATCGCCCAATTTCCTATCATACGTTTGCGACCAGAGGTTTTCCTCGCTTTCCGGGTCGACTAGTTGCGCTGTGACTCGTAGTCTGTTCCCAGCTTTTCTTACGGTTCCTTCAAGAACACTGCCTGTCCGCAACTCTTGGCTGATCTCTGAAACTCCCTTACCTGAGCCTTTGTACCTCATTGAGGAAGTACGCGCGACTACGCGTAGACCCTGAATCCTTGAAATTGTGGAGATTAATTCGTCCGTCATTCCTTCAGCGAAATAGTCATCCTGAGGGTCGGGGCTGATGTTTGTCATTGGGAGCACTGCAATCCGATGCTTGTTCAAGGGTACAAGCTTCTCGACGTTGACCGGATCAATCGGAGTCTTGGGTCTCGGCCCTGATAGCCAGCCCTTGAGTCCGACCCCTTTTTCATCTGCCACCGAAGCTATCTCATCTAGGACTGAAGATCCCACAAATTTAAAGAAAAATATGATGGAGTGTCGCCGTCAAGGGTAAGTTTGGTTCCCTGCTTGGGCGGAAGAACCCACGTAGGGAGCCTACCGGGACGCCCATCAAGTATGGCTCGAGGAACCTATCGATTCTATCGTTTTGATGTGCGTCGAGAAAAAAATTCAACTAGTAAACAGAGGGGTCGGGTCCATGAGCCTTTCTCCCCTTCAAGAGTGAGTCGCCGAACACTTCGTCGTCTGACCGATGACCATTCATAGACTGCGAAGCGACAAAATCTCTAGCGAGACGAAGAACTCTGGCTCCCTTGCCACGCGTCAATCGGTGATAAGACTCGTTGAGTTTTTTGGCTCTAGCCGAAGGTGTACGTGTAAAGACGCAGGTCGTCAGCATTCGTAATGAGCTTCAACTCATGAGTCTCGAAGGCCTTCGTTCGAACGATGTCGTAAAGTCTGTTCTCCGTAACCAAGAGGAAACTACCCGTCGAATCCCACCGGACATCAGCGCCTGCCTTTCCTTTTTCTATCGGCTTCCCATCAAGCTCAACGTCGACCCTCACCGGTTTCGCGTCTGACGCTCCGAGAACCGCGTTCGCGTTGCGAGCACCATACTTCAGGAGGGCATAGCCAGCCTCAGAGGATGCGTGTATCACATACTCCGGGAGCTGAGCCCAATCTCCGCTCAAGTACGGGATGTCTCGCGAGTGTTTCCCAGGGTCCGTGTACCGCGTGCGGCTTCCAGACGCCTTAACTTGTCCGTTTCCGAAACCCTGAGACCTCAATGCCCCGGCGTAGATTTCGGGAGTCGTGTTCGGCATAAACCCGAACTTTTCCATCTTAACCCCGGCATCATTCTTGCCTCCCATAGGCTTCCCTGTTTCTTTTAGCAAATCTCGAATTCTCTCTTCCATCTTGTCGTAATCGCCTTCGCCCGCGTGTTCCCATCGAATTGTTCCCTTGGAATCTACTAGGGTCTGGCGTGGCCAGTACTGGTTTCCGTACAGTTTCCACGTGGTGTTTTCACTGTCGATTGCGACGGGGTATTCTATTCCAAACCTTTTCACTGCACTTGCGACATTTTCCGGTAGTTTTTCGAACTCGAACTCTGGAGTATGGACCCCTACCAAGACGAATGGAGCTCCTGCAAATTCGTTGTGGAGTAATTTCATGTGAGGCAGGGATCTGACACAATTCACACAGCTGTAGGTCCAGAAATCAAGAAGAACGACCTTTCCCTTCAAACCGGCCATTGTCAGTGGAGAGGTGTTTAGCCACCCGCGGAGACCCGAGAACTCCGGCGCCGACTTTCCCGTAAGAGACTCTGCAAGCATACAATCTATCCTCGTGTTCCCGGCTATAACCTCATCAGCAAATCGAGGAGGCTTCCCCCGAGTCGCTAGATCAGTGATTTCTTGACACGTCGGGTTGTTACGGGTTTCATGTCAGAATTACGGAATTGGTCTATTCAATTCTAGGTCCTATTTTCTCGGGTCCAAACCAGTTAGTTCAGCCCTGTGACAATTGACGGTGGGAGATGCCAGCAAGCGTTGAGAGCAGCAGAACATGGAACCCCAGAACATTCGAGCAGAATAATACAAACCGTTCTGATTCCCACACTTCTCGTATCGGGTCTAATCGGAGTGTGGATTGCCGCAAACGACGGATGGCTTCGAGCCGTCGCCCCAAGCCACGCCTACGGTCTCCTCGCGTTTGCAGTTATCGACATACTCCTCGCCCTTGTCGTCCTAGTTGCACCGAAACCGGCATACTTAGGAGCCCTTCTTGTCTCAATGATTCAGATCTTCGCGATGGCCGAGGATGCTTTGACGTTCACCCCCGCGGGGACTCTGCAAGCGGTGTTCAGAGCGTATCTGTTGAGTGACGTAGCATTTGTAGCGCTACTAGGAATCCAGCTCGCTGTCGCAGGAATCACTGCGACTGTCATCACTCTGCCTCACGGAACAGGGCACCGATTCCATTCCAATCAATCAAAACATCACAAGATGTTGCGATAAGGCAAGACTGGAGAATAGAGAAGATGTTGGCGACATCCTGACCTAATCAGGCAGCCTCGACCTCGCCCTGACGAAACAGCGGTCCTCTACGACTTCGTCAACGCGAGCCATACAATCGAAGGATTCCGCGCACACCCCGACAGAAGCCTTTACTCTGATCGATACAATAACCGGAATTCCAGCGGGAGCTTTGGGCAAGTAGTCAACCAAGACTCCCCTCTTTCTTTCCACTATTCGTTATCGGTAGCAAGAAATCGCCGCGCCAATAGAATCGCTTCGCTCGGACTACAACTTGACAATTCTGCAACGTCAAGATAGTGACGTCGTTCAGGAGCCAAAGCGAAAATAGGACCGAGAACTTATTCTCTGTATACCATCAAGGGCCAGGTGCGGTTGCGATGAGTATGGAAGAAGATGACATGAGCGAAGATCGGGACTTGGAGGAAGAAACCGATGAAGAATCGGAGGAACATGTCTCTGAGGAAGTTGAGGAGCGGGAGGAAGAAAGGGAGTCAGAGACAAAACGAGAATCCGTACTCCAAGCTAGCGAGCGGGATAAGAAGAGATCTCAGAAGACTCCGCGTGGAAGAAAGCCTGTGCGGACGAGAAAATAGGCATCCGGGGGTTTCATTCGGAAAGGAGGATTCGGTTAATCCTCTTCGCGAGCCGGTTTCTTTTTGTAACCTTCAACCGGCTTTTCAGTTGTCTTCTCCTTCATCTCCTCCACCTGTGAAACAGCAGGCGTGGTAGTTTCAGAGGGTTTCGTATCCGGGATTGAACCGTCGGGCTTGTCGATGATAATCGGTGTACTAACGGGCTTCGGATCCAGAGCACTAGAAGCTGGAGGCTGTTCTTTGATTGAGGGTTTGCTCGGAAACGTTGGACGAACGATTGGACGTGGTGCTTGTCTGCCTGGGGACGATGGCTTCTGGTTCATCGGGCCAACGATCACGCTTGGAGGAGGCATCCTTGGTGCTGGGACTGGAATGTATGGCTGCTTGAGCCCTTGATCAGGAGAAATGCGGGCAGTCTTCTTCGAACCTGATGACGGATTTAGAATACCCGTGGATTCTCCAACATACTTTGGACTATCCTCCCAAGAGGAAGCGGAGGAAACAATGGTTGGTTTCTCAGAGAACTTGTCATCAGTATCCGAGCTGGACACAGGTGATCTTTCTGAGATTACTAATGGCTGGTTAACAGGCGCTGGCATCGGAGTCTTAGCTTCTATTCTCAGCGGTGGAATGCCTGTTTCACTCCGGAATGGAGCTTCGGAGACGGTCCTACTCCGAATCTTCGGCGCTGGCGGTCCCGCCTCTAGCGGCGTTCTGAACGCTTTCTCCCATGACCCAGGATTAGGATCTCCAGGCGGTGCAGCCATAGCGGCTGAGAAACTGGGCGATGGAAGACCAGGAACCGAGACGCTAGATGTGGAAGATGATCTCGGCATAGGAATTTTATCCACTCTTAATTCCGCGACTTGTGCTTCGAGAACCAGGTTTCGTTTCATCAAGTTCTCCAGCATCTGCAACGCTCTCTCAAGCCTGATGCCAGGTCTCAGGCCACGATGGAACTTGAAGGCGAGAGTGATCGCGAACGCCGCGATAATTACCATGACCGCGATGTCCACGGTGGTGAAAGCAAGTTGTGGAAACCTAGTCAGTGATTCGCCAAGCCCTGCGCTCACAGCTGGGTTGTTGGCGTAGAGGAGGAAGATCCAGTAGGAAAGCCAGCCGACCAGCATTGTCTCGATCGCGACGAGCTTGATGAGTAACCTTCTCATCTAGACACTTCCCATGCCCGAGACGATTGGGATACCCGTATTCTCGAACAGCCTAATCCTTGCTGTAACTTCCCCGATACTCCTCAAGGGTCTCTACGTCCTTTCTCCGACTCCCCGATCTTTCTTCAGAGTCTTCAGTATCGTATCAAGTGCAGTGTCCCAATCCATCTCTCCACCAGAGCCTTCCTCAGCAGGTTTGTTGTCCGCCTGTCGCGATCCTTCCGAGGGCCCCGCCTGAGACGAGCGAGGCGGCGGAGACCCAAAGAGATCCCTGTCAGAGGAACCACTACCAACATCACCCTTCTCAGCTGGCTTCGGCGGACTCCAAGGCTGAGGCAACGGCCCACCTGGAGATTGCGATGGCCTGGGCGGAAGAGGCGGAGCAGCAGGACGAGGCTGATCTGATCTGAATGGAGGTGCAACACCAACAGGACCCGGCTGTCCAGGTCGACCCGGAGGGTAGCCAAGGGGCCGTGGACCACCTTGCCCGGGCGGAAACGGTGGACGCTGCCCTGCAGGCCCGGGAACGGGACCGGAGCCAGGTCGAGGCGGGCCTCCTTGAGGAATAGGACGAGGCGCAACACCTTGACCTGGCGGAGGACCCCACTTCTGAGGAGCGGCAAGCCCCGGCTTCGGAACTGGATCGGTCCACTGGCCGCCTCCTCTCTGCTCTGGCGGCACCCACTTCGAAACGGGGAACGGAGTCTGCGATGCCTGGGGAGGTTTCGGAACCTGACCAACGGGGCCACCGAACCCGGGGGGTTCAGGCTTCTGTTCGATAGGGCTGGGTCTTGAAAAAACATTTCCGGAATCCGGACGCCTATCGCTTAGCTGGCCAGTTTCAGGCTTCCATTGCGCTGGGAAACTCAACCGCGACGGTTCGGAAGGAATCCGGTTTATCGGAGCACTGCTCTCTCCGCGAGCAGGCGCCGGTGGCGGAGGAGCGGGGGGCGCGGGCCTTGCAGTTTGCTCCGGCCTGTATTCGCCCCTGAGGGTTGAGTTTAAGATGGAAGTCGATGGCTGAGTCAACTGTTCGAGCCTTTGGGAGACTGAAGGCGAAGGAGGAGCACTCTTTGAAGCGCCGATGGTCGCGGACGGGATTGAACCACGCGAACCGCCGCCTGTAGATGGCGTGCTCTTAGGTAGAGGTGGAACAGCGTAAGCCGTGTGACGAGAAACCTGACCTGGAGGCGGTCCAGTTGGCATGATCTTTCCTTGTGGAGAAGCAAGGCTTCCAGGGGTCTGAACTGGTCCACCTGACTTGAACAGTTTAGCCTTCTCTAGTCTTCCGGTCTGGTCGCCTCCGTGTCTTCTCTTCAGGAGAAGATATCCAAGGCTTGAACCGCCGCCGAGCCCGGCCGTCAAAACTATGAACGGATAGACCGGTCCAAGAGTAGCGTCAACGTACGCGTGGAAATAGGCATCGTAGAAGTACTGGTTGACGAGCCAGAGACTCAAGATAACGTTTAGCGCAAACGACGCGATCGTGGTTACGCTTAGCTTCCTCATCAATAATCATCCTCGATCTTCTTTTTCTTCACATACCTTGGCCTCAAACCGGTCCTCACGCTGGAGACCAGTCTCATGAACCCGTACGCTGACGCCGCCATCAGTACAGCCACTAAGAAGACTGGGTTGAACGAGCCAAAGTATTGCTGCTCGTAGACATTGTAGAAGTACTCCACTATCAGCCATGTACCGAAGAAGAGCACGATGAAGTACTCGAGCAGAGAGGTGAGGAGAGCGGTCTCGTATATCCCAACTCCACTAGACTCCTCGCTAGGCCAGCCCAACAAATTTTCTATGTACCTCCTGCTATTGCTCTTCCTGGGTTGGGCCTCCTCTCCCTCAACCCCCAATAATCCTCAACGCAACAGCACAACCAACAGGACTCACATTAAGGGTGTTGTAACCTGCGAAACCAGAAACCAAGTACATTCGACCCTCCGATCATGATTAGCTTCGGAACCATCTCAGCGCTAAATCAGGCGCGTCAGAATTGCAGTTTAAATAATCTCGAAACAGATTCCAAGATCATCCGAATCAAGTGAGACATAAAGTGACTCAGGAAGCCGTCCGAAAATACGAGGTCGTAGAAGACCTACCGGGCGTCGGACCCTCGACATCGGAAAAACTGAAAGAACTCGGCTTCCACACAATCGAGAGCCTCGCAACAGCCACCGTTAGAGAACTCGTACCCGCTGGAATAGGAGAGAAGCAAGCCGCAAAGATCATCGCAGAAGCCAGAGACAGCATCTCACTCTCCTTCATCAGAGCCGACGAGCTCATGAAGATGAAAGCTAGCGTACGCCGTCTTACGACCGGAAGC
This sequence comes from Candidatus Bathyarchaeia archaeon, assembly GCA_035935655.1. Taxonomy (NCBI): domain Archaea; kingdom Thermoproteati; phylum Candidatus Bathyarchaeota; class Bathyarchaeia (SeqCode); species Bathyarchaeia archaeon. The sequence goes on from DASYWW010000037.1 coordinate 95,547, forward strand.
AAAGCCTTCGACGGACTAATCGGCGGAGGACTCGAGTCACAGACCATCACAGAATTCTATGGAGAATATGGCGTCGGCAAGTCAATCCTCTGCCACCAGCTCGCGATCAACGTCCAGCTACCAGTCGACAAAGGCGGGCTGGACGGAGGAGCATTGTACCTTGACACAGAACAAACCTTCCGTCCAGAATGGATCGTCCGGATGGCAAAGACAGCAGGGCTAGAGCCCACAAACGTCGCTCAGAGGATTATCTATTCGGAAGCGTACAACTCCGACCATCAGATTCTCCTCTTGGAGAAGGCGGACCAGATAATCAAAGAAAACAACATCCGCCTAATCATCATCGACTCCCTAACATCACACTTCCGAAGCGAATACATCGGCAGAGAAATGCTCGCCGAGAGACAACAACGCCTCAACAACCACATGCACCGTCTGATCCGGCTCGCACGAGGCTTCAACGCCGTCGCCATGGTCACCAACCAGGTCATGGCGAAACCCGACCAGTTCTTCGCCAACACCGTTGACGCTGTCGGCGGACACATAGTAGCCCATACGAGCCATACGCGAGTGTTCCTCCGCAGAGCCGCCAACGGCCCCATACGTATAGCCCGACTCGTCTCAAGCCCGTACCTGCCAGAGGGCGAGAGAATATTCAAGGTCACAGAGGGAGGAATAGTTGATGTCGCGGAAGAAGACGAGGTCAAACGACGTCGATAAAGGAGACCGGAAAGTGATCCCGCAAATCCCAGTAAACAAGTTCCTGGAACATGTAGAAGCTAGGGCCTGGACGGATGCTGAGAAAGAACTCGATGTCATACGACAGAAATCAGACAACTCTCAGTGGTCAAGAGGTTACGTGAAAGCTCTTGAAGGATTGATGCTGACCTACCGGAACAACGATGACAAGTACATATTCCTACCAAAAATCCTAGCAAACAGAACACAAGAAACGATCAACAATCTCAAGAAAGAATTCTCCGAATTCACCTCAAACGAGCTGCACGGCGAATATGATCGAGGATACTTCAAAGCCCTCGACGACTACTTCGCACTGCTAAGCAGCATGAAAAACCAGCAGAGCCCAGCCGAAACGCCCCCGCCAGAACAGGCGACTCTTGACCAACCGGCAGCTAGTACGGACCCGGGTAAATGATCGTGTTGATCAGTATCGTTGTAAACAAGAACCAGATAATGTAACTACCGATTCCCAACGTAATGTGTTTGTTTGGACCCTTCAACTCTGCTGGGCCGTAGCCGAAGACGTACTTGACGAGGAAGACGGAGATTGCGTAGATTCCGACCGCCATACTGATCGCCGAGGCTGTTCCCTGGTAAACATCTGGTCCATGTAGACCCAGTAGATTGTACAGCACGCCGGCGAGTACGGCAAAGCCCAGACGGGTCCAGTAGACTAGCGTCGTCGGCGCGATGAGGCGAGTTTTCGGAGGCTCAGAAGGTTCAAGAGTCAAGTTTGACCCTGGACCCGCAACCAACAACGATCGAGCACAAGTCAATCGCGCCGCAGATAATGTTTGCTAGGCTCGCTCACCATTGCATGAAGATTTTATAGAAGGCGAAGCGAGACAATCTTGCATTGTCGGTTCACGAGACAGAGCCAGACATTCTAGTACGCGACATAATGTCACGGCCACCCATCACGGCCAAAGAGAACGAGACCGTGGCGGGAGTATCCAAGATTATGGGCAAACACGACATCGGCTGCGTTATCATAGTTGACAAATCCGGAAACCCGACCGGAATAATCACCGAACGAGACATCGTCCAAAGAGTCGCCGCGAGAAATGTTCTCCCGTCAGAATTGAAGGTCGGCGAGACAATGTCGAAGCCTGTGGCCACCATCAAACCGGGGGCCACTGTTAACGAAGCCGCAAAGGTCATGAATAGTCGAAAGATTCGGCGACTCGCAGTAATGGATGACGGAAAACTTGTAGGAATTGTGACTATGAAAGACATCCTGCAGGTAACCCCGGCCATAATCGACTTGGCCTCCGAAAAGAGTCGCGCTGGACTCACGAGCCCGCGGACTCGAGCGACACTCGGCGGATACTGCGATGAGTGCGAGACGTGGTCGGAGAATCTCGTCCAGAAAGATGGGACGTTCCTATGCGCAGATTGCTCAAGGGAATTTGAACCACCTGAAGAGCCCTAAAACCGAAAAGACATCAGGTCCGCCTAGCCTACTCATTCGAGACGCGCACATCTGGACTAACAATGAGACCACTAGAGGCTCAATCCTCATAGAAGACGGCAGGATTCAGAGGATAGCACGAAAGATTACGGAACCAGTTGAAGAAAGGATTCTAGCCAACAGGTTGCTCGTACTACCTGGACTAGTTGACGCGCACGTCCACCTGCGAGACATGAAGCTATCGTACAAAGAAGATTTCACAACCGGAACCGCCGCCGCTGCCGCAGGTGGATTTACCACTGTCTTAGACATGCCAAATTCTCAGCCGCCAACAGACTCTGTCGAACATCTCAAAGAGAGAGCAGCAAGGGCTTCGCGAAGAATATTTGTGAACGTAGGTTTCCACGCAGCCGCACTCGACGACCAGCAAGCAGCGAAAGCGATGAAGTCTGCTGGAGCTTTCTCGATGAAACTCTACATGCCCAGCCCTATCGCCCCCTTAGACGTCAACGATGACGCCGTAGTTGTCCGGGTCATGAGGGCCGCGAAGCAAGCCTCGCTCCCCCTAACAGTACACGCTGAGGACGCGACCATACTTCCAAGCACTGGAGAGATCAATAGTTTCAGAGAACTGGTCCGATCGAGACGAGGGAATGCGGAAACAAGCGCTGTGAGAAGGATCTTGAGACTGCAGCAACGAATTGGTTGTCGCGTACATTTCTGCCATGTTAGTCTCCCGTCTAGCTTGTCTGCAATCGCGAATCGATCTTCAAGCCGATTATCTTCTGAAGTCACTCCTCATCACACTCTTCTCTCAGAGAACAATGTGAAGACATTGGGCTGGAAGGCGTGGATGGTACCACCGTTAAGATCTCGCAAAGACATGGGAAGTCTGTTTCGAGCGATGGCCACGGGCACTTCGACGATCATCGCCACGGATCATGCACCCCACACTATCAAAGAAAAGACCCGGACGCCTCGAAAAAGCCCGCCTGGAATACCAGGTCTTGAGACTGCTTTGCCTTTGATGTTGACCATGGTCAATAAGGGAAAGCTGTCCCTCGGACGATTAGTCTCGCTACTCTCCACTAATCCTGTAAAGGTCTTCGGTCTTGGTTCCAAGGAAAGGCTCGAAAATGGAGCAGATGCCGACCTAGTTTTGGTCGATCTGAAAAAGAGAGGAAAGATTGATCCAGGGAAGTTCTTCTCTAAGGCTCGTTACTCTCCATTTGAGGACTGGAAGACGCAGGGTGCCGTCCATACCACCGTTGTGAACGGGTCGATTATCTACAGTAATGAAGAGATCATAGGAAAAGCTGGCGCCGGGAAGGTTCTGAGAAGCGGAAGGCACGAATGAGATTTCTTGTTGATGGAATGCTTGGCGGGCTTGCCAGATGGTTGCGAATACTAGGCCACGACGTACGATACGGTACGACAGCGATAGACAACGATTTGCTCAAAATTGCCCGTGAAGAGAACATGATCCTCCTCACTCGAGACAAGGAACTGTACCAGCGAGCCATCGCAAAGGAAATTGTGTCCTTGCTTGTGCTAGGAGAAACCGAGGAAGAGAGGCTAGCTCAGATGAGAAAGACTTTCGGAATAAGCTTGGATCCCATCACGGCCAATACGAAATGTCCGGAATGCGGAACCAACCTAGTAGAAGCATCGAAGAGTGATGTAGCCGATAGGGTCCCTCAGGCGAGCCTCAAGTTATACGACCAATTCTGGAAATGCGCCAGCCAGAATTGCAGAAAAGTGTATTGGATCGGAAGCCACTGGAAACAAATACGCCAGACTCTCGGAGAGGCCGAGAAGCTGTCAGAGCTGGAACAGTGATGAACGGGTTATCGCTGGAAGACGGGAGGAAGATAGTAGAGACTGCACGGCAGGCAATTCTAGGTCATTTGGAAGGAAGAGATTTCAAGCCCAAGTCGAATACAAGTTCGGACCTCAGTCTCCCGCGAGGAGTGTTCGTTACGCTACTTGACGAGAGAACGAGCAAAGCACTGCGAGGATGCATTGGCAACCCATTCCCGAAGGCGAGTTTGCTTGTTGAGACGGCTCGTTGTGCGGTCGAAGCGGCCACAATGGATGCTAGATTTGACCCCGTATCTCCAAACGAGTTCCAGGAGAGGACTGTCTTGGAGGTGACAATTCTTTCGCCGCTCGAACATGTCGTGGTCAGGAGCCCGCTGGACTTACCTCTCAACATCGAAGTCGGACGCGACGGTTTGCTGGTAGAAGGGGTTGGAACAAGAGGGCTTCTATTGCCGCAGGTCGCCGTTGACGAGGGCTTCGACGAAGAAGAATTTCTCAACCAGTGTTGTATGAAGGCGGGGCTTACGCCTGATGCATGGATAACTCGTGCTGTGAAGGTTGCTCGGTTTCAAGGGCAGATCTTTTCAGAGGAAAGACCGGGAGGGCAAGTGTTCGAGAGGAAGCTGAGAGGGAAAGGACGCAAAGGTTGAGACTGTACATCGGCCCTTGCGGGCTCGGCCTCGGACACATTACCCGTTGCGACGCGATAGCGCGAGAGTTCTCAAGCGAAGGCGTGGACGTATTGTTCTCCTCCTATCTTGACGCCCTTGATTATCTCAAGCGATCCGGTTTCACATACTTTAGCGCAATTCCTCTCTCGTTTCGAACCAGGGAAGATGGTACGATTGACCCTAAGATGACGATGAGCCAGAACGGCGTGACCGTCGGACTCTGGGGATTCATACGCCAACTGATAGGAGAAGTCCGGCAGATCACCGCGTTCAAGCCTGACGTGGTGATATCAGACACAAGGATCTCAACTCTCATAGCCGCCTTCATTCTGAGAAAACCCAGAATTCTGATCCTCAACCAATACTCTGTCCAAATGCCGAAGGATAATAGAAAACATAGGCTGGCGGACAGACCGATCCTTTTCGCGGGAAAGATCATCTGGAGATACATTTCCGCAATGCTTGAGCTAGCATGGGGTGTAAGCGACCTGATCATTGTTCCGGATCTGGAAGCGCCTCATACTATCTCAAGATACAATCTGGCAATCCCATCAGGGATCAGAAGAAAGGTCAGGCTGGTCGGGCCCTTAGCACCACCAAAGTCCAACCATCCGAACGGCAAGCGACCTACCGGTTCAGTTAGGCCTCTGGTCTTTGCATGCGTCAGCGGACCTGCGACCGACCGGAAGTATCTTGTGAACAAGCTAACAGAAATCCTTAGAGAGTTTCCCAGAGACTACGAGATGATTTTGAGTTGTGGTGATCCAAACGGATCGTTCGGCGAAAAGAAAATTGGGAACCTCACAGTTCACGAGTGGATGACTGAACAGTCGTATTGGAAGACGTTCGAGCGCGCAGACGTGATTGTCTCAAGAGCAGGACATGAAACGATCATGAAAGCCGTATCGGAGGGAAAGCCTCTGGTGCTGATTCCTCCCCCAAACCACACTGAACAGGCGAACAATGCAAAGCGGGCAGAGGAACTGGGGGTAGCAGTCGTAGTGGAGCAATCTAGGCTGGATACTGATGAGCTGGCTGAAGCGATCTCGAGGAGTCTGAAGGATAACAGGGAGAATGCTCGAAGATTGAGCGAGACGTTAGGCGCTGAAAGCGGGATTCGAGCCGTGGTTGAGGCTGTTTCCCAGCTTGTGTCATTCAAGTAGGGCCGTTCGTAATCCTTTTGCCGCGGGGGCGGGTTACAATACGGGTAAGAGAGATTTTCGTGTCTCAACAGGAGGATTTGAGCAACCTCAGGAACCTGGTCGGAGCGGAGAGCGTTCTGGCTGAGTGTGCAGGGGTCAACTATACGGTCTACGTGACGGACTCGAGGTTGCTGGTGGGAAAGAGGTTCTCGATTGGCGAGAAATACGTGAACGTTCCGCATGCTGAGGTCAGCACGCTTGAGCTGATAACTAAGAGTCTGATTCCACCGTTAACCTATGCGGTTCTGGGGGCAATAGCAGTCTTTCTTGTTTGGTGGTTTCCAGGCCAAGCCAGGCTAGGTCTGCCTCAGGCTCCGTTCGACCTGTTGCTTATCGGTACTTTTCTGGTGTTCATGGCTGCGGTCGTGGCGACCTGGTGGAGGAGAAGGGTGGCAGTTCTGAAGATCGGGATCTCAGGCAACAAAGATCCGATCACCGTGAAGCTTGTGGCTGCCTCGAAGGCCGAGAACGTGTTCAAGGCCTTGAAAGGGTAACACACCGGCGTCACAAAGGAAGAAGGGTCCGGCAACAGCGGCTGAACGTGAGATCCTATGCATTTCACGAAGGGTGCGGCGCGGGAAGAACAGACCCCCAGGGGGGTCACACTTTAGTTAACAAGAAAAAATAGTTAGCAGAAAAGAAAAGTCAGCGAAAAGAACAGTTACCAAGAAAGAACCCTTGAAGACACGGGGGCTTTCCTAAGAAAAGGACAAAGAATGCTTAATGGCTCTCGATCTCGGAACCGTCCGGTGTCTTGACCCGGGAGATCAAGCTAGGTGACAGAGTCCTGCTTTACCAGGACGCGAGGCGCAAGTGGATTGCAAAAGTGGAGCCGGGAAGGTTTCACACCCACCGAGGCTACTTCGAGCTAGCAGAGCTCGTGGGCAAGGAGTACGGCGGATCTGTTCGGACAAGCATGGGACAAAACCTCGCTGTTTTCAGGCCGCGAGCACTCGATATCGTCGAATCATTTGATCGCCCAACCCAGATCCTTTATCCAAAAGACATCGGGTACGCGCTCTTTCAGCTCGGAATCGGAAACGGAGATAGAGTCCTAGAGGTTGGGACCGGGAGCGGAGCTCTAACGTCGGCTCTAGCGAGAGGTGTCGCGCCCGATGGCCAAGTGTTCACCTATGAATTGAGGCCCGAGTTCCTCCGAGCCGCAAAAGCGAACGTCGACAAAGCCGGATTCGGCTCGCTCGTTACCTTTCACAACAAAGACCCGACCGAGGGATTCGAAGAGACCAATGCGGACGCGGTTGTCGTTGACCTCGGAGATCCATGGAGAATGGTGGGAGCAGCGTGGAAATCGCTCCTTGGAGGTGGAATCCTCGCAGGGTTCACTCCCACAATAAACCAGCTAGAGAAGCTTGCAGTAGCACTCCGTGATGGAGGCTTCGCCATCCTTGAGGCTGTGGAACTGCTCATGCGCGAGTTCAAGACAGAGGCAGGAAAAGTGAGGCCCGAGACGAGGATGATAGGGCACACAGCATATGTGACGATTGCCCGGAAACTTCTTCCGGCCCATAACGTGTGAATCATCTATATACGGGACCGTTCCAGGATGTAACCCAGTAGCCGGTGCAATATCAACGGGCACTAAGACAACGATAGCGGGAACAGAAATACACGACATTCTAAGGGGAATAGTGGTAGTGATAGCAGGCGCTTTGATGATCCTACCGGCCTACATCAACTACGAGCTGTACCACCGTTTCTATTTCGAGCTAACCGTCTCAATGGCTCTCAGCCTCGTGTCGTTCGCCCTTGGAATACTCATCTTCATACTCGTCGTGGGCAAGGAAAGAATCGAAGGAACAAAGAAACCATAGTCGCACCCGCAAAACTCGAAACATCAATTCTCGCTCAAATATCCTTATCTTAGCTCCGAACTCGGGACGCTCATCATGAAACAGTACGACCTGATCACGATCGGTACGGGATCGGTGATGAACATTGTCGACGCGATGATCCAGGAGAATCCCAACATTCGAATCGCGGTCATAGACAAGGACGAACCCGGGGGCATCTGCCTCACCCGCGGTTGCATTCCTTCCAAAATACTGTTGTACCCTGCGGAACTGGTCAGAACGATTGAGAAAGCACGGGAGCTTGGCGTTGACGCGACCATCGCCCGGATCAACTTCCAGATGGTGATGGAGCGGATGCGGACTCTAATCAACCGGGATATTGACCAGATACGAGAGGGCTTGTCAAGTTCAAAGAATATTGACTACTACCATGCTCAAGCGGAGTTCGTCGCGCCCTACACGCTAAAGGTCAACGGAACCGAGATAACATCCAAGATGATATTTCTTGGCATAGGATCCAAGATCATTATCCCACCTATCAAGGGTCTTGACAAGATCAAGTACCACACAAGCGACACCGTTTTCAAGCTGACAAAGCTTCCGGAGAGCCTAGCAATAATCGGGGGCGGCTACATCGCTGCGGAGTTTGGCCACTTCTTCGCCAGCATGGGATCGAAAGTCACAATCGTTGGAAGAAACCCGCAATTCTTGCCTGACGAGGAGCCCGAAGTCTCGACGTTGGCGAAAAAGGATCTGGGACGACATATGACAATTCTAACAGACCAGGAAGTTAGAGAAGTCAGAGAAATTGGAGATAGGAGGGAGCTAGTTGCCGTGGATCGGAAGTCAGGAAAAACCACCGTCATCACAGCCAAAGAGATCATGGTAGCGACAGGAAGGGGACCTCTCACGGACATTCTCCACCCAGAGAAGGCAGACATACGGCTCACCAAGGAAGGATGGGTCGACGTGAACGAGTACCTCGAAACGTCTCAACCGAACATATGGGCACTCGGAGATGCGGATGGAAAATATCCATTCAAGCACGTTGCAAATTATGAGTCAAAAATAGTCTATTACAACGCGATACTGAAAAAACAGGTCAAAGTAGACTATCACGCGATTCCACACGCGGTATTCACCTACCCAGAGATCGCAAGCGTTGGGATGGGAGAGAAAGAAGCGATAGAGAAGCTAGGGCAAGATAAGGTCCAGATCGGATTCCAGAAGTACGAAGATACCGCCAAGGGCGAGGCGATGAACGTGAAAGACTACTTCGTCAAAGTCATAGTTGAAGCAGAGACCACGAAGATTCTCGGAGCTCACGTCATTGGACCATACGCATCAATCCTCATACACGAGATCATACCGATGATGTATGCCGGTAATGGCTCTTACGAACCGATTAATGATTCGATTCATATCCACCCGGCACTTAGCGAGGTAGTGGATAGAGCGTTCCAATCCCTCGTGCCAGCAGAACACTACCAGCACATGAAACAGCACTCACAGGAACTCGTCGCAGCATAGCTCTCTGATTCTACAAACTTGGACTTGCCGCTCAGGCAAGACAAGATGGTCCAAACGTCCTCCCTTTCGTCCCGAAAGCTTGCGAATTCCTTGATTGAATATGACTTAGAAGCGCGGCCACAAACCAGAATATACCTGTCCAGGGCTCGTCTCGTGAGACATACTTGCGAATAAGCGCGGTAGTACCGGTCTACAACGAGGCCGAAGTCATAGACGAATTCTCCTCCAGACTGGTCTCCGCCCTCGAAAAAATCGACCCCGACTATGAGGCAATATTCATCGTAGAGGGAACAGACGCAACTCTTGAGAAGTTGACCGCGCTTTCAAAAGAAAACCCCCGGATAAAGGTCCACTACAGCCAAGAAAGACTCGGGCTGGGAAAAGCTATGAAAAAAGGCTTCGGACTGATCGACGAGGACGCCGAATATGTGGTCACGATGGACGCGGACCTAAACCACCAACCGGAAGAAATACAGAACTTGATGACTGCAACCAAAAACGCAGATATCGTGGTAGGAAGCCGGAACACTAACAAGGGAATGGTCGAAGAACTACCATTAATCAAGAGGATGATAAGCGCCACTACCAACTGGACTATGAGGAAGATCTTCCATATCCCATCAAACGATGTCACTTCAGGATTCAGAATCTACTCATGCAAAGCAGTCGAAACGTTGCGGGACCAGATCGTAGCCAAGAACTTTGAGATACAACCTGAACTACTTATTCGAGCCAGAAAGGAAGGCCTGCCAATCACCGATGTTCCTATCACATTCCTGCCGAGACCACGAGGAACTAGCAAGCTCAGCTTTGTCAAGAGCGGAATCGGATACGCGATGCTGATCGTAAGGCTCGGATTCTAGAGCCAACTCTTCAACGCCTGCTGATCAGACCTCGCATGCTTTTGCAATATCTCAACAGCCTTCTGAAGAGTCAGCTGCTTGAACTCAATCCCTGACTTTGCGAGCGTAGACTGAGACCCCTTCGCGACACTGGGTGCAACTATGATTGGACGTAGCCTCTTGCCCAGGGGTGCTTGAAGATATTTGAGATACTCCAACAACTGCTTGATTGCAGGAAAGCCCGCGGGGTCTTTCTTGATCTCGATTACAATCGTATTGCCATCAGCATCAATTCCATAGACGTCCACAAATCCTGGGGGTACCTTCTTTTCGTGATCCAGGATCTTGAAACCTTGCTCAATTATGTCAGGCTGGAGAATGATCGCTCGCTGCATCTCCTCCTCGCTGGCATGCAAGACGAATTCCGCCTCGTCGTGAAGGAGAAACGTGCCGAGAAACTGGATCGTTCTCACGACCAGAGTTAGACTTTCAAGCGGGTTCGGACGAACTGCCTTCAGAACCAGAGTCTCATTGTTGAGATGGGCCTGAATGATGCACCCTGACGGTTGCCAGTTAACAGGTTGATAGTCGCGTCCGCGGTGGACCAATATGCAACCATCTCCTTTCACAATTACCAACCGTTCGCCCTCCCCCAGATGACTACCGGTCCGACCCGAGTACTCAACGCAGCAAGATGCGACCATAACCACCAGTTGCCGAGCCTCAAGACCGCTGACCATTTCGGCTCGAGCCTCATCGAGACTTGGCGATATCAGGATTGGCAGGTTGAACGACCCGAAAGGTTCAATGCATCAATGGAGCAATATATCGACATAGCTTTGCCTGCGAAGGACGCCGAAACTATTGCGAAATGGTACGATGCCCTATCCAAGAATTATGACGAGCTATATGGCGAAGAACAGAACAAGAAGCATGCACAAGTGTTGCAACTCCTGGGAAACAGAGAGTTCAAGATAATCGTCGACGTTGGATGCGGAACGGGTAAGCTCCTCGGACTCATTTCTTCAAAAGGCCAAATTTCCTTAGGAATCGACCTTTCCATTCAAATGCTAAAATTGGCAAAGCCTAGAACAACAGACACTAGCATCCAGTTCGTCCGAGCCGACGCCTCGCATCTCCCCCTGCAAGATCGTGTTGCAGACGGAGTTACATCTGTCTCAATGACAGAGTCGGGTCCCCTGTCTGAAGAACACCTCAATGAACTCTCAAGAATCGCAACCAAAGACGCCACGCTAATTATGACGATTTTTGACGACAAGCACCAGACACCTTGGAGACAACTGAACGAAACGAATATTGAACTTATTACTTCTTTCGCAAACAGAGAACGACTTTACTTGTTGGACAGGGCCAAACATCCGGCCAGGGCATCGCCCGAATCCTCGGCTCTAGTTTAAGAATAACCTGCACCCTCTTTCCTGATGACAATAATGGCAGGATGTTCCCACCAATGGCGGGGAAGAGGCCCGATGACTCGTTGTATCAGATGTGGAAAGCTCAAGTCTGATTTTCGGAAAGAACAACACACTCAAAAGATGATGGCTAGAGAGAACTCCGAATCAGAAGAATAAGGCAACCAAAGCGCAATCTCTTCTAATCTGTCCTGATCATCTATCTTTATCCAAGAGTTTTTATGCCCTGCAATGACTCGTCTGCATAAGGCGCCAATTGGAACCTTCAAGAAAGCCTCTGAACCTGCTCGTTCGAAAGCTACAAGCCGACGTCTCAGTCAGGCTGAAAAATGACGCGGAGTACCGAGGCAAAATGATCGACTGCGACAGCCACATGAACATCATCCTCGACGGAGCTCGAGAATACCGAGGAGGAGACCCATCCACGAACTTTGGCAGCTTGATTGTTCGAGGCAGCAACGTCCTTTACATCTGCGTGAGCGAGCCTACACAGTAGAGCCATCAGACCCCGAGTCGCTAGGAAGTTTCAGACGCTTCAGATCGCGTCTCCGGTCTTAGGCATCGGTGTGAGGATGAGAAGCACTACGCTACTTTATTGAAGATCCGGCAGATTTTCATTCTACCTCCGTTGTTAACATTGGATACTTCAGTTGTGAACGGACCCGGTCTTCGATGGGACATTGCCAATCCCTGAATAAGGGAGCGCGTTCCTGAGATATCGAGAAATCGGCCTCGCTATGACGCCCCCTGCAAGGACTTGAGCCAGATCGAATGGAACCTCCAAAAGAGCTCCAAATGGCCCTGGGTTGAGATCGGAGTTGACCCCGACCAACAGTCCAATGAACAGCGCGTTGGTCAAAAAGTACCCGCCGACCATAACAGAACTCGCAAATAGCCAGGACAGCTTCAGCCCCCAGCGTTGACCTCGTTGAAGTACGAGCCCTGCAATGTACCCTTCCAGACCTTTGATGACTAAAGTAAACGGCCAATAAGGAGCACCTCCCACCAGCGCGTCGGAAAGCGAGGATCCGACTCCCCCAGCGAAACCGCCGATTTCTGGACCGAACGTCCAGGCAGAGATGAATATGATAATGTCTCCGGCGTCGAATCTTTGACCCGGCACGGCCGAGATTGGAACCCAAAAGTATTGGGTGACTACGAAGACGAGAGCAGTAAACACCGCCATGATCGCGATCGTTCGGACAGGCGTTGTTTTTCCTTTCTCGGCCCATTCATCCTTTTCCGATATTGAGAATGTCGACATGCCCCTACTCCGAACGGTGGGTGATTACCTGCTGTGGCATCTTCAACGCCGGAACATTCCGACCTAGCGTTGCCCGTATAAATCCAAAATAGGGTGGAGATGGTCTTCCGGGTCGAGATTTGAATTCTGCATGGAACTGTGTTGCAAAGTGGAATCTGTTAGATGGAACTTCAAGAATCTCCATCCTTCGATTGGCATCGCTTCTTCCAGAGAATTTCAACCCTTTAGATGTCAACTCAGGAATGTACTTCGGATTCACCTCGTATCTATGACGATGACGTTCCCAAACTTTCCCCTTCCCGTAAAGGGAATAAGCCGCGGTTCCTGCCTCCACGGCGACTTCATGAGCTCCTAACCTCATCGTGCCACCCTTTTCCAACACTCCATTCTGCTCCGGCATGAGATCAATGACAGGATTCTTTGATTTCGGGTTGAGCTCGGAGCTTCCGGCGTCTACAATGCCGATATGTCTCGCATACTCAACGACAGCTAGCTGGAACCCGTAGCATATTCCAAGGAATGGAATGTCATGAGATCGAGAGTATTCAATGGCCAGAATCTTCCCTTCTGCACCTCTTTGACCGAATCCCCCCGGCACTAAGACTCCGTCGAACCGAGAAAGGAGCCGGACCTTTTCTGGCTGTTTCTCAAACTCATCAGTCTCAATCCATTCAAGGTTGACCTTTGCACCCGCGGATGCTCCTGCATCCTTCAATGCGTCATTGACGCTTACGTAACAGTCAGCGAGTTCTGCGTACTTCCCGCAAATTGCTATGTTTACCGGTTTGGCCTGCGTTAGATGATCTTCAAGCATCTTCTTCCACAAGCCCCATTGGGTCGGATTCTCAGGTAGTCTAAGACGGCGTGTGATGAAAGCGCCGAGCCCTTGCTGATCTAGGAGAAGAGGGGATTGATAGATACTGTCCATGTCTTGCGACGTGAATACGGCGGATTCCTCTACGTTGCAGAATAGGGCGATCTTTCGCCTCGGTTCCTCTTTGAGAGGTGCTTTGCTTCTCGCGACGATGATGTCAGGCTGCACTCCGATTCTGCGGAGCTCTTGAACACTGTGTTGAGTCGGTTTGGTCTTCTGCTCCCCCACTACATCTAATACAGGAACAAGGGTAACGTGGACATTGAGAACGTTCTCGCTACCCTCTTCAAGGCGCAGCTGACGTGCAGCTTCGAGATAAGGCAGAGATTCGATGTCACCAACAGTTCCGCCTATTTCTACCAACACTAAGTCTACTCCCTCTTCCTGAGGAATCCGACGAAGTCTATCCTTGATCTCATCAGTTATGTGCGGTATGATTTGAACGCATTTTCCGAGAAAGTCGCCCTTCCGTTCTCTCTCGATGACCGAGAAGTACACCTGGCCAGTGGTTATGTTGTGATTCTTTGGGATATTGATATCCAGGAACCTTTCGTATGTCCCTACATCCATGTCTGTCTCTCCTCCGTCTTCTGTGACGAAAACCTCGCCGTGAATGTAGGGATTCATTGTACCTGCGTCGTAGTTGAGATAAGGATCAATCTTAACAGCGGTGACTTTCAGACCGCGGACCTGAAGTATTTTCCCGATAGAAGCGGCGATAACCCCCTTGCCTATTCCGGACATTACGCCGCCCGTGACAAAAACGAACTTGGTCAAAGGGTAACAGTGAGAGCAATCACCGGTTCCTCAAAAGGCTAACGCTGACCGCCATTCTCGAAATTGTGCGTAAGGATTGGCGGACGGAAGTATTGAGGCCCTTATGCGCGCTGAACTATGGGTCTCGTCTTAGCAGCGAGAGTTCCTCGTTCAGGGAGTTTCAAGCCAGCCTTCTGCCAGTCATCAAGAAAACGCTTGAGACCGATGTCTGTCAGTGGATGTTTCACCATTTTTTCCAAGACATCAGGTGGCATTGTCGCAACATGAGCTCCCAGCTTCGCGGCATCAACTACATGAACAGGGTGACGAATACTTGCTACTAGAACCTGGGTTTCGATCTCGTAATTTCGGTATATCTGCAACGTATCCTCAATCACCTTCATCCCCTCATGTCCCGCATCGTCCAAACGACCAATGAACGGGCTGACGTAGGTCGCTCCTGCCTTTGCAGCAAGCAGAGCTTGATTTGGAGAGAAGACGAGCGTGACGTTCGTATTGATTCCCTCTTTGCTCAAGCCCTTGACGGCGACCAAACCATCACTGGTCATCGGACACTTGACAACGACGTTCGGGCTCAGTGACGCTAGGTTGTGAGCCTCCCGGAGCATGCCGTCCGTGTTCTGGCTCACCACCTCAAGGTTTACGGGGCCCTGTACGATCTGGAGAATTTCTGACACAAGTTCCAGAAAATCTCTGTTCTCCTTGGCGATGAGGGTTGGATTGGTGGTGATTCCGTCAAGAACTCCCATATCCACGAAGGTTTTGATCGAAGAGATATTGGCAGTATCAAGGAATATCTTCAACATCGATTACCTAGACTTGATCAGCTGTTTCGCGGCCCGCGCAATTTCCTTTGACGTCAGACCGTACTTAACCATAAGTTCTTGATGCTCACCTGACTCTCCAAATGTATCCCTAACCCCAACTCTAGAGATATGAACTGGGTATGATTCAGTGATGGCTTCTGCGACCGCTCCCCCCAAGCCACCGATCACATTCTGCTCTTCAGCGGTCACGAGGGCGCCAGTCTTCCTGGCAACTCGAACAATCGTTTCAGAATCCAGGGGCTTCACCGTGTGAGAGTCAACGACCTCCGCTGAGAGCCCCGTCCTGGAGAGTGCCTCAGCAGCCTCCATTGCCTCATGGACCATTATTCCACAGGCTACGATCCCGATGTCAGAGCCCTCTCTCAGTATCTTGGCCTTCCCAACCTCCAAGCCCTTCGACACCGAATAGATCGTGGGGACACTGGGTCTGCTAAGACGAATGTAAAAAGGACCCAAGGTTCTGCAAGCTTGAGCAACCAGGGACTTAGTGGATGGAGCGTCAGCCGGGACGATAACATGCATCTTGGGTACCGCTCTCATTGCGGCAACATCTTCAATCGTCTGATGCGATGCGCCGTCTGGTCCCACTGTCAATCCGCCATGTGAGGAGACGATCTTCACATTGAGATTGGGATAGGCGATCGCATTGCGAATCTGATCGAGGCACTTGCCAGGAACGAAGGCTGAGTAAGTGCTAACAAAGGGAATTTTCCCAGCGAGTGCGAGTCCCGCCGCTATGCCCATCATGTTGGCCTCCGCGATCCCGACATTGAAAAACCGATCCGGGTAGCGGTCTCCAAACATGCTCGTCTTGATAGATACTGATGTGTCAGCGCCGAGTACGACAACTCTCGGGTCTTCCTGACCCAGCTCCAAAAGAACCTCAGCGTAGGCGTCCCGCATCGACGCTACCTGGACGAGCACTAGACCGGAAGCTCCCGCGTACTTCTTTGAACGATGGCCCTGATGTTTTGGAGAGCAGATTTAACATCACCTCTCCGAAAGATAGAGGCTCCCGCGACCAACACTGAAGCCCCTGCCTCTACGATCCTCGATGCATTCTCCTGGTCCACTCCTCCGTCAACCTCAACATCCATAGCTTCAGAGCGACCAAGCTTTGCAACCTTCTCAATTTTGGGCAGAACTGTTGGCATGAAAGCTTGACCTGGGAATCCGGGGTTGACTGAGAGAACAAGAATGACGTCAAAAGGATTCGTTTCCCTCTTTAGCCAAGATGGAACGGGAGTAGTAGGCTTCAGAGCAAGGCCTAGCCTCTTTTCTTTTTGATGAAGCTCTCTTGTCAAACTGTTGAGCAACGACCGACTGGCAACCTCTGCATGCACTGTTATGATATCGCCTCCTGCAGAGAGAAAGGGCTCGTAGAATTTCTCAGGGTTTGTTATCATCAGATGTATATCGAGCGGGAGTCGTGTCACTTTGCGAATCGCTCTGACGGTGTCAGGTCCTAGACTTATGTTGGGAGCGAAGTGTCCGTCCGCTACGTCCACGTGAATCATATCGGCACCAGCTTCCTCAACTCTGCTGATCTCTCCCCTCAGGTCAGCATGGTCAGCCGCAAGAATGGACGGCGCAATCTTGACCCCTCTCATTCTTCCAGCATCGTCTTTACGAGCTTGCGGACGGTGTCCTTGTCAGGTGCCTTGCCGTGGTATGCGGGATCCCATTCCATGAATGAAACGCCCTTTCCTTTCACGGTGTGGGCTATGATTACTGTCGGTCTGTTTCTCATGCTCTCCGCCTTTTCTAAAGCATCGATTACCTGACGAAAGTCAAAGCCGTCAACTTCCAAGACATGCCAATTGAACGCCTTCCATTTGTATCCCACAGGCTCCATCGGCATGATTTGTTCGGTTAGCCCATCTTGCTGAATCCCGTTCCTGTCAACGATCGCTGTCAGATTGTCAAGCTTGAATTTGGGAGCAGCCATCGCAGCCTCCCATGTCTCCCCCTCATCGAGCTCACCGTCGCCGAGAAGCGCGTATACTCGAAAGTCCTTCTTGTCCACCTTGCCGGCAAGGGCCATACCAATGGCGGCCGAAAGACCGATTCCTAGAGAACCGCCAGGAAACTCTACGCCCGGGACCCTATGGTCGGGGTGGCCTTGCAGCCGACTGTTGATCTTCCGTAGAGTCTTGAGTTCGCTCGTTGGAAGATAGCCCGCTTCTGCGAGGGTCGAAAACAAAACTGGCGCAGCGTGCCCCTTGGACAGAACAAATCTGTCCCGGTCTGGCCAATCTGGACGCTTAGGATCGTGCCGCATTTTGTAAAAGAAAAGGGAAACAAGTATCTCAACAGCTGAGAGGCTTCCGCCTGGATGACCTGACTTTGCTTCGGCCACCATTTCAAGAATGTGGGCTCGGATCTTAGCTGCTTTCTGGAGAAGCATCCCGATAGGAATGGATTGCTCTTCCATGGTCAGTGGACCGGAACCTGAACTATCTGCTCTGCAAGCTCAAGTGTTGTGCTAGCTTGAGATCGAAGATCGTTCAGGTCTACAACGACAGTGCCAAGGTTGTCTGCGTGCTGTGACGCCGCAAGTCCAGCGAGCAAGACGGCCTCTCCTATAGGAGCCTCGCTGACAATGGACATGGCTAGAACTGCTGTCATGCAGTCTCTTACGCCGACTGCGTTGAATCCGGGCTTGGGGCCCTTAAACGGCGGAAAACTCGTGATGTTCTTCTTCTCGAAGAGAATCATGCCCTGTTCGCTTCGAGTTAGGAGGAGGCTCTCACATTCCAACCGCGTCATGAGGTTGTGCCCCATATTCCTGAGCGAGGTATCGTTGACCATAGAGACACCAGTTGCGATTGTTGCTTCGCGCACGTTTGACTTCACCATAGAAACCCCCACGTAGTCCAAGTAGTGCCTGACCTTCGGCTGAGCAACGACTCTCTTCTCTTGAACACGGGACTCTTCGACGACATTGCTTATGAGCTCGGGGGTGATAACGCCCTTGTCGTAGTCAGAGAATACTACCCCGTCCGCGTCCTCAAGAAGATCATCCAAGGAGTAGAGAAATTGCTTTGTGACGTGGGACTCCACGTCTTTCCGCGACTCTTTGTCAATCCTGAGGTATTGGCGGTGGTTTAGTATGAATCGGGTTTTCAGACTTGTGGGGCGACTATTCACCACAGTGGCTGAG
Organism: Candidatus Bathyarchaeia archaeon; assembly: GCA_035935655.1. NCBI lineage: Archaea > Thermoproteati > Candidatus Bathyarchaeota > Bathyarchaeia (SeqCode) > Bathyarchaeia archaeon. The sequence goes on from DASYWW010000037.1 coordinate 113,914, forward strand.
ATGTCTACCCCTTTCTTCTCAAGCTCCTCTTGAATCCATTTTCCCGGCTCATCGTTTCCTACGACACCTAATACGCGGACTTTCGCCCCAAGTGCGACCAAGTTGTTGGCGAGGTTTGCCGCTCCTCCGAGAACGAGCTCCTCGGAAATGAAATCCGCCACAGGGACGGGTGCTTCTCTTGACAGTTTTCGGCCTTGAGAGCGAACGTATCGGTCGACCATCAAGTCTCCTATGACCAAGATTGTTTTATCCTGAAAGCCGTCGATTATCCTCGTAGGATCGGAGACGGCCAGTGTCAACTAGGGCTCTAAGAAGAGCGGAGCCTATCGATGTTATTTAAGATTGTCAGAAATGGGAATCCACGCAAGAGCCCACGTGGAGCTGATCAAAAGCGTTACTTGACGTCTTCGGCCCGCTTTACGAGTCGCACTCTACACATGACGTGGTCTCCGTCTTTCACCCCGAAGATTTTCCGAATCTCCTCAGGGATCGTTATCCTTCCGCCGGCTATGACTTCAGCAAAGAAGGGGATGTCCTCTTCATCAACTTGAATTGGCAAAGCGATGGTCGCGGTCACGAATGCAATTGGCGAGTCATATAACGTTTTGACAAAACTCACATTAAGGACAAGAGTAATGAGAGATTGTTTCGATTGAAAACTGTAGTGGATTCAGGTAGCGAAGACCTCTCCAAGATGAATTTTGACGTTTCAGACGAACAGAAGCTTGTTCTGGACGAGGTTGACCGGGCTTGCAGAGAGCTTCGGCCCTTAGAGGACCAATCTTACTTGGCTGGAAAGTTTAACGATCATCTTGTCCCGATCTTCAGGAAGGCTCAACTCCTGGGTCTTCCCATTTCGAGACGGTATGGCGAGGGTCAAGGCGCCGACATTCTCACATACGCCCTAGCCTTGGAGAGGATCGGCCGAGAAGGAACGGGGGTCCGAACATTTCTCTCTGGACACGTTTCACTGGGCCAATTGACGGTGCAAAAGTGGGGCAATGAGGATCAGAGACAACGCTATCTTCCACAAGCGACAAGAGGGGAAAAGGTAATGTGTTTTGGGCTTACCGAGCCCACCGCGGGTAGCGATCCCACTTCGCTCCGAACCTCCTTCGAAGACAAGGGGACACACTACTTGCTTAATGGAAGTAAGGCGTGGATTTCTAATGGTAGCATAGCAGATACGTCTGTGATATTCGCTTACCCGAAAGGCAGACATGATGGAATGTGCGCCTTCATTGTTGAGAAGGAATTCGAGGGCTACTCAGCACAACAACAGAAGCACAAGCTGGGGATGCCAACTTCGGACACTGGATCAATCTTTCTAGATAATTGTCGAGTCCCGAAGGACAATTTGCTCGGTCCGGTCGGGAAGGGACTAGGCGTCGCCTACTCGGGACTAATGAGTGGCAGACTTAGTGTCGCTGCAGGATGTTTGGGTGTCATTGACGACTGTATCACGGAAGCGGTTAGCTACTCGAAGCAACGGATACAACACGGAAAACCGATCGGAAAGCACCAACTCGTCCAACGGCACGTTGGAATCATGTCGACAAATCTGGAAGCCGCCAAGAACCTCGTCTACAAAGCGGCGCTACTAAAACAACATAGTGATGAACGACCAGAAAACAAAGAGCTTCGCGACCATGCAGACATCACGATTGCCCAGGCGAAATACTTCGCCTCTAACGCATCTTTTGACGCCGCGGATCGAACTATTCAGGTATTCGGTTCTAGTGGTTATAGCTTCGAAACGCGCGCCCCTAGACACCTAGTTGACACTAGAGTGTGTCGAATCTACGAAGGGACAGACGAGATCATAGTGCAGAAAATCGCAGTAAGCCTACTCGGGCCGGACTTCGAAGCATATCGCTAGTCCCCCGCTGCGGACTGCAGCAGTAACGCTAGTCCCATGTGGACACTCCACTTTTGGGCAGGCTTATTTTCGAGGACCGCCTATGCTACGTTCAGAACCGAGAAGGCGCAGTTACTCCGAGAGCTGATCAACCACGATCCAAATGTCCAGAAAAGCCTTAGTGATAGGAGCTCAATCGGTTCTGAACATTTTCTTGGCCGGCTGGCTTTACAATGAGTACGTTCACAACAGGTTCATGCAGGACTATCTATCCAGCACATTCTCTCCTACGAGTCTCGCATTGCCGGTGGGATTGGTGGCAGTTGCCGCAGTCGCGGGAGGCTCACTTACTGCTTACTCAAGAAGACACCACATCTCAACAGGTCGTATATCACTTGGTCTCAAGACAGAGATGCTCGCTGGCACCGAAGAGAAATTGGCGCTTCTAGATACGTGTCCGTTCTGTAGTGTACCGCTCAAGAATATCTCAGAGAATCGTTTTCAATGCAGGAAATGCCGTAGATACTTCAAGAAATAGAAAACTCCGGTCTCCTCAGAACCATCACTGGGAAAGCTTCTAAGGAAGCGCCCGTCGAAACTCCTGCCAAACCGAAGCGCGTCCAGAATATGCAACGACCTACAGTCCTCCTTGACGAACAGTTGTTTGGGCTAGATGAATATCTTAGAGATCTCGGCTGGACAACAACAAAGGTACGACCGGGAATTACGGATGATGCAGTCGTCAATCTCGCGAAGGATAACAAATACATCGTGGTAAGCCTTGACAAGAAGCTCCTCAGCAGGTGTCGGGTAATGGGAATCCCCTCAGTTGACCTTGGACTCGAGGTACAAGCCAAGATCGTACATGAGTCACTCCAGAGAATCGTCGCCAGCAAGGCGCGTCCTTGAACGATTTGTTAGTCTCTAGGAGAGAGTTCTCACGTTGAACAGTGAAAAGGTGGCCGACGATGTCTCTCAGTATCTTCAGGAAGCGAGTTACTATCTACGGAAGAGAGGTCTCAGCATGGAACAGGTATCCAAGGCACTTGAAATTTCGGAACAGGAGGCGACCCGACTTTGTCAAGAATTCGAATCAAGGATAGCCTCTGGTGATGCAGTAGAAAATGAAGTCGACAGGAACCTCTGGGAAGATGTTTACAATGACTCTGTTGGCAACGAGAAGATAACCTTCGTGAGAGACAACGGGTTCTATCATTGTAGACGAGCCGACCTAGACAAGATGGAATCCCCGGCGCTCATGGCGATTTTTGAGACGAGCAAGAAATTCCTCGATTTTGATATGTACAGAAGATATCTGGACAGCAAGCCACCAGTGGGCTACGATCCAATGGCGATGCAGAGACAGATTAAGCGAGCTGTTGACTTGATCGAGCAAGTCTTGAAACGTAGATGGGAGAACGGAGGGTCAAAAGGGAATGACAGCACGTCTTCAGGCTGACGCTCGACCCCTCCACGCCTTGGCCTAGAGCTAAACCCGATAAACCCCAGAATTGGTTCAAGGTGAGAGATTTGTCGCTAGAAGGATTCGAAGTCGCAATTGTCGGCGCAGGTCCGGCAGGGAGCGCCGCCGCAATAACACTCGCGCGAGAAGGCGTCCAAGTTCTGCTTGTTGAGCGCGGCACCTTTCCAGGTTCGAAGAACGTCTTTGGTGGAAGGATCTATAGTTACGCGGTCAAACGTCTGCTTGGAGATCTATGGAAGGATGCGCCTGTTGAAAGATTTGTGAGAAAAGAGGGGATCACGTTTATGACGGCGGAAAGCTCGTTCGGCGTCGAATTCGAATCGAAGGATCCGACTGGAAGCTTCACATCTATCCGAGCCAAGTTTGACAAGTGGCTGGCCGAGCAAGCCGAGAAAGCAGGCGCCTCTCTAATAACAGATTCAAGAGTTGACGATCTAATAATCGATGGCGGTCGAGTTAGGGGAATAGTCGCCGGTCAAGATAAGATCCCAACAGACGCCGTGATCGCCTGCGATGGAACCACTACAAACCTCGCGCGCAAGGCCGGACTGACAGCCATGCTTGAGCCTTACGAGATGTCGATTGGCATGAAAGACGTCATCGAACTCCCTCCAAACAAGATTGAAGAACGCCTTGGTCTTGAGCCAGAAGAAGGAGCAGCCCACGTATTTGTTGGAGAATGCTCTGGCGGACTTCGAGGCGGAGGCTTTCTCTACACTAACAAAGATAGCCTGGCCTTAGGAATGGTTGTTGGGGCGGACGATACGTCGACGAGGGCAGTCCCGTCCCACACAGTGATGGACAAGCTGCGAAACCACCGCAAGGTTCGGCGACTCATAAGAGACGGGAAGACAATCGAATACGAGGCTCACATGATCCCCGAAGCAGGGCCAAAGATGCTAACCAGGCCCTACACGGGAGGCATGCTCGTGGCAGGAGACGCGGCTGGACATCTGCTCAACAATGGCTACACGTTCAGAGGCGTCGACATGGCAATTGTCTCAGGCATTGCTGCGGCCCAAACAATTCTTGAGGCTCGCAAGAGAAAGGACTTTTCAGCTCAATCACTCCACACTTACGAAAGAAAGCTGAGGGAGGAGCCGGCCCTCAAAGACATGTATACTTTCAGCAAAGTGCCAAGATACCTACGCAACGACAGACTGTACAATGTGTACCCTGAGCTAGTTTGCAATGCTGCAGAGGCAGTCTATCGCGTTGATGGAAATGGAAAGCGAAAAATCTACAAGGAAGTGAGGGCACAGACGAAAGGTAAGGTCTCCACAATGAGTTTGATACGGGACCTTCTTGCAGGAGCGAGGACATTCTAGACATGTCTGAGAAACAAGAGGAGATGAGTCTCGACAAACGATTAGCCCTAGTTAGCTTCAGCAAGGACCCCGAACCGTTTATTGTGGTGGACACTAAGCTCTGTCAACAATGCGAAAAGAAGCCATGCCTCTACATCTGTCCAGCCCAGGTGTACTCATGGCAGGACCAGCTGAATTACAACACCGAGGGTTGTATGGAAACTGGCGCCTGTCTAATCGTTTGTCACAAGATCGGTGCCAAAGCCATTAGCTGGAAATACCCCTCTGGCGGAAAGGGAGTAAGCTTCAAGCTAGGCTGAGCCTGGAAACCCTCTTAACCAGCAACGTATCGTCTTCGCAGACAGGAAATCAGGAATGAGCAGCCAAATGGTCGAGATAGCTCACGAACCACTGAAACGGATCGTCATCCGAGAACTCGTCAAATACGATAACCCGCAACAGCTAGTCAGTGCGTTATCGTTCATCATGAAAATGGGACAGCCCGTGCTACTGACATGGGCTGAAAGCATGGTGTTTGTATCACAGCCAATCCCTCCCTCAGACATGCCTGAGGAATATGCTCGCGGGGAACTCTACATAGCGTCAATAAGCTATGCACCCATGGCCGAATTTGTCCACAACGTTAAGTCGGGAAACATTGAGATGCCCGTGATAGACGTGTCTCGAAGCCCGCTTAGTCAAGAACTTGCAAGATTCCTAAAGTCAAAGCTGGACGACGCCTAACAAACCCGTTAGTTCTTACCATAGTACTTTTTCATCTCCTGAGTGAGAGCAGGGACAACTTCGAAAACATCTCCGACAATCCCGTAGTCCGCGAACCCGAAAATTGGGGCCTCAGGGTCCTTGTTGATAGCGACTATCACCTTCGAGTTTATCATGCCAACTCTATGTTGAATGGCTCCAGAGATGCCGCATGCGATGTAGAGGGTTGGGGAAACGGTTCTACCCGTTTGTCCAACCTGGTCTGAGTGCGGCCTCCAGCCGGCATCGACAGAGGCTCTCGAAGCTCCTACAACCCCGCCCATTACGCTTGCAAGGTCTTCCAGAATCTTGTAGTTCTCAGGCCCGCCCATCCCTCTTCCCCCTGACACGATAATTCCTGCCTCAGTTAGGTCCTGTTTCTTTGCCCCGTGTGTGGCGAATTCCTTTACGGTCATTCTCGTCGTAGGCTTGTGGAATGGGGGATACTCGATCGACGGACTGGTTGGAGGGACTCTTTCCTTCGCGGTGAATACATTTGGACGAAGGGTTGCAACCTTGGGATTCCCCCTCATCTTGACCTTTAGCAACACTTTGCCTGCGTAGGCAGGGCGAGTTGCAATGAGCTCATCGTTTCTGAGCTCCAGATCGGTGCACTCGGTTGCGACAACCGTGTTGAGATGGATCGCGAGACGCGGTGCTAGGTCCTTGCCGGTTGAAGTGGCTGGAATGAGGATGATGCTAGGGTTAATCTTCTTCGCCAAGTCTAGGGCGATTTGTCGATAGAAATCTGGCTGGAAGAGACTCAAAGACTCGTCGTCTACTACGGAAACCTTGTCCGCGCCGAACTTACCGAGAGAATGTGCCTGATCCCGTATTCTATGTCCTATTGACAATGTGTGAACTTCGCTCTTTGAGAGGTCGGCCAGCCGTCTCGCCTCTGTTACAGCTTCAAATGCAGATTTTCGGAATTCGCTTCCGGAGGATTCCGCGAAGACAAGTATTGGGCCTGGCATGTGCTAGATCACTTTAGCTTCTTCGTGCAGAACCTTGACCAACAGTGGGACGGCCTCGACGCCCTTTCCTAGAACTCTGCCGGGAGGGCGGGGTGCAGGGTATTGGACCGAGACCGTCTCTAGCACGCCGGGGAACTGTTGAGGCTCTTTCATGAGAATAGCCTTCTTTCTAGCGGCGACTAACTCTCGAAGGGAAGCATACCGAGGAACCGTCAAGTCTTTCTCGGCGGTAAATGCAGATGGAAGCGTAGCTTCGACGATGATTACTCCTCCCTCAACCTCTCGATGAGCTACGGCTTTGCCGGAGGAGATGTCGAGTTTGACGATTTGAGTGACGCATGGGATTCCAAGAAGCTCGGCAACCATCAGGCCTACTTGTTGATTGTCATCGTCAACACCTTTCTTGCCAAATAGTAGAACATCAAATTCGACAGCCTTCAATTCAGCCGCAATTGCTCGAGCAACCGCGCTTGGGTCATCCGGAAAATTTTCGCTCTTGAGATGGATGGCCCTGTCTGCGCCAAGCGCAAGGGCTTTGAGAATTACGCTGGTTGACTTCTCTGGTCCGAGCGTGAGAATCGTGACCTCTCCGCCATGTTTTTCCTTCAGCTGGACGCCTTGTTCCAAGGCGTATTCCTCGTAAGGGTTGATCACGAACTCCGCATCGGTAGTAACGATTGACTTCCCATCTGGCGCTATCTTGATGCGAGTTGCTGTGTCCGGAACGCGCCGCACGCACACGACTATTTTCAGTTCTCGCCCGCCTTTGGTGAACGCAAGTTGGGCCGAAGAATAAGGTTTCCTCGAAAGCAATGGGTTTCTGTACTAATTATGGTAAACAGTTAAAGCCCGGAACTCATTGACACTTGAGACGAGAAAAGTATGGCTTTAGGAGACCCGTTCCAGATCCTACTGATACTGGGCGTACTTGCCGTAATACTGATCTGGGGCCCACAAAAGATACCGGAGCTAGCGAGGTCCATCGGAAGGGCACGCAAAGAATTCGACGACGCTTCGAAGGGACTTACGAATCCCATCTCTTCCTCTCAGCCGAGCCTCTCTGCGTCTGACCCACTGACCGATACCGCCCATAAGTTGGGAATCAATACCCAAGGCAAGACTCGACAAGAGATATCTGACGAGATCGTCAAAGCAGCCCAGACAAAGTAGTCGAACAAGTTCCCGCCTTCACGGTTAGCCGCTACCTACTTGTTATGAGGCCAGTTGAAGACGGTCGGAGAATCATATTGGGCATCGATTGGAACAGTAAGGGAGAGTGAAGCTTTCGGAAGAAGAACGATCTCGGGATAAAGTTCTCCCCCTGTGGGATCATATCTCAGAGCTTTCCAAACGAGTCAAGGTTTGGATCTATTCCTTTGTTATTGCAACGCTCTTCTACCTTGCATTCCCATCTGACTTATCGTTCTTACAGAACCCCTTCCAAGTGTACCATCCAATAATCACGACCATTCTCGGTGGCATTAGGACTAGACTGTTGCCCTCGCAGTACATACTGATCGGGGGAACAGTCACCACGCCTCTGGAACTAATCGTCGTAGGATCGGCGGTGTTCGGATTCGCCACAAGTGTCCCTGTACTCGCGTACGAAGTGTACAAGTTTGTAGACCCGGCAATCAAGCCGAGCGAAAAACAGTCGGTGTACCCGTTCGTCGCTGCGTTTTCCATCTTGTTTTTGGTGGGGGCGTCGTTCGCGTTTTTCGTTCTGCTTCCGTTCATATTCTTATTCTCTCTGCCCTTCTTCCAGGCTGTCGGAATATCGACCTTCATTTACGCGGACCAATTCTACAACCTCGTTTTCTTCGTCATGGTTCTCGCAGGCTTTGCCTTCACGATCCCTGTCTTCTTCGTGCTGTTGGTCAAATTGCATGTTCTCGGGACCAAGATGCTAACCAAGAATCGGAAGTATGTCTGGGCCTCAATCTTGGTTTTGACGGCGATAGCATCACCAGACGGTGGACCTTTGGCCGACGTCGCACTGTTTGTTCCGATAATCGTCCTTCTGGAAGGTGCAATCTGGTATGCCAAGCGGTACGAAAAGGGACGAGCGGAAAACGAATTGAGTACACCGCCTGTCGAAATCACATGCAACTATTGTGGGGGAGACATGGACGCAAGCGGAGTCTTCTGCGGTCGTTGTGGAAAATCAAGGTTCTAGCCTTGATGCTATTCTCTCGCCGGAGACTCCGGATCGGTTAATAGAGCCTGATTCGAGGTTCGCAGTAGATGATGAATTTCCGCAAAACACGCGGACGGAGCGTTCTCAGCCGACGCAATGACGAACGACATCGGGCGGGCTGATGATAGAACACTGTCCGCCCGAATCTCATCCTTCCGAATTTCCTTACGACCATGGTCTTTTATGACTGAGTCAGGAAGGTCGTGACGAAAGTCCGACCTCACTGAGACATTCGGAGAAATATTATGACGAGACCAAAGAAGGAATTCAACTGGACCCGCCTGACAATCTCAGGGTAGACTCATGATAATGATAAAGTCGCAACCGCTTTCTGAACTTGGTCAACTCCTTCATAAGATCCCATTTTTACAAACCACGTCAAGAGAAGACCCAAGGGTCTCTCTCTACGGCGAGAAATACCTCAAACGACTCCTGTGGTATCTGTTCGCCGGAACGCGTGGAGGACCTAGCAGGGCTGAGATCATTAAGGCACTGCAGAATCGTCCTTGCAACGCAAATCAACTCGCGCAGATCCTCCGCGTTGACTACAAAACCATCCAGCACCATGTTGGGGTTCTAGAAGAGAATGGGCTGATCATTCCCTCGAACAAGGGATCGTATGGTGCTGTTCTCTTTCTTACCCCCAAGATGGAGGAAGCTCTTCCAATCCTCGACGAGATTTGGAGTAAAATTGGAAGAAGAAAGATAAACGAAACAAATGTGGAGTAAGTGAGCGAGCTTGGGTTTTGCACTATGGGCTAGCGCCATAGCCGCTTTTGCGAACATAGCAATGACCCTTGCGTTGCTGGCGATTTATCTGGGGACATATAGAAAGGTCAAGTCTTCTTTCACAATGGGTCTAGTTCTCTTTGGGAGTTTTTTTGTAGTCTTAAACCTGGCAATTCTGGTCTTCTGGCTCTTTCTCTTCGAAAACGTGAGTTCAGCCGGCACTCTTGTGGATCAAGCCTCGACCTACATGCTCCTCGTGAACGTGGGGGAAGCCCTAGCCTTGGCAAATCTACTAAGAGTGACGTGGAAATAGAGCGCGGGAGTACCTCTCCTCTCACTACCACCCTTCCAGAAATCGTCGGATCGTGCAGAAGCTTCGCGCTGTTGGCCAGCGGCATAGCGGGCTATACCCGCATTTGTCCGCCAAGCATGGCTAAGCTATCGATTACTCTGGAAGCACGTCCTTGATAGCTATCTTTGGATAGAATATGGGCTAGATTCCGGGCAGATTTGGAAAAACCGTTAAAAATCAATCGGAGCCATGTCGACCAGAAATCCTTGAAAGATAACAAGAAGACTGACGAGAAAGTTCAGTCCGAAGCGGACTACAGCAACAAGATATCCCGAAGAGATTTCCTGAAATTCGGTGTCGGCGCTGCCGCTGTGGCTGCAGGTGCCACAGCCCTCATAGGCAAAATCCCGGTCCCAGCAGAGCAAGCGAAAACGCCTGCGGCTAACAATAGCCCGGAGCCCATTGTCGCTTCTGTAAGTGGTGATCAGCTAACAGTCATGAACGGACTGGTTTCGGTGAAAGTGAAGGATGCAGGGTTAGCTGCTCAGATCGCAGAAAAGCTGCGAGAAGGGAACTAGAACTTGACCTCTCATAGAGAAGCACCTAAGATCTCCAAGGACCCGGTCGCAGACAACACCGACCTCTACGCCTTTATCAGCCCGGACAAGCCTGACACAGCAACCATTCTAGCCAATTACATTCCATTGCAGGAACCCGCTGGTGGCCCCAACTTCAACACATTCGGGGACGACGTTCTCTACGAGATAGTGATAGACAACAATGGCGACGGAATAGAAGACATAACCTACCAGTTCAGATTCAAGACCAAGATCGGCAATCCGAACACTTTCCTTTACGCCACCGGACCGATCGGGTCCCTCACCGATTCATCATGGAACGTCAAACAGTTCTATTCGGTCACAAAGGTAGTCGGACCCCGCAGGAAAGGCAGATCCACGATCCAGGGAACCGACCTCCCAACCCCACCAGTCAACATTGGACCACGGTCGACACCGAAGTATACAGACCTAGCAAACGCGGCGATCAATACGTTAAGCGACGGTTCGACCGTATTCGCTGGTCAGAGAGACGAAGCATTCTTCGTAGACCTTGGATCAATATTCGACCTCGGAGCTCTTAGACCGGTCCAGAACTTCCACCTCATACCTACAACCGCGGCCCCAGGAGTCGACGCAACAAAGGGGTTCAACGTCCATACTATCGCGATACAAGTTGCTAGGAGCAAACTAACATCCGACGGATCGACCCCCACCGATCCGCTAGGAAAGAACTCAACGATTGGAATATGGGCATCAGCAAGTCGACGAAAGGCAGCCATCCTTCCAAACGATGGAGACAGCGCCAGATCGGGCGACGACGAACCTGATGGAGTCGTGACCGGACCCTTCACACAAGTGTCCCGGTTGGGAATGCCACTGATCAACGAAGTGATAATCCCACTAGGCAAGAAAGATTTCTGGAACACGTCTCTTCCAAGGTTCGACTCCCAATTCCTCCAATATTACCAGACACCCGAACTCCAAAAGCTGCTCCCTGTGCTCTACCCAGGAGTGTTCCCGAACCTGGCAGCAGTTACTGAGGCCCGCGCAGATCTCATAGCAATACTTCTAACAGGAATACCCGCTGGCATCATTCCAGGGTTCCAAAACTTCACAGGACCCCTCCAAGCAGACTATCTCCGCCTGAACCTTGCAATACCTCCAAACAATACCAACCCCAACCGGCTAGGACTCGTCGGGGGAGACCCTGCAGGATTTCCCAACGGGAGAAGAGTCCTAGATGATGTAGTGGATGTAGAAGTCAAGGCAATAGCAGGCGCCACTCTGCCTCTAGTGGACAAGAACTTCACAACGGATGGTGCCGTAAGTCTCGTTTCACAAGGAATCACGGGGAATCCCGTCCAACCGCCCAACGGCACACCGTTTCTGTCAGTGTTTCCGTACCTACCGCACCCGGTCCCTGGCTACGAACACTCTCACGACCCGTAAGCGAAACCATTGTGCGGCCGCTGCTGCCGCACTCTCTACCTTTTTCAGGGCACATTCACTTAGATTCGAAGCTCTATCCTAGATCAGAAATTAGTTTTCAGAGAGTCATTTCAAAAGTCTTATTCTACCGCAGTTCTACGCTGCGTGGATACCTGTTGCCCTGCACGGTTATTGTTGGCGGATTCTTCGGGGACGAGGGAAAAGGGAAGATAGCCGCTTATCTGGCGATGAAGGATAAACCCCACATATGCGTTCGGGGCGGGAACGGCCCCAACGCGGGCCACACCGTAATCCACGGTGGTATCAAGTACTCGCTGAGGCTAATTCCGAGCGGGTTTGTCAACCCCTCGACCCGCCTTCTAGTCGGCCCCGGGGTCCCCGTCGACCCCAGCGTGCTCCTCGACGAACTCCGCCTGACCGACTCGGAGCGCAGGATCGAAGTCGACAACCAGTGCGCAATCGTTGAACCACGACACAAGGAGCAAGAATCACGTTCAGATCACCTGTCAAAGAAAGTCGGCTCCACAAAGAGTGGGGTTGGAGCTTGCAATGCAGAGCGAGCATTGAGAATGGTGAAATTGGCTCAGCAGATTCCGAGCCTCAAACCATACGTCGGCGATACTGTTGGAGAAATTCAGGAAGCGCTTTCTGAGAACAAGAAGGTCATGATTGAAGGGACCCAAGGCACCTTTCTCAGCCTGTATCACGGAACATATCCCTACGTCACCTCCAAAGATACAACCGCCTCTGCGGCATGCGCCGATGTTGGCGTCGGTCCCACTCAAGTTGACGATGTGATTGTCATCTTCAAGGCCTACGTAACACGAGTAGGAGAAGGACCCCTAGAGGGACAACTAGATCGTGATGAAGTTGCGCGCCGCGGGTGGACGGAGTTTGGAACGGTTACCGGGAGAGAGAGAAGAGCCGCACCTTTCGATTTCAAACTCGCAAGGAGAGCTGTTCAACTCAACGGCGCAACACAGATCGCATTGACCAAACTCGACGTGCTGTTCCCTGGCGCCAAGGGGACCCGGCGGCTGGAAGATCTCGATGGACGAGCCAAAGAATTCATTTCGAGGATCGAGCAAGAGACCGGAGTCTCCGTTACTTTGATTGGAACCGGACCCGGAGAAGAGGACATTATTGACCGAAGGAGAAACAATGAGTCGATGGCTGTTCAACCAGTGCTTGAATCCAAGAAACTCAGGCGCGTCGAAGCTAGAAGATAGCGAATCTAAGGGGTTTCCCGAGTTGGTCCCGCTCTCGCTGGCTTCATCCTGGCGAACCAGGTTCTAACTTCCAAATTCGGGGCAACTCTCGAAAGAGCCTTTACAACCAAGAAGGGGACAAGTCCGGCCAACACAGTTTGTATGACGTTGTAAAAGGCCAGTCCAACGAAGTAGAAACTTAGGAATGAAGCTGAGAAAACTGTGTTGGGTGCGAATACGAAAATCAGAAACGCGTAGTTAATTGGCGTCAAGATGATTGCCCTTAGTATGGCGCCTGTTCCCAACATGATGCCGAATCCAGTTAGCACCCCGCCTTTCCGCTTGAGAATGCGAGAATACGCTCCGTATCCCAACCACATTCCAAGGAGCATGCTCGTTACGCCGAACAACTTGAGCAAAGGTCCGAATATGGGGGAAGCCGTCGGCAGGAAATTAAGGACCAAATAATGGATTAGAGTCGTGAGTAAGCCTACTGCGGGTCCAAACAACAGAAACGCGAGAACATCTACAATCTCCGCAAGGTCGAGCTGAAGAAACGTAAATCCCGGAACGGGATAGGGTATCTGAATGAGGAAGGCAATTACCGCTGCCAACGCACCGAACACCGCGGCCCCGGTAAGTGAGGTGGTTCTCGAAGCGTTGACCCTCTGGACGGTCATGGCGCCGCCGGCTAGGTTCTACTCATAAAAGAGTTTCTACCCACAATTGAGTTGAGGGTCTGGATTGCTCTATCGGGCGCTTTGTGGTATGGCGTGAAGCAATTCTGTTTCTTCAAGACATCCACCCGTGTGTGTTTTTGCCAGAGGGTCCTTTCTCCTCATGGTGATCAGATCCTCCGGGGTGTCAACGTCGAAAGACAAGCGGGGATTCGAGAAGGAATAAACAACGGCCCCGCTCTTCTGAGCTGCTCGAAGGTGAGTGCTGAAACTCCATCTTCCATAGGATGGGTCAATAACGTTGGGAGGTTCTCGAACCATGATGTTTGTCCCCGCCTTCAGCGACGGAGATAAGACGACCATAGGAACTGAGTCTCCGAGCGAGTACAGTTCTTTCAGGTCTCTCGGTTCCAGAAGCGGAATGTCTGCAAGGATCACGGCCACAGAGGACGCCTTCTGCGTGAGAGCAAAAAGCGTTGATTGTCGGACACCTGCGTTGAGCCCTTGTCCTTCCTGGCGGAGAAATGATCCTTCACGCAAGTTGGCCGCCTTCTCAACATTCGGGTCCGGAGAAACAACTAGGATTCGACTGAAAAGTTCGGATCCCTCGGCTGCGGCCAGCACGTCCTCCAACAAAGCGATGATGAGTGTTTTCTTGTCTTTTGGGCTAAGGGATTGGGAAAGCCTGCTTTTGCTATCGATGAGGCCCTTAACAGGAATGATCGCGAAGTTCTTTGTCAAAGGGTTTCCGCCAGTTTTAACGTATCTTCTGCCAATCGCGCTCTGGCGGCGGATGAGTCCATAATTGTCTGTGTTGAGGCAACTTTCATTCCAAGCCCGGTAATGTTCGGAGCTACAGCCTTGTCAACATCGTCGATGACGAAGCCTCTCAGGAGTCCTTTGTAGAGCTGAGCCACTCCAAATGGAGAGACCTCCAATCCCAAGTGGCGCATGATTCGATCTAGGGGGCCCTTTATCGATCTCCCTCCAACGATTGGACTAATCCCGAGGATTCGGCCCTTCGTCTTCGCTAGGGCGTTCCGGATTCCGGGTACGGCGAGGATGGGTCCGATGCTGAGGATGGGGTTGCTTGGGCAGAGGATTATGACTTCTGACTCCTCTATCGATTCAGCAACTCCTGGGGCAGGAATCGCTATGCTTGCTCCTTCGTAGCTTACGTCCTCTACGTTATCTTCGTATTTTCTCTTGACGAAATACTCTTGAAAATCCAAGAGTCCGGCGGAGGTCTTGATCTTCGTAGCCACCATTTGGTCAGTCATGGGCAGAATTCTGACCTTCACTCCTAGCATAGTTCGAATTTTCTCGGTCAATTCCGATTGGCTGAATCCTTGTTGGAGGAAGGCAGTTCTGAGTAGATGGGTCGCGAAATCTCTGTCTCCGATACGGAACCATGTCTCAGCTGAGTATCGTTCCAGTTGTGTCATGCAATTGTAAGTGTCCCCAGTGATCCCGTACCCCTTTTCCTTGTCAACAATTCCCGCAAGCGTATACGTTACAATGTCAATGTCAGGGCTGATGTGGACCCCGAGGTAGTCAAGGTCGTCTCCTGTGTTAACGACTGCTGTTACCTTTTCAGGCGGAAAGACTTGCGCAAGCCCGTCCAGGAAACGGGCTGCTCCTACCCCACCTGCGAGGCAGACTACTGAGCGAAACATGCGGAAGCGCCTGCGAGAGGGCTTGCGCGAGCCCAACCTCTAGTTAAAGACTAGCGCCTTTTCGTGGCAGCCTTGTCGAGAATATGGTGCGCTTCTCTCAGCTTGTAAACTGATGTCCGGAGATGTTGATACCCTTCAAGAGAAGATTTGGCACGAAGAGCTGTTGCCTGGTGCAACGCGTCCGATGCTTCCTTGACTAGAGCCGTAGGCTCGGCGTTCCTCCTCCTCACTGGGACTGGTGGGTCCACGTCTTCGAGACCGTAGGTAAGAGAGTACAAGAGACTGCTGTATTCGGCCGCCTCCTCAGCAAGCCAGACTTTCTTCTCGGAGTCTTTCTCAACTTTGGAAAGATTTTCCAGAGCCACATCGAGCTTGACTCTCGCTTCTTCCAAGGCCTTGCTCACTTTGTCCTCAAGCATTCGTTGTTCTTCAGTGGCATCCATCAAGGGCGACCCTGGGGTGACTATTCAACAGTGACGCTTTTGGCCAGGTTTCTAGGATAGTCGGGGTCGTGACCTAGAATTACAGACATGTAGTAGGCTAGGAGTTGTAGTGGAACGACGTAGGCGACTGGAGTTGCGAGCGATGGTAGAGATTCCGGTATCTCAATTACGTCGTCGGATAGGTTTCTAATCTCCTCGTCTCCTTCTTCTATGATCGCGATTATCCGTGCTCCACGGGCCTTCATCTCCATGATATTGCCGATAATCTTCTTGTGAGTCTCGTCCTTTGGCGCCACGAATACTACTGGGAATCCTTCTTCGACGAGCGCTATGAAACCGTGTTTGCTTTCGCCAGCGGGGTATGCCATTGCAGGGATGTAGCTCAGCTCCAACAGCTTCAAGCGTCCTTCCAAGGATGTTGGCACGTTGATTCCTCTACCCAGGAAGCAGATGCTCGACGCACCGCTACAACTCTCGGCGATCTTTTTCACGGCCTCAACCTTCGTGTTCAGAAGGTTCTGGATCAATGCAGGCGTCCGGTGCAGTGCTTCTTCTAGCGCGCTGATCTCTTTCGATGAAACTTCGCCCTTCTTTCTACCGATCGCAATCGCGAGTCTGAGCAGAACAGTGACTTGCGAGGTGAAAGCCTTTGTTGATGCGACCCCGATCTCCGGTCCAGCGTTCTGTCCAATATAGACGTCGGACAAGCGCATCAAGGTGGAACCGAGGACATTTGTTATGCTGACGATCGAGGCTCCCTTAGCCTTCGCGTCCCTAACCGCATTGAGAGTGTCCATCGTCTCGCCTGACTGGCTTACTGCGAGGACCACTGTCTTGGAGTCGACGAGGTCGAGAGCCTCGTCTGAGAACTCTGATGCGACCACCACCCGCGCGTTCATTCCTGCAAGTTTCATTAGGGCTTGTCCTCCGACGAGACCGGCATGGTATGAGGTTCCGCACGCAACGACGAACACATTATCGGCCTGCATCAGTTTGCTGGCGAGAAGATCGTAGTAGATCTCCTGGGTCCCCATCGCATCTCTTATCGTGTGAACTTGCTCGTGGATTTCCTTGAGCATGAAATGACGGAAGCCCTGTTTCTTCGCGGACTCTGGGTCCCAGGTAATCGTGATGGCATCACGTTTTACGGCAACCCCGTTTTTCGCTCTGAGAATCTTGATCCCGTTCGGATCGAGAATGGCCATTTCTCCTTCCTCTAGAATCAATGCCTTTCGTGTTAGAGGGAGGAAGGCCGCGATGTCGCTCGCGCAGTAGTACTCTCCATCTCCTAATCCCAGGACCAATGGGCTCTCCTGGCGAGCGCACAGAATCGTTTTCGGTTTCTCCACACTCGTTAGGACTATGGAGTAAGCTCCTTCTAGCCGATTGACAGTTTTCCTGAAAGCCTCTTCAAGACTGAGCCCCTGGCTGAGATATTCTTCAACCATATGCGGCACAACTTCGGTGTCCGTTCTTGAGGCGAACTTGTGGCCCTTGGTTTCGAGTTCGCGCTTGAGGTCGAGATAGTTTTCTATGATGCCGTTGTGGACGACAGCGATCCGGGATTTGCAGTCGACCAACGGGTGAGAGTTTTCTTTGACTGGGCGTCCGTGTGTTGCCCAGCGGGTGTGTCCAACGCCTACCGGTCCGGGGAGATCGTCAAGGTTGTATTTCGCGTGAACCTCGTCAAGTCGTCCGCTGTCCTTCTTTATCGTGAGCTGTTTATCCGCAATGGTTACTTCGCCTACGGAATCGTATCCTCTATACTCGAGTCGTTTGAGAGCAGCGTGGATTAAGGGAGCTGCTTCTTTGCCGTCGTAGAGTATGCAGCCGAATATTCCACACAAGGATGGATGGAATACGGGGTCGGGTTGGCATTAAGAGTTCTTGGACCGATTGTGAGGGAGCTGACGCGAGATTCGAGTAGGACCCGGGGGGCCCCGAGAAGTCACATTTCCGATTTCAAGAATTGTATCAGAAAACCGGTATCGAAAACCGTTCCAAAAACCCGGTTCCAGAAAACGTTTCCCAAAAAACGTGTTTGAAAGAAGTGATTTCAGGGCCTGAATTCAGTCGATACCTCCATTTTCCCAGCCAGCCTCGCTTACCGATTCTATGTTCTCTACGGAAAAAGGTACAATGGATACTCGACTGGCATATCATAATAACCAGGCGCCTCGACACCCTTGCCGGTTCCAGCGTATGGCTGCCGACCTTGCATTCCTCGTTCTATTGGTTATCCATGTTGGCGCGATAGTTGCATGGATGGGAGGAGCCGCGCTTTTCGTGTCCGTCATTATTCCCTCACTCTCAAGAATGTCCCCGTCCTCCAGAGCTGAATTCATCCAGTCTGCCCTCCCCAAGTATCTCAGGTTCATTACCGGAAGCTCAATCCTGGCAATAGTAGCGGGACTCATCCTTTACGGATACATAACCCAGACGGCAACCTCGCTCGCCCCAAGTCCATCAGGATCAATCTACATCCAGGCGGGCGCTGTGATCGGCCTCGTGGTTCTGATAATCGCCCTGGGAGTCCTAGTCCCAGCTGGCCGGAAATTCATCTCCCTAACAAAGCAAATCCCAAAACCTCAAAGTCAATCATCAACTCAAGACCCAATGGCGGCGCAAATAGCCGCTCTCCAGAGACGAATGGGCATAACGGGACGATTGGGGGTTGCCTTGCTCGGAGTCGCCTTGATCCTAATGATAATCGGAGCCAGCATCTAGACCCGCCTACAGACAGGTATAGACTCGATTCCAGCTTCATACCCTCGTGCAACTTAAGAGAGGACGTGTGGAGAACGCTGTTCCATAACGCTAAATAAGACGCAGGACAATTGGATGATATCTCTGGTGTGAACGGGGATGGGTGGTCATCTTTACTGGCATAGACCCGCTCCTGAGACCCTCCTCCAGGTCTAAGCGCCAGAATCAGACTCTATCGCTCACAACGACGAAGCTGGGACACGAACCCAACAAGTCTTTGCCAGCGCGTCAACGCCGCCGCCTAATCATAGCCAAATTTGGCGGGTCCAGCCTATCGAGCGGAAATAAGATCACTCTCGCGGCAGACTCGGTCGCCAGAGAATATTCCAAGGGAAACAGACTTGTTGTCGTGGTCAGCGCTGTCGGAAGAACTACTGACGATCTTCTCGAACTAACGAACCACGGTGCTGGAATCGTAGAGACAGACAGAGACGATATTCTCGCGATGGGTGAGAGAACGAGTGCCAAGATCTTCGCGGCATCGTTAAAAGCGCGCGGGATACAAGCCCGACACTTTGACCCCGCAGATCGAGACTGGCCGATCATAACCGACCATGATTTTTCAAACGCCAACCCGTTGAAAACCGCAAGTGTTCAACGAATAAGGAAACATGTGAAACCCCTACTCGAGGACGGACTCATACCGGTGATCGGTGGCTTCATCGGCCGCACCAGAGACGGAAGAATCACCACACTTGGCCGCGGAGGAAGCGACACCACGGCCCTCCTCCTCGCCACCGCACTCGAAGCAGATGAGATTGTTCTGGTAACCAGCGCGCCAGGAATTCTCACCGGCGACCCCAACCTGATCAGTAACCCGCATGTTCTCAGAACCATCGAGATGAAAGCGTTGGTTGGAATCGCTGATAGCGGAACAAAATTCATTCATCGAAAAGCGTTGCGATACAAAGACCCCGCGATCAACATTCGAGTCATACCCAGCACGGCAGGAAGACTCGACGCACAAGGAACACGGATTACAAGTGGACCGCTGCCCGAACTTGAAGTGAAAATTCACAATCCAGACCCAATAGCTTCCATAACTCTGGTAGGGAGAGACCTGCCCCAGAATCCGGATCTTATCCGGAAAGTTACAAAGATCATCAGAATGAATCTTGTCGCTATTTCGCAAGACGGCGATAGCGCGATACTGTACCTCAGCCAGACCCCAAGCCTACGAAGACAAATATCCAAACTCCACGACGTAGTCGCGAGCGATCCTCGGGGTCTTGCGCTTGCAGCAAGGATGGGATTGGCCCTCATCACAGTCAAAGGAGTAGGCTTGGAAGAGACCCCTGGAGTGGTCGCAAGAATCACCGACGCGTTGCGGTCAAGTAACATCAACATATTCGGCGTCCTTACAATAACCTCCTCCGTCCTCGTCCTTGTCGATTGGAAGGAAAGGAAACGGGCTGGCAAACTGATCAAAACCTCACTGGAGAACAACTAGTATGGTGATCAAGAGAAAGGTAGCTGTCCTCGGCGCAACCGGCATGATGGGTCAAAAGTTCGTCCAGCTGCTAGCCCACCATCCATGGTTCGAGGTAAGCGCGGTCGCTGCGTCCGACAAGAGTGTTGGCAAAGAATATGGTGCTTCGATTGGATCAAGAAAAGAAGCAAACCTCCCAGATGAGCTGGGAGAACTCGTACTTACCGAGCCCAAGCCACAAGCTCTCGACGACCCTGATGTGGCGTTCTCAGCTCTACCTGCCGAAGTCGCAGGACCTATAGAGGAAGATTTCGCAAAAGCGGGAATGCCTGTGTTCTCGAATGCTTCATCGCATAGAATGGATCAGTACGTCCCGCTTCTGAATCCAGAGGTAAACCCTGAACATGCTGAGATGGTGGAAGAGCAGAAGCGGCGGATGAAGACCGACGGTTTCATAGTCGCCAACCCCAATTGCACCACCGCGATCCTCACCCTCTCCCTCAAACCCCTACAGGACAAATTCGGTCTCGAAACCGTCGTCGTGTCCTCGATGCAAGCCGTGTCCGGCGCAGGCTACCCTGGAGTTGCATCCCTCGACATCATGCAAAATGTCATCCCGTTCATCCGAAACGAAGAGGAAAAGGTAGAACATGAAACTAACAAGATACTCGGGACCGTTTCGAGACTGGCCGGGATCACTGTCTCCGCGAGCTGCAACAGGGTCCCAACCATCCATGGACACATGGAAGCAGTCTTCTCCAAAACACGATCAGCCGCGACACCCAACGAAGTCATCAAGGTGATGAGCGAGTTCAAGGGAGCTCCTCAACAACTGAAGCTTCCTTCAGCACCTGAGTATCCGATTATTGTCCGGGAGGAGGAAGATCGCCCTCAGACAAGGCTCGATGTGGACGAGGGAAACGGAATGACAGTAACGGTTGGACGTGTAAGGAGAGACCCAGCGTTGAACGGTGTCAAGTACATGGCCCTTGGCCACAACCTGGTCCGCGGCGGAGCTGGATGCTCCATCCTCAACGCCGAACTCCTCCTAGCAAAGAAACTAATCAAGTGATCTTGGAAAGATGGAAACTGGAAAAACCCGTAGACTCAGGCGAATATTCCGACAAGACGGCAAGACCGTCATCATACCGATGGACCACGGAGTATCAATCGGACCAATCGAAGGACTCGCTGATATGAACGAGACGATTGACAACGTGGCCATAGGAGGAGCCGACGCCGTTCTCGTCCACGCTGGCATAGCCAAGACAGTTGACACCCAGGGAACGGGCCTCATACTCCACCTCTCGGGCGCCACACGACTAACCCGAGAGCCCAACTGGAAAGTGCAAGTATCAAGCGTCAAACTAGCCGTTCGTCTCGGCGCGGATGCAGTATCGGTTCACATCAACGTCGGATCCGAACACGAACAAGACATGCTCGACCAGTTCTCGCGAGTACTAGACGAGAGCGATGACCTCGGTCTGCCAGTCCTCGCGATGATGTACCCGAGAGGGCCTGGAATCCAGAACGAACACAGTTACGAAGTGGTCAGCCATGCAGCCCGACTCGGTTACGAGCTGGGAGCAGATATCGTCAAGACAAACTACACAGGAGATATTGACAGCTTCCGAAGCGTCATCAAGAGCGTCAAAGCACCAGTGGTCGTAGCTGGCGGGCCCAAAGCAGGGAGCGAATCCGAAGCTCTCCAGCTCGTCTCAGACTCGATCAAAGCAGGAGCTGCCGGAGTATCCATTGGGCGAAACGTGTTCCAGCATCGCAAGCCGACCCTGATGACTAAAGCACTCGTCGAGATAGTCCACAGTGGAAGCAGCCCCGCGCAAGCGCTCTCGATCCTAGGTGAAAGAACTGAAAGAATTCTGGCTAGAGCCTAGTCCAGACCTTTCTGCACAAGCCATCCGCAAGATGGTCAATGAAGCCAAACCTCACACCATCCTCACTAACATCAAGCTTCCTGGAGTCGCAACGAGAATCGCCTCGCGGCTAGGAGGAATGGACATTCTCGTCACATCAAACTTTGATCAACTGTCAAGCGCCAAGAAAAACAGGACTCCTGTGGCGCTTGAGGCTACGATCGGTGATCAGAAGGATCTGGAAAGAATATCGCAGGCGCTGGAGCTGCGTCCTGATTATCTCCTGGTCAACTGTCCCAACTGGAAAGTTATTCCACTCGAAAACCTGATCGCGGAAGCAAAGGGACATTCAAAACTTGTTGCCAGAACTACAAGTTTTGTCGAGAGCAGGATAGCCCTCTCGACTCTTGAGTTGGGAGCGGATGGAATAGCCCTTGCTTCCCACGACACAAACGAGATTCTGAAAACCCGAGATTTGATACTTGGAGAATCCAAGGACGTCTCGCTCTCAATAGCCCGGGTTACAGGAGTGAAGCCCATTGGAACAGGGGCACGAGTCTGTGTAGACACAACTGAGATCCTCGAAGCCGGCGAGGGACTATTGACTGGTTCCTCTTCGCAAGCACTCTTCCTAGTGGAGGGGGAGGTACATTCCAACCCTCACGTGAACCCACGACCTTTCAGGGTAAACGCTGGCCCCGTCTCATCATACGTTCTAACGGCTAGTGGAAAAACACGCTATCTCTCCGAGCTATCAGCAGGGGAAACCGTGCTCCTCATCGACAAGAGCGGAAGGACCAGGAGCGTTGATGTTGCGAGAGTCAAGATCGAACGCAGGCCGATGATTCTCGTCGAGGCGAGCATCGGGAGTCAAAGGCTCACGACGATAGTTCAGAATGCTGAAACTGTCCGTCTGGTCACGAGAGGCGGGTCCAAACCAGTCTCAGAAATCAAGGCTGGCGATGAGGTGCTTGTCCGATTCGAAGAGGGCGGGCGACACTTTGGAACAAAAGTAGTAGACGAGATGATCATCGAAAGGTGAACCCCAAAGTCTGCGTCTCAATCTCCTCAACCGACACCCCTGAGCTATTGGGAAGAGCACAGAGAGCCGAGAGACTCTCCGCAGATCTCGTAGAAGTTCGCTTGGATAAGCTCCGTAGCTACCACGGACTCACAAAGATAGCTCGGGCTGTAGAACGCCCGATCATCGGAACCAACAGGCCACTATCGGAGAAAGGATCATTCGACAGATCCGAAGCTGAACGGTTGAAGATTCTGATGGAGGCGGTGGAGGGAGGATTCCAGTACGTAGATTTGGAACTGACCACGAGCAGGCTGGACCGGATCATTAAGACGTTTAGAGACAGAGGCGCCAAGATCATACTATCTCACCATGATCACTTCAGAACCCCGGATTCTGCGAAACTTACTTCGACCCTTGTGCAGCTCCAGAAATTCAAACCGGATGTCTGCAAGATCGTCACTACCGCGCAGATTCCAGAAGACAATCTCACCATCCTCAGTCTGCTGAAAACAAACCATCAGAACTCACCGCTCGTCAGCTTTGCCATGGGACGAGCAGGAGTCTGGTCAAGACTTCTAGCCCCTTTCTACGGAGCACACTTCACCTACGCCTCACTAGAGAGAGGAATGGAAACCGCTCCTGGGCAGTCGACCATCGCGGAACTCCGCAGAATCTACGAATTGCTAGGGGTGGAATGACAGCTGATGATCAAAGGCGACACCAGGGTCCACTCACTCTACGGATCCCCGATAACACACAGCCTCAGCCCCGTCATATTCAACACGACCTTCGAGAAATTATCCCTCAACCGGGCGTACATGCCATTCGAGGTCAGCAAAGACAACCTGAAAAATGCAGTAGACGCGGCCCGCACTCTAGGCTTTGACGGCTTCAACGTCACAATGCCCCACAAGACCGCTATCGTAGAGATGCTGGACAGGCTTGACGGTGGAGCGGAGAAGAGCGGATCCGTCAATACGGTTGCCCGAACCAAGAGCGGCTTTGTAGGATATAATACTGATGGAGAGGGAGCGGTCAGAGCGCTAAGATCCTATGGCTTTGAACCCCACAACAAGAAAATAGTGATGATCGGGGCAGGAGGAGCAGCTCGAGCTCTTGTTCACCGTTTATCGACAGAAAACAACACGATCACGATTCTCAATAGAACGTCGGATAAAGGACGAGGGCTGGTCGATAACGCAACCGGCTCCAGCAGGGTTTCCCATGGCGAACTAGCCAAGAATAGTCTAGAGAACTGTCTCCAGAAGACAGACCTTCTTGTAAACGCGACACCGGTAGACACCTCGACCATTCTGTCCCAACTCAAGATCCCGATCAACAGGTTGAAAGATACAAACTGGGTCTTCGATCTCGTCTATGACAAGCCCGGCGAACCTGTTCCTGCACGTTTCGGCATGATCAGCCCGTTAGAGATGCTCGTTCACCAGGCCGCCTTGTCGTATGAAGTCTGGCTCAACGAGACGGCTCCATTTGCTCTCATGCGATCTTCCCTCGTCGACTATCTGGGGAAGGATTGGAAATGAAAGGTACCGGGCAGGCTCTTTCGCACGGAGCCATCAGCATTCTAACCGCGTTTTCAACCGGCAAAGGAGGCGCCCTAGGCGTAGACCTTTGGACCCGAGCGAAGGTCAGCCTACGAGAGGGGCCAGGCCAGATTTCCGGATTAGTATCCTCTGACCCAAGCGAATCGAACAAGCTCTCAGTCACGGTCGTCCAGAAAACCCTGGAGCATCTTGGATACGGGAGGAAGCTGCAGGGAGAGGTGATCACTTCCTCTAGCATTCCAGCTTCTGTAGGTCTCAAGAGCAGTAGCGCGGCGGCCAACGCAGTTGCGCTAGCAACTGTAGCCGCCTTGGACGAGGAGCTAGAGGATGACATCCTCCTTGCGATCGGCGTCGAGGCATCCATCGAATCCGGGGTAAGCCTCACCGGTGCATATGACGATTCTTTCGCATCATATCACGGCGGCGGAGTTCTAACCGATAACGCGCGGAGGAAGGTCGAGAAAATTCTCAAGGTTCCACGAGACATCAGAATCCTCATACTCGTTCCACCACGCAAGACCCTTACAGGACAGTTGGACCGGACAAGATTTGCGCCTATTCGACGGATCTCCGAATTAGCCTACGGTGAAGCCAGTAACGGTCACGTCTGGGATGCCCTCACTCTCAACGGTCTCGCGATGTCATCCGTCCTCGGAGAAGATCCTCGTCCAGCTCTCTCAGCTATAGAGGCGGGAGCGTTTGGGGCAGGGTTATCCGGCAAGGGCCCTGCGGTGACTGCAATAGTAGACGAGAATAGCCTGGAGCCTGTGCGGCAAGCGCTCGAGAAATTCGAGGGACGAATAATCGAAGCAAATCCGAACTTCACAACGGCGATAATCGAATCTTGAGAGTTAGAATCAAGGGTCCACAAGCCGTGCGTGGAAAAGTGAAGGCCCCCGGCTCGAAGGCATACACGCACCGAGCGTTTCTAGCCTCTCTATTATCGGAGGGAGAATCGGTCATCGAAGGACCATTGCACTGTGATGATACCCAGCGAACGCTTGAAGCGATCCAACGGTTAGGAGCGAAAGTTATCGTCAAGAAGACCCGAACAATTTCTAGCGGAGTCAGGAGACCGATAGCATCTAACCGGCCTATCAACTGCGGTGACTCGGGAGCCACCCTAAGATTCCTGACCGCAATCTCGTCCACTTCCCTGAAGACGGTCAGGCTAACAGCTAGCTCAAGACTGGCCTCCCGGCCCCTGATCCCGCTTGTGAAAGCTGTCAACACGCTAGGCGCCTCCGCTAAGACAACTTCCGACACCCACGGATTCGAGGTACTGACCAGGGGACCGCTACGGGGAGGAGAAGTCACGCTTCGAGGCGACATCAGCTCACAATTCATCTCCGGACTCCTATTCGCAGCCCCACTGGCGATCCGGGACGTCACGATAAACGTCAAAGGCGCACTGGAATCGCGCCCTTACGTGAACATGTCTATTGACGTGTTAAGAAAGCATGGAATCTCCATTCACGAATCTGATGAGAAGATTAGGATTCCGGCGCCGCAAAAATTCGTGCCCACGTTTCATCATGTTCCCGGAGATTTTTCTTCTGCGGCCTTCCTCATCGCCGCGACCGGAATTGGAGGAGACGAGATCACCGTATCCGGCCTCGGCTCCAAGGGACTCGAACCCGATTCTGCAATATTGAAAATCGCCCCCGAAATCGGGCTCGAAGTCCAGCAGAATGGAGATGCTCTAACGATCGGGAGGAGAGAACTAGATGGATTCGAATTCGACGCGAGTGACAGCCCGGACCTTGTCCCGCCTCTTGAGACAATAGGATGCTTCGCGGACGGCTCATCAGAAATCAGAGGCGTAAAGAGGCTGGTTTACAAGGAATCAAACAGGCTGCAGTCCCTCCCAACAGAGTTAGGGAAGATGGGCGCCAAGATTCATGCTGAGGACGACATGGTCAGGATTGAGGGAGGCGGAGAATTGATCGGGAGTGCACTCGATTCACACAACGACCACAGAGTCGCGATGGCCTGTGCAACCGCTTCTCTCGGTGCTAAGGGAGAGTCGATAATACACGGTTCGGAAGCAGTTTCGAAATCTTACCCGGAATTCTTCCAAGACCTCGCGAGATTGGGGGTACAACTCAGTGTGGAGTAATTCAGTCGGCAAAGCCTTCGTAGTTACCTGCTTCGGAGAGAGCCACGGTCCAGTTGTAGGTGTTACCATAGATGGTTGCCCAGCCGGACTGCCATTGAGGGTCGATGATATTCAACGGCCGCTTGACCTGAGGATCCCGCAAGAAAAGGAGGTCGTTTCTGCGCGACGAGAGCCCGACATCGTGGAACTATTCTCTGGGGTATTCCAAGACCATACAACTGGGGCTCCCGTGACTTTGCATATCAGGAACAAGGACGTGAAATCATCGGATTACGAGCCTCTGAAAGATGTGGTTCGGCCTGGACACGCGGATTATCCGGCGAAGGTGAAGTATGGAGGTTTCAGTGACTACCGAGGAGGCGGAAGACTATCAGGACGAATGACCGCCGCATTCGTAGCAGCAGGAGCCATCGCACAGAAACTCCTCTCCACCTTTGCAGTAGAAGTTCTAGCCTACACTCAAGCCATTGACGGGGTTGTGCTAGATATTCCTCCCAGCATTGAGGCTGTGAAGAAGGTCACTTATGAGAATTCGATGAGATGCCCAGACGCGGATGTCGCGGAGAAAATGCGCCAGGCAGTGATAAGCGCAAAGGCTGACGGAGACAGCGTCGGCGGAGTTGTAGAATGTACGGCACTGAACCTTCCCGTGGGCGTAGGGGAGCCACTATTCGACGCTATCGACTCCGAACTGGCCAAGATACTTTTCGGAATCCCCGCGGTCAAGGGAGTCGAATTTGGAGCCGGATTCCATGCGACCCGTATTAAGGGCTCCGAAAACAACGATCAATACTTGATCAAAGAAGGGAAAGTTGTCACTCTATCCAATAATTCTGGAGGAGTGCTAGGGGGAATGTCGACAGGAATGCCTCTACTACTACGGGTCGCCTTCAAGCCACCTTCGTCGATTGGGAAGGAGCAACAGACCGTGAACGTATCGCAGATGGAGGAAACTAGGCTCGGGATCAAAGGCCGACACGACCCGTGCGTAGTCCCCAAGGCCGTCTCCGTCGTCCAGAGTATGGTGGCAATAGGATTGGCGGATTTGATGCTCCGCGGCGGAATGATTCCTCGAGTAATGAAGAGCTAGCGCTTATGGACGACCTGAATCGGATTCGAGATAAGATAGACGAACTCGACCAAGAGATAGTTCGACTTCTCAAGAACAGGTACGAGAACGCAAAACTCCTCGGCAGAATCAAACAGCAGAGAGGGCTCGACTATCGAGATCCCGAGCGAGAGAAAAACATTCTCCGGAAAATAGGACGTGCCGCCGCGGCATGGGATCTTGATCCGAAATTCATACGGCCAATATTCGATCAGATATTCTCTCTCACCCTCCAAGCCCAGCGAGACCAACCCCAAAAGTCCGCGAGGAGACTCGACCAGACGAAAATTCTAGTTGTGGGCGGAACAGGCGGGATGGGACGCGTCTTTGCAAGGTACGCCAGCCTTCAGGGAGCAAAAGTCAAGCTAGCAGGCCGGGAGATAAACAAGACCCGGACCGCGGCCAAGGAGATGGAGGTCGAACCCGGAACAATCTTGGACGCAGCCTCCTCAGACATAGTTATCCTAGCAGTACCAATGGAGGAAACTGCCAGAGTCGCCACCGAAACCGCATCACTCATGAAAACCGGCAGCCTGCTAACAGATCTCTCGTCGGTCAAGACTGGAATATCAGACAGGATCGCGGAAAAAATCCCTAAGGGATTGGAGTACGTGAGTTTACACCCTCTCTTTGGACCGAACACAGTTCATCTTCACGATCAAACCATCATAGCCGTATCCTACCAATCTGGCCAGAAATGGTCCAAGTTGTCCCGAGCACTCCAAGCCAGCGGATCGAAGATCCAGACAATGTCCGCGGCACAACACGACCGAGCAATGGCCTATGTTCAAGGCCTCCATCACTTCACACTGATCGCCCTCGGAATAGGCCTCGATGGAATGGGAGGAGAACCTCGAACCCAATCTCTCAGAGAAACCGAAGCTCGAATTGTGAGCCTGCTTGACAGCTGGGACACAATTGTCGGAATCCAACAGCTAAACCCCTTCCTTCCCGGTGTGAAACAGAAATTTCTGGAGGTTGCCACCAATATTGCCCAGACTCGATCGAGACAGGCGAGCGGCGTGAAGAAGAGGCTTGTCTCAAATGTACAGAAGTGGTCACGCAAGCTATAAAAGCGACATGCGGGAAAGAGGGTAAAGGCGACATCCATGGGGTATAGTTTTTGGACAACAACTCACACGGCACCCCACCAGGCTGAACTATCTTCGGCTGGAAGCTAGAAAACAGCCGATCGACCTTTTCGCAACGATCAAAAACAACTGCGAAACATGTTTCATTCTCGAGTCAGTCGAGGGACCACGCCGCCTAACCAGGTATACCCTCATAGGATTCGATCCGCAAAAGATCATCAGGACCTCCAGAAATCAAGTTGAGATTCTCGACCGGCCAAGATCGGAAAGACGAATCGAGAAATGCCAAGATCCTCTAACCCGCCTAGCCAATCTCAACGACCCAATCAAAGAGAGAAACCCAGGAGAAAGATACGCAGGAGGCCTTGTCGGATACGCATCCTATGACCTAGCACGCTCTTTTGAAAGAATCCCCAGACTGGGACACAAGGGCAACGAGTTCCCCGATCTAGAATTCGGACTCTTTGAAGACGGAATCGTCTTCGACCACGTCAGCGGCAAGACACACTACTTCTACCGAGAAGAAAACAGGATAGAAAAAGCTAAGGAATTTCTTCGAGACTCTCTGGGCAGCGATCAGGTCAGTTTTGGCAGGCCGAAGTCGAACGTAAATCAGGAAGACTTCTGCGAACGAGTCAATCGTGCCAAAGACTACATTGAATCAGGGGACATTTTCCAAGTCGTTCTCTCAAAGAGATACAAGATCCCGTTCAAAGGCTCGCTTCTCAAGTTCTACAGGGCGCTACGAAGGATCAACCCGTCTCCCTACATGTACTACCTCAAGTTTGGCGACAGAGAAATCGTCGGGTCCAGCCCAGAGATGCTGGCCCGGAAAATCGGTCGTAGCACAGAGAGCTTCCCCATTGCGGGAACGCGGCCGTTCACTGGGGATTCTGCGCGAAACAAAGCACTGGCAGCGGAATTGCTTCAGGACGAGAAGGAACGAGCGGAACACGTTATGCTCGTGGACCTGGCCCGGAACGACCTGGGCAGAGTCTGCGAGTATGGAACCGTCAGGGTTCCTGAGTTCATGCGAGTTCAAGGCTACAGCCATGTCCAACACATTGTCTCGAGAGTCACGGGACGGCTGAGACAGAACGCGACTAGTTTCGACTTGTTCAGAGCAGTCTTTCCTGCTGGCACAGTTTCAGGGGCGCCGAAGGTTCGTGCGATGGAAATCATCCAGGAACTGGAGACAACTGCGAGGGGTCCCTACGCGGGGGCTGTTGGTTACTTTTCGGCGAATGGAAACGCTGACTTCGCAATAACGATCCGGACTCTTTGCGCCAAGGACGGCTTCTGCTATCTCCAGTCTGGTGCAGGGATAGTTGCCGATTCGGTCCCTAACCAGGAATGGATTGAGTCCGAGAGAAAGACAGCGGCGTTGTTCACAGCGATGGATCAGGCCCAGGAGGAAGATCGGTGAAGGTTCTGATCCTCGACAACTACGACAGCTTCGTCTACAACTTGGCGCAGTGTGTTGGCGGGATCGGTGACACGGTTGTTGTGAAACGGAATGATGAGGTCGATGTCGCAGGAGTCAAAGAACTTTCGCCAGACAGGATCATAATCTCCCCGGGCCCTGGCAACCCCGATAATCCTCGGTACTTTGGGGCATGCACAGCAATCCTTCGAGAAGTAAGCAGGGAAACCCCTACGCTAGGTGTTTGTCTTGGACATCAAGGGATTGTTCACGCATTCGGCGGAAAGATAGTTCGAGCGAGAAGACTCCGACATGGAAAGACGAGCCCGATCAGGCACGATGGCAAAGGAGTCTTGCGCGGAGTAGCCAGCCCCTTCGAGGCTACGAGATACCATTCGCTTGTGGCTGATAGAAGGAGCTTGCCGAAAGACCTCGAAGTCACGGCCCACGCTATTGATGACAATGAGATAATGGGCGTTCGACATCGAGAATTCCCGATTGAAGGGGTCCAATTCCATCCAGAGTCCATACTCACACTACCGGGCCATCGCATCATCAAGAATTTCCTGGAGGGCTAACTCGAATGATCAAAGAATGCATCCCTCTACTCCTAGAAAACCACGAATTGACATCCGACCAGGCCAAAGCTACTATGAAAGAAATCATGTCTGGAGAGGCGACCCCATCGCAGGTTTCAGCCTTTCTAATAGGGCTGAAAAAGAAGCGGGAGACAGCTGACGAAGTCGCTGCCCTAGCGCAGGTAATGCGGGAATTCAGCCGGAAAATCCACCCGAAAATAAATGGTTACCTGTTGGATACTTGCGGGACCGGCGGAGATAGAACAAAAACGTTCAATGTCAGCACCACCTCTGCTTTCGTAATCGCGGCAGCCGGGGTCCATGTGGCAAAACATGGCAATCGATCGTTCACAAGCAAATGCGGAAGCGCGGACGTTCTCGAACAATTGGGTCTGAACATGAACATGGAACCGGATTTGGTCGAGAGAGCGATCGAAGAGATCGGAATCGGGTTCATGTTCGCACCCAACTTCCATCCAGCGATGAAAAACGTGGCCTCGGTGAGACGCGAAATAGGCGTACGAACCGTATTCAACATCCTCGGCCCCTTAACGAACCCTGCAGGGGCAAACGCCCAGTTGATAGGAGTCTACGACAGTGAGATTCTAGAGCCAATGTGCCTTGCGGCGCACAACTTGGGAGCGAAATCCGTGATGACAGTCTATGGGCTCGATGGAGTGGATGAGATTTCCATCACGGGCAAGACAAACATCGTAAGACGTCAAAACGGAAGAATATTCCGAGAGGAGGTGGAGCCAGAGGATCTAGGGTTCAAGAGAAGCACCGCTGAGGAGGTTGCCGGTTCGGACCCAGTGGAAAACGCACGTCTTACCGCCAAGATTCTATCCGGACATCTAGATCATAGTGATCCCCGCGTACAAATGGTCTTGGCAAACGCGGCAGCAGGACTCGTCCTGTGCGAAAGAGCCCAGACCCTTAGAGAAGGAGTCGAGATAGCTTCCAAAGTTGTGATTGACGGAAAGCCCTTCCGAACACTGTATGAGCTTGTAGAGTTCTCCGGCGGAGACACTCAGCGACTCAAGAACTTGGCCTGACATTCTTGGTAGACCATTTGCCTGAGCTCGCCGCAAAAGCCAGAGCCAGAGTCAAACGAGGCTACTATGACGATGGTGGAACTGCCAACGCGTCTTCGAGAGGCTTGGTCAAAGCGATCCAAGAAAGCAGAAAGACGCCGGTCATCACGGAGATAAAATACGCTTCTCCATCCGCTGGAAAGATCAGAGAATCTGGAAGCCCTCTTCAGATCGCGAAGGGAATGCTGAACGGTGGAGCATGCGCGATCTCGATTCTTACGGATCCTGAAAACTTCGAGGGCAATTTGGAAACATTGGTTACGATCAGCCGGGAGACAAGAGCGCTCTTGATAATGAAGGACATCATAGTGTCACCCAAGCAGCTCCATGCTGGAGCGAGGGCGGGAGCCAGTGCGGTCGTATTGATTTCTGAAGTGTTCAGTAGGAAATTGTCTAACGTTGGGCTCGATAGTATGATTCTTGAAGCTAATCGGCTTGGGCTGGAGGTCTTAGTAGAAGCGAACAGCGCTAGCGAGTTTGAAAGCCTCCGGAGGTTCAGACCGGACCTCTACGGTATCAACAACCGCAATCTGTCTACTTTCCAATTGGACCTGTCGACTACTGAGAGGATCCTTGCAGAAAACGTCAACATGGATAGGCCGGTCGTTTCTGAGAGCGGGATAGAATCTCCCCTTGATATTCGACGGCTCAAAGCCGCCGGCGCTAGGGCTTTTCTTGTTGGAACTTCGATAATGAAATCGCCAGACATCGAGGGCAAGGTAAGGGAGCTGGTCGGCGCTTGAAGAAACCCGCTGAACCTAGAACGCGTTCCAAGCCGGGCAAGTTCGGAAAATATGGAGGGCAGTATGTTCCTGAGACCTTGATGGAGCCGCTGAGAGCGCTTGAGGAGGCGTACAACCGGTTCTCGCACGACCCCTCGTTCAAGAAGGAATTGGCGGGCTGGCTGGACTGCTTCGCCGGAAGACCGACGCCGCTCTACCTTGCTAGCAATTTGACTAGACATGTTGGAGGCGCTAGGATTTACTTGAAAAGAGAGGATCTATTACATGGGGGCGCGCACAAGATCAACAATACTCTCGGCCAAGTCCTCCTAGCGAAGAAAATGGGGAAGCAGAGGATCATCGCTGAAACCGGGGCAGGACAACATGGGGTCGCCACTGCAATGGCATGCGCAGCTCTAGATTTGAAGGCCGAAGTCTACATGGGGAATGAGGACATGGACCGCCAGAAACTGAACGTGTACAGGATGAAGATGCTAGGTGCCAAAGTGCACCCAGTCGAGTCCGGATCCAAGACCTTGAAGGATGCAATCAATGAAGCATTGAGGGACTGGGTTACAAACGTTCAGGATACGTACTATCTCCTAGGATCGGTCGTGGGCCCACATCCTTACCCTACGATGGTGCGGGACTTTCAGAGTGTGATCGGGAAAGAAGCGCGAAAGCAGATCTTACGAACCGACGGCAAGCTCCCGAAGGCCGTTGTTGCGTGCGTCGGTGGGGGGAGCAACTCGATTGGAATCTTCCATTCGTTCTTGCATGATCTTGAGGTTGACCTGTATGGGGTCGAGGCTGGAGGGGAAAGCTTGTCGCCTGGACAAAACGCTGCGCCGCTGGTTGCCGGACGCGAAGGGGTCCTGCACGGCATGATGACGTATGTTCTGCAGGACGAAGTTGGGCAAGTGCAGACGACTCGGAGCATTTCAGCGGGGCTCGACTATCCCGGAGTGGGGCCGGAACACGCTTTCCTGATGACCGCAGGTCGGGCCAAGTATGTCACAGCGTCCGATGAAGAGGCTCTGGACGCGTTCAAGATCCTGTCACAACTGGAGGGGATCATGCCTGCTTTGGAATCTGCCCACGCTATCAGTTACGCGATGAAGTTGGCGCAGAATCTCAGTACAAAGGATTCGATCATCGTCAACCTTTCAGGCAGAGGCGACAAGGATGTGGAGATAATTGCCAAGCACCTCTCACAATGACGATCGGATAGAAGTGAAGTTCCGAGAACTTCAGGGCCGCAAAGAGGGAGCGCTGGTTGTTTACTTGACAGGTGGCGACCCGGACTCGAAATCGTTCATTGCTAACTCTGCGGCTTTGATAGAAGGTGGAGCTGACATCGTCGAGGTGGGGATCCCATTTTCTGACCCTATTGCAGATGGTCCGGTTATACAGGCTTCAAGCATGCGAGCCTTATCTCAAGGGGCCACCCCCGCGGGTATCCT
The DNA here is from genome assembly GCA_035935655.1 of Candidatus Bathyarchaeia archaeon. Classification (NCBI taxonomy): domain Archaea; kingdom Thermoproteati; phylum Candidatus Bathyarchaeota; class Bathyarchaeia (SeqCode); species Bathyarchaeia archaeon. The sequence goes on from DASYWW010000037.1 coordinate 147,785, forward strand.
GAACATTATCGGAGAGCTCTCGTCAAGATTTCCGGTCCCGTTTGTGGTTCTGAGCTACTACAATCCTATTCTTGCGATGGGCTTGGACCGCTTCCTGAAGAAAGCCCGCGAAAACGGTGTTGATGGGATCGTTGTCCCGGACTTGCCGGTTGAAGAGAGCGACGAGTTCAGGAACCTATCTTTGAAACACAACGTCGATAACATCTACCTAGCGGCACCGAACACTTCTACGACTAGACTGCGAGCGGTTCTCGATAAATCGAAGGGCTTCCTCTATCTCGTCTCACTCTACGGTGTCACAGGTCCCCGGGACTTGCTCAGCCCGCAGGCGCTCGAAGCTATCAAGATGGTAAAGTCCTTGTCGAGGGGAAAGATTCCGGTTTCAGCAGGATTTGGCATCTCGCAGCCCGAACACGTTTCCGCTGTCATCCAATCCGGAGCCGACGGGGCAATCGTTGGGAGTGCGCTGGTCAGAATTGTCGAAAACCACCTCGATGACCCTGGCGGGTCTGAGACCGAGCTCAAGAAGAGGGTTCGGTCTTTGAAAGAAGCCACGCGCGTCAGGTCCGACTAGAGAAGACGAAAATCTTCCTTTACGGTCGTAAGAACAATGTGAGTGTTAGTCCGTTCAACGAATGGCATTGCCAGGAGTGCCTTGGTGAACTTGCTCAGGTCGTCTCTGCTCCTGAACTTCGCAATGACCATAGCATCGGTGAGCCCGGTAACGTCGTAGACTGCTAGAACTTGCGGCATCTTTGCAACCTCCTTCTCTAGTTCGAGGAGTTTGCCCTTGGCGACGCTTACCTCTGTGATCGCGGTGAGCTGGAAGCCGATCTTGTCGTGATCGAACAGGGCTGAATATCCTCTTATGATCCCGGCCTTCTCTAGCTTCGCTGTTCTAGATTGAACTGTGCTTGTGGAAACGCCAAGCTTGTGCGCTAACTCCCTGTAGGATAGGCGAGCATCGATAAGATACCAATGCAGTATCTTCTTGTCGAGATCGTCAAGAGCAATATCTTCGACCTTCAACTCGTCCTTTGTGGTTGTCATGCTTTGACGTGTTCCAATCGGGTCCGAAGCAGCTCGGTGACTTGCCCCGGGTCCGCTCGTCCCCTCACTTCTCCCATTACCAATTTCATCATTCGTCCGAGGGCCTTGGCACCATTCTCTTCAACGAGAGACCGGTTCGATTCGACGATCTCACTGATAATATTCTCGAGGTCCGATCTGGTTAGCATTCGAAGCTTCAGCATATTGACGGCTTCTTCCGCGGTTCCATCTGGATGAAGTGCGAGCCATTTTAGAACGTCGAGAACTGACTCTTTTGCGGTTACTCCCATCGATACCAGGTCGAACGCTCGCTTGAGCTGGTCTTCCCGAACATTCTCCACAGGCACTTGCTCCCTTTGCAAGCTTCTCAGAGATTCGGTGAGGATTGTTGCCACAAAGCTTGGCGCGACCCTTTTTGTTCTTGCGACAATCTCCTCGAATGCCGGAAGATAATCAGAATCCACGAGCTGAGTGGCTAGCTTGGAGCTGAGATCGTATTTTTTCCCCAGTTCCTTGGCGAGCTCCTCGGGCATTCGGGGAAGGTTCTCCCAGATCTGTTCAAGTCGGTCCTGGCCAACCTGAACGGGCGGGACATCCGTCTCGGGATACATTCTAGCGGCTCCAGGCCTTGGGCGAAGATAGACAGTGGTCCCGTCAGGGTTTGCCGCCCTCGTTTCTTCGGGAACCCTTTCCACGGCCTCCCGAGCACGTTCTGCTACAGCCTTCAAACCGTCTTTTGCATTATCGAGACGGTCAGTTATGATGACAAACCCGTCGAGGTCCCCACACCCAAGTCTTTTCGCAATCTCTTCTACGTGACTTGAATCTATACCATATGAGGGGAGTTCATCTGAGTGGAAAATTCCTCCGACTCGGCCCCAGAAGACCGCGCGCTTGGCCATCTCAGTCCCCAGTCGAACATTGGGAATTAATTCCCGTTTGAGCAGTCCTTTGAAACCCGGAAGTTTCAGGGCTAATGCTACGCCTCCTTGATTGAGAGCAGATTGGACGATCTTCGACTGCGAGCTTGAGAGTATATTGGTGACGTCCTCGAATTCCTCTTTGAGAGCTGAAGCCTTGATGTTTCTCTGTTGGAGTTCATCTCTGATCTCGAGAAGTTCGCGCTGCCTCTGAACCTCGTAGCCCACCGCCTTAGAAACGAGTTCGAGCTCTTGAACGCCTTTGATCTCGATAATGGCACCGTTCTTGATTGATACGTTGAGGTCCTGCCTAATGCTTCCTAGACCTCGTTTTACCTTCTTTGTTGCTCGGAGGATTCGGCCTATGGCGAAAGCAACTTCTCCCGCTTGATCTGGATCATGGATTATTGGTCCAGTTGAGACTTCTATCAGCGGAACTCCGAGCCGATCTAGGCGAAAGATCACCGAGGTCTTTGTGTCGCCTGTTTTTCGTGCCGCGTCTTCTTCGAGCGTTACTTGCTCTATCGGAACTTCTACTCCGCCCACGGTTAATGATCCGTTCAGGGCGATGACCGCTGTGCGCTGGAATCCAGTTGTGTTGGACCCATCAATCACTACTTTCCGCATGACGTGAATCTCGTCCAACGGCTTCGCATGAAGTAGCATGCTCATAGTAAGGGCGACATCCAATGCTTCCGGGTTCAGCAGATGCGGGGGTTCTTCGTCAAGCTCAACGAGACAAGTGGTTTCGGGATCAGCCTCGTAAGTAATGGTCTTGCCCTTGTGGAACTCAAAGAGAGCTGCTGGATCAATCTGGCCTAGCTCGCTTTGTGTAGGCCTGAGTTTCCGTTCGAAGGAGATCGTGGGGGGCTTTGCTGATAGAATTGTTGGGCAACCGCAGAAGAGCTTGTGCTTAGTGTCTAGCTGTCTGTGTATCTCGACGCCGACTTTGAGGCCGACCGCGCGATAGTCTATGGGCGACTATGAAGCCTCCACTAGTGTCCTTGGGGTCATTTCTCCTGCGATCGGTTGAAGCATCAGTTTTCGAATCTTGCTGGCTGATTTGGTCTGGGCGGCAACCCACATCAGCTTGACGACAGCCGTTTCGGGGATCATGTCTTCGAGAGGGGTGACTCCGAGATTGAGTAAGTCTCGTCCAGTGTTGTAGACATTCATATCGACGCGCCCCCATATCGTCTGAGAGGTCATGAAAACTGGAACCTGTTTTTGCAATGCCTTCTTCAAAGAGTCAAACAGGGATCTCGAAACATGCCCTAGTCCCGTTCCCTCAATCACTACTCCTCGGGCTCCATCGGAAATGGCTAAGTCGATCATGCCAGGGTTGAACCCTGGGTAGAACTTGATCAAGTATGCGTTTTGGTCAAAACGAGACTTCGCGACAACCTTTCGAGATTTGTCCCTTTTCGGGACTCCATTCGTCATTTCGATTTGGCCGGTCTTCAGATCGTAACTTGCCAGAGGACTAGAGTTGATGGACTTGAAGGCATCTCGCCGACTCGTGTGACATTTTCGAACCCTAGTGCCTTGATGAGCCACAATTATTTGATCAGATAGGTCTCGGTGCACGGCAACACCTACCGCTGCCATGTCGGCTCGACCGGCCAGGGCAATTGCTCCAGTGAGATTGGAGGCGGCGTCTGAGCTGGGCCGGTCAGAAGATCGCTGAGCACCTACGAGTAGGACTGGGACTGGCAGGTTTGCGAGCGCGAAACTCAAAGCCGCCGCAGTATAGTGCAATGTGTCTGTTCCATGACTAATGACCACACCTTCTGCGCCGTCGGCTATTCGCTTGGCGACTTCTTCGGCCATACCCTTCCAATGTGTCGGGCCTATGTTCTCGCTATACTCGCTGAAAAGTATGTGAGCATCTATCTCTGCAATTGATGAGAGTTCAGGGACCACGCTTGCGAGATCGGCGGCTGTGAGGGCAGGTTGCACGGCACCAGTGCGATAGTCGACCCTGCTAGCAATGGTCCCGCCAGTGCTAATGATGCCGACTTTGGGTAACCCAGAATGAATAGCTGGTGGAGGAGACTTGGTGAAGTGAGGTTTCTCCCCCTCTCCAATTACCTCAAGCTTTTCCGTTCTGTCAAGTGAAATGCCTACATTGTATCCGTTTTTCATCTTCAAGACTATGTGAGTGGGATCAGAGTACTCCGATCGCGGAATTAGGGTCCCTTCGAAAACTTCGCCTGACTTCGAGGTGAGTCGGATGATGCTACCGATTCTGGTCCTTGATTTCCGTAACTTTTGAAGCACACGCCCATGGTATCCCTCTAGCTCTCGGACTCTCATTCGTGCAACACGTCTTCAGGGTGGGTCAGTGGGCGATGTATCCGGTTAAGGATTCTTACGCCATGCTCTTGGACACGTAAGGACCGTCGTGCGTGTAGCCGAAGCGCGAGTAATACCCTTTGGTGCCGAGAGCGCTAATGACTAGCATTTTCTTCCTATCGTATTCTTCGCAGGAGATTCGTTCTGCTTCTGCAAGAAGCTTCGATCCGTAGCCCTTGTGCTGAAACCCTCTGGCCAACCTGTCTCCCACCGGAACCGTCTGTCCGAATACGTGCAATTCCCTGATGATTGCCGTGTTCTGTTGAGCGATTTCAGGCCTGTGTGCTTTCTCGGTCGGCATTCTGACTCGAACATATCCAACGAGGATGTCATACTCGGGATCTTCGACCGACAGGAAAATGTCGGTTCCTCCAGATCCGTCGTAGTCGACTCGCTTGAGCTGAACTTGTTCCAAGTCGGGACTTTCGCCATTCCTAAGGTAATAGATCCCGACCTCTCGGCACCGGATACAATGACACTTCATGCCCCGACGCGTGAGTTCCTGTTGGACAAGCTGGCGGAGATTTCCGTGTTTCACACCGTCAGATATCCCATCAACAGGTATCTCTCTCTGTATCCTCATGATCCGGACCCAGCGTGGAACAAACTGCTTGACCTTTGCGATGAGGTGCGCGGATTCTTCTGTGGAATATGGCTTGTACTCTCCTCTCTTCCATTCCTCGTAGAGCTCTGTTCCAGGCGTAACCAGACACGGATAGATCTTCAACATGTCAGGCTTGAAATCTGAGTCTGCAAAAATTCTCCGGAACGCATCAAGATCCCGCCTGGGGTCACAGCCTGGGAGTCCGAGCATCATATGATAGCCGACCTTGATTCCTGAATCTTTCAAAATCTGCGTAGACGCAACGACATCAGCGACGGTGTGATCTCGATGAATTTTCTCATACACATCATCATACAGGGTCTGAACTCCAATCTCAACTCGTGTCACACCCATGGAGAGCATGTGATCAACATGACCGACGCGCGACCAGTCAGGCCGGGTCTCGACAGTAATCCCCACGTTCCTAATCTTTGCCGATTCAGCGATATTCTTCGCTTCCTTCAAAGAAGCCGAGTCAACGCCATTCAACGCGTCGAGACATCTTTTGACGAAATCTTCCTGGTATGTTCGGGGCAGGAAAGGGAAGGTTCCGCCGACAAGGATCAGCTCTACTTTGCCCACCAGGTGTCCCATCGCGCGTAGCTGAATGATTCTACTCTGAACCTGGAGGTAGGGATCGTAACCGTTCTCAAGAGCTCGCATTACCGCGGGCTCCTGTCCTGTGTAGGCTCTCGGGACCCCGACTTCGGGCCCGCCTGGGCAGTATGTGCATTTTCCGTGGGGGCAAGCGTAAGGCTTGGGCATCACAGCAACGGTGATTACTCCACTCGCACTACGGACCAGTTTTGCAGTAAGCAGGGGCTTGAGTCTGAGGAGGGCTGAGTCAGGGACCCGTTGGAGAAGATCGGAGTTAGGAGGAACAGTTGGCGAACGATGCGACCGGCACACTTCAATCTTGATTCGATTGATGTCTTCGCGAGAGGGATGGTCAAGACTGAGAAGGCGCTCGATTATTTCTGTGGAGACGATGTCAGTCGTTTGGCTCAATCTACCAATATTCCGCCTGTGCTTCTCAAGCAGCCGTGGGTTTGAGCTGTCCAGTTATGGGTTTTCCGTATACACGGCCCTTCCAAGAAAAGCCCATTCCTAGCGCTCCTCTGACAGTCGAGTCGACTCCTATGCCAATGTAGAAGAGGACGGCGAAGGGGAGCAGTAGAGCATAGAGAGGACTGACCCCTATCGATCGGTCAAGAATGATAATTCCGAGCCATAGGAAGAAGGCCATGAAACCGCCTGTGAGGAGGTAAGCGTTCAAGGGCTGCGATGGGGCAAGGTATACGCCGTATCCGAGCACGATGAAGGGCAAGACGAGAAAGGTGAAGAGCAGTAACAATCGGTACGCGGCGCGAAAAAGTGGATGGTTTCCTGAAACTGAATAGAAATTCTTCCTCCATCCACGCCAGATCTCCGGAAGACTAGAGTACATCCGGACCGCCAGGGAGTCAGAGGCTGTGACAATTCTTAGTCTGAGACCTTTCGCTTTGATCAGCCTGCCCAGCGAGTAGTCCTCCGAAATCCTATCCCTGACCGCGTCGTGTCCGCCCACTTTGTCGTAAGCCTCGCGTCGGAAGAGCATGTATTGCCCATTTCCGAGAGCCCAACGCGGCTTGAGATCGTCGTTGACCCACTTGCCCCCGACGAACATCATGATGAGCCAGAATATGGGGGGCTGGAGAAGTTTCTCCCAGAAAGTTCGAAGAATAGCTGCAGGGGCGAGAGTAACGAGATCGGCCTTTGTAGCTTCCAGATAGCTCACTGTCTTCGCTAGACTGTCGCGTGCGTGAATAGAATCGCCATCTGTGAACATTAGAAGGTCACCGGTGGCCTGCTTGTAACCGGAGTGGCAGGCCCAGTTCTTTCCCACCCATCCTTGTGGAAGAGACTCTTCCTCGACGAGCTTGATCTTGCCATTGAAACGCTTGAGTATATCCTGGGTCCCATCGGTCGAGTTTCCATCAACTACTATGATCTCTTTCTCGGGATAGTCCAATCCGACCAATGAGGCGACGCATTCGGAGACCGTGTTTGCTTGATCTCGAACGGGAAGAACAATCGACACCATAAGATTTTTCGGAGGGGAATTGGAAATTTCTGGCAAGGCGGGGAAATGCATCAGGGTAAGATACTCGTATCCTGCGAGAAGGAAAACCAATATCGATTGAACTATTAGCAACGCGTCGACTAGCGAAGACACAGTATGAACCCCGAGCCGTTTTTGGCGGGGATTATTGGCAGGATCGGTCTAGTTAAGAACTTGTCAGTTCAATGGTTGCGGAGCTAGTCTCTCCACCAGCCCATCATCCCTCTGCGACCAGCCCAAGTTACCCAGAGAATCGCTAGAGCCGCAAAGGCGATTATCATGGCAACCAATACCACCACGATTTTCTGGAAAAGATCATAGCCCGAGGTGTAGAAGCCTACGAAGATTAGTGAACCGGCCAAAAATGCGGCCAAAGTGATTATTGATAATACTACTCGTGCCATAAGTCCGCGCTGCGTGCGACTGACTTTTTCCATTCTGCAATCGACAGGAAAGGGTTAGTACCTGAGCTAATAAGCTAAACACTATCAGGACTGGATGTTCTGATCCCGTGGTTCCTAGGAGACAGGACCGTTCGGGGACCGTTTAGGTCCTGATGTAGTTCTGTCCTGGTTTTCGGCCGAGGACGAATCTCTTTTCAGAATTCCGCCTAACTCTCTCTCTTGGAGAGAGACCTGGTTTGTTCATTGCCTGGATCTTCGGAGTCTGTTGCCTGACTTTTCCTGCCTTGGTTAGCGAGCCGTGAGTTGGGATTGCCTATTCCTCCTTAGGGTTAAAAAGGGGTCGTGAGATATTTAATCGTTCCTTGACTAGATTCTCACACGGAGAGAGATACTCAGTGGCCTGCTCCCAGAGCGACCTTTTTTCCCGATAAGTCTCTTCGGGTTTTTCCGAACTCTGGCATCCCGTTGAGCTCTCTTTCCGAGAATACAGGTCCGTCGTGGCATACAAGGTAAGGGCCAATTACGCAGGCGGCGCATATTCCAACTCCACACTTGAACACCCGCTCTACGCTGACTTGTATGTGACATCTCTTCTGCATTGCCAGATCGTAGACTAGTTTCATCATTGGTTCTGGTCCACAAGTGTATATCGCGTCGAAGCTACCCTCTTTCAACACGTGCTCGACGACCTTCGGAACCTGGCTCTTTTCCCCGTAGGTCCCATCGTCAGTCGCGAACAGGAGCTTGAAGTGATGGTCCTTGCTCTCGCTGAGTAGCCAGTCCTTGAACAGGAGCTCGCTTGATGTTCTCGCTCCTGTGATCAATGTGACATCTCGTCCCCTTAGATGGACTAGGAATGAGATCAAGGGAACGAGTCCTGTTCCTCCTCCAACGACGAGTAGCTTGTGGTGGTGTCCGACGCTGAACGGGTGACCATATGGGCCTCTGACCCAGAATTTGTCGCCGACCTTTTTTTCCCAGAGCGCGGTGCTAACGGGTCCACCCTTCTTAATCACGACACCTGCCTCCGATCTCCCGTGGATTGCCAGCACGCTCATGGGAACCTCATCCACCCCGGGAACCCAGACCATTGCAAACTGGCCCGGCTTGGCATTGTGTAGGGTCGAGTCGCTGAACCAGAAAGAGCGAATTGAAGGCGTCTCGTCCGCAATGCGGTCGAGTCGAACGGCCCTCGGCGTGTGAAGCTGTTGGGTGACAGACTCCAATTCTGCGGATATTGCGGCGAGGGGCGTACTAATGACTTACGAGAGGAGGCTCTCGACCTCATCCCTATTGTTATCAGACGAGACGAGATGTCGCGACATAAACCGGCCGCTCTGGGAGTCTGTAGACCAGTTTCATCATTTCATCGTAGTGGTGTTGTATGATCCCCGCGCCCTGCGGCCCCATCATCTGCTCTGCGTTGGTCCTGCACTGGTTCATAGCCGTCAAAATTCCCTCTTTAGTTGGGTCAGTGTAGCTCGCGCCACAGCTGACGAACACTGATTCCACGAACTGTTTGACCTGTTGCTTCAACTGTTCGTCAGTGACTGGTTGGTTGAGAAGCGTGGCGAACTCTCTATTGGCGCTCTCGAAACAGCTGAGTAACTCGTCCCTAACGAATTCAGGCGTGATCTTATCGCTTGGAACGTCTGGAGCTTTGTAGGTCTGAGTCATAGGGCACCTTTATGACATACGTTATATAAAGCCGTATCCCCAATCAGTTAGATAAGGAATGCAGGAGTCGACTACTAAACCTCAAGTTGACGAAGCCCTTCTCAGAATGTTCCGAACCGAGATAAAGAGCAAAGTCCCACACGCTGTCGAGAGAAACGGAAGCAGGGCTTTCATCAATCCAACGCCTTTGGAGGACCTGACAACTCCCCTCATCGAGTGCGCTCGTATCGAATATGGGCTTGACGTCCCTGCGAAGAGCATCAAGGTCTTTGGAAAGTTCGACTCCAAGATCGCAGGTGGCTCGGTCAAAGTCCGCCCGGCAGTTGAAATCATCGAGGATGCGATTGCTTCCGGCAAGCTAAGAACTGGTCAAACGGTTTTCGAAGCAACCTCGGGCAATTTCGGTATCGCTCTTGGAATGCTCGAAGGGATCGGCATCAACGTCATTTTCTTGGTTTCAAGGAAACTTCAGAGAGGGGTCTTAGATGAACTGAACAAGAACTCAGCCAAGGCAGTCAACTTGGACATCGACATTTGCCCCGCACCAGGTCTGGCACTTGATCAGAACCTGGCCATTGCGAAGGCGACTGCGAGCAACGTCCGTGAACAGTTAGCTGATCTCGGGTTGGACGCGGCGCAGTTTGACAAGTCGCGAGCCGAGATCGAAGCTCTCCTTGCGAGACAGGACGTGATTAACCTGGCCAAGATGCTAGCTAAGATCTACGGTGGCTTCTGCCCTGAACAATATGATAACGAGTTGAACGTCAAATCACACGAGGCTGTAACAGCGCCGGAAATAGATCAGCAGCTGAAAGACCGCGGGCTTTCTCTCGCTGATTTCAAAATGGTTTCTGCTTTTGGTACGGGTGGCACGTCAGCCGGCATCAGCAAGTACATCCAGAAAAAATATGGCAAGAGATCTGTTCACGTGGTGTTTCCGCTCAACAACCAAGATGTCGCAGGAATACGGACCAAGGACAAGGCCTTGGGGCTGAGATTCTATGATCCAACTCTGTATGCGGGACAGCACGAGGTGGACTTCGAGCAAGCCCGAAGAGTCCTGCGCTTCTGCGTCGGAAGAGGGTACGACATCGGCGAGAGCAGTGCGCTTGCCCTGTACGCTTGCTTACAGATGTTGAACTATGGTGTCGGGGAGAAGTTTGTAGTAATGTTGGCAGATGGTATCGACAAGTACCGGAGCACTCTCGGAACAGTAGCGCAGGCACCCCCTCCCCTCGAAGTGACTCTTCCACAGGCCAGTTCAAGCGTGGCGGATTATGGCGAGGTTCTCTGGACTCACGGCATGTTCGTTCCGAAGGAGGACGGGATCAAACTTGTCGCATCGTCCCTTGGATGCGATGAGAGCAAGATCAAGGTCGCGCGAGCATCCGATGTGCAATCGTTGATTTCGACGGAGAAGATACCCGACAATATCAGAAATGTTCTACCAAAGGACAATCGAAAGGTCCTGTTGGTGTGTATGGCTGGAGCCACCTCGTTGCGCGTTGCACAAATCCTCGCCGCAAACGGAATGCAAGGTCAAAGTCTCACTGGCGGAATAATGAGCCTCTCCGAGAACAGCAAGAAACAGCCATCCGATCTAGTGCAGATGTCCAGAGAATAAACTACCGGGCCATTTCCTGACCCTGCGAAACCGTGGTACTCTTGCGCTGGGTCTCATCAAGAGAAGAAGAGTCTTGTTTCGCCCATTGTTCTGACGTCTAGCTGTTCCACGTCGACCATCAGAGGCAAGTCCTTCACAACATTCCCCAGCAACAAGCATCGTCTGGTGGGTATTCCTCTGACAAGGTAGCGTATCGTGTCGCTGTCCGCCTTCGCCACCTTACCAATAGCTTCGATGTCATGTTCGTTTGTGAAGTTGAAGATGAACACATTGTCCGCTTGCCTGTAGATCGCCTCCTGAACAGTGTCCGGCTGGTTCGTGATGAAAGTAGTAAACAATCCAATATGCCTCATCCGCGTAACGATATCATCCCAGTAAGTATCTCGTAAGTACAGGTGCGCCTCTTCCGCGAAGAGAAAGGCAGCCTTGAGCCAGTTCGAAGAGAGAATCTTGGTCAGTTCACCGAGAAATATTTCAACGAGTATGCGTCGAACGATCTGGCTCTGATTCTTCAGGTTCACAACCAAGACCCCGCCTCCCTCAATAGTGTGGAGAATCCGCTCTTCGGTCAGTGGGTTCGCTTCGTCAAACAATCCCGATTCCATCAAGACCTGCAGTCTAGAAGTCAGAGCCTCGCGAACGCTGTCGTGGCAGCTCCACGATTGCACAGCCTGGATAACGGTCGGCAGAGTCAGATCTCCCCGAGCTTCCAGATCCTTCCAGATAGTGGTGAAGACTTTGGACGAGGTAGCCGGAAGGTCGAGGGCGTGACTCAAGACCCCTGCTACTGTTCTCAGTCCGAGTTTGGCCATGGAGAAGTTTAGGCCACTTCTAGGGGCTAGAACGGTCAAGCGCGCAGATGATTGTCGTCCATCCTTCGATTTGTGTAGGTTGATGTATTCCCCGTTCACGTCAAGGACAATGCATGGTGCTCCCCATCCCGCCATCGACAGAAGGAGTAGTTTTGCTAGGTGAGACTTGCCTGAGCCTTTTCTTCCAGTGATGATATTGAGACCGCCGTCGAGTCCGCTAGCGTCTACGCTTATCGTCTCGCCATCGTTGTGTCCAAGCTTGACCGGCATTTTTCCACCGTTCATTATCAGCTTGTTGACTGCATACGGTCGAATCTTTGATGAGGTGCGTGATGGCAACCAGGACGTAGTTGGTGAGAGGCTCCCATCCTGTGCGATTGTTCCTCGGATTTTGCAGACCGCCAGCCTAGTATCTTTCAATGCATCTACCTGGCTGGAAATGTTCAAAGGATCCACGTCTTCCCCCGAAAGCTCCCCGTCCGTCATTACATCTCGGAGAATGTCCTCGAGGACTCCCGGAACATTGGCGTATTGCAGGTCAATCGCTTGGACAAGTAGGCCTCTGGATTGAGCCGGGTCCTCGATGACAAAATAGTCGCCCTTGTGAACGTGCTCGTCCGGGAAGGCTATGAGCTGGACCTCGTCTGCTTCCTTCCGGTAGATTCGCATCTATGTCACGTACCTACTTGTTCCAAAGGGTCCGAACAAGGATCGTCGTAGGTTCGGCCGAGCCTGAAGACTAACATGATGGTTGCTAGCAACGAATCTCTGGACGGCGAGAATCTCGTTAGCGGTGAACGTGCTGAAGATGTGGGCGATCCTCAATGTCTCTGGGTAGCCGTGGAAGATAACATCGGTTCCGGCGATTCGGCCCAGCGCAACCAATGAGTGCTGTTCATCAGCGTCCCGGTCAATATCGGTTCGGAACAGAAATCCATCTGGTGATAGTTTCGAGACACAGACCCGTCCGAGGAATCTGATCGGATAGGCTGGATATTCGTTCTCGACAACAGAGGTGATGTCGATAATGTGGGGGATTTTTTCGGCGTCGAAAAAGCCTAGAATATTCCTCCCACCAACCGTCAGCTGGGTTGATTTCGAGAGGGCGATAACAATGCTGTTGTTGTTGCGGGCAGTGGAAAGAATTCGCTGGACTCTGCTTGAAGGGTTGTCCGGAGTCCCAGCGGTCAACGATCCATCTAGCAAAACAATACCATCCTTGACGGTGATTGCGAGTTCTTCCTGGACCCAGCGTTCTACGTGATTTCTCAGCTTCGTTAGAACCCGTAGGGTCTTGACGGATAGGCCGCCGAAAGCACGTGACTCGTCGTCTCGGTACTTTTCTTGTTGGCCATCGGAGTTGGGAATATGGAATAGCAATGGTCCCCAGCGTGTGAAAGCGATCCTGTCGGGCTGTCTCCAGACAGCAACCGCGCGTATTGCGAAGATCATTCCGGTCTCGGTTTCGCCAATCTTTACGCTGGAGGCATCGCAGGCCGCGATTGGAACCGATTCTCTCAACGGATTGATAGGGCTGCGTTTCAACCCCATTGCAATCGAGGAGGCTCCAATTTCCAACTGCTCGTCAGAGTCTCCATCGTCCAATCCCATGTCGACAAGGGACACCGTTCTCGGGTTGAGTGTGGACCCTCGTAGCGATTGCATCGACTTGGTTGACAGCTGGAGTAGCGCTTCGGGTATCGGATGTTGAAGTTCTTCCGGTATGCTTTTTAATTGTGCTAAGGGTTCAGTTAATTCCTGGGTGCGGTGGAGCAAGGTTAGATTCCCCCAGTATTGGGCGGGAGATCCCCCTCTCCCGCCTGTCCCCGCACCCTCTCTGTTATCATCCGGGCGCAGTCACCTTTGTTTCATGCTGGGACGCGGCGGCACGAGCTGTCACGCCTCTCGCGATCTCGTGTGACTTGCGAATTCCCTGAATTGACAGCCGGTAGTTTCCCTCGTTAGTCCGCTCGACGATGCCTGTCTTCGCCATCATCGCGAGGGTGTTGCGTACTGTTTTGACAGATTTTCCGATAGCTTTGCTGATATTCTCAGGACTCATATCGACGCTCGATCGAGTGCCCACGGCATGGGCAACCCGGGTGGCGAGGAGAACGAGCGAGATCGATTGTTCCGCAGACATTTCTGGTTTCAGGAAGACCGCTTCACCATCAGGTGTTAGTTTGACTGTCTCGGAGAGATCGTCCACCATCGACGAGTAATCTGGAGAAAATGTCAGTTTCGATGCGAGTGAATAGTTGGGCAGAACCTGTGCTGCAAACCTCATGACCTCCTGGACCACAGTCTCCAAATCGCCTTCGACTGTGTGTTTGATGTCTCCCCATTCGATCTGAACTTTGACCTTCGGACGCTCCGTCATCGCGTTCTACCTCTCCGGCAACTGCACAGCCTTCGGCATCAATGTCTGGATGACGACGCGCTGTCCCATTGTCGTAAGCCGGTAGGAGCCCTTTCCGATTCGTTCGATCAGTTGCTCCCTTACCAGTTCGCTGAGCCGGCCAGCAATTGTCCCAGTCACTCGGCCTGTAATTTTTGCTAGTTCGTCGAGAGAGATTGAGTCGTTGTCCCTTTTCCCCATCAAGTAGAACATGCGGGCTCCAGCGACGTGAAGCATCATGAGCTCTCTATCCTTCAAGGTCGCCGTATCTTTCAGGATCACAAGACCTTCTGGAGAGTAGGCGAGGACCCCTGCGCAGCTTTGCAGAAACTCTGTGCTGTCGACTGAGAGTACGAGCTTCGATGCTAGCTCCAGAGAGGGGTAGGCTTTTGAGAAGAAGATGACAAGTTCCCGAACTACGTTTTCGGGACTACCGATGACCTTGGTCTCCGCTCCGTTGTGTCTTACGATGACTTCTATGGTTCCGGTAGGTTGGCTTGATTGAACTGATCTCTGAACTGCTTCAAGGTCGGACAATATTGCTCAGCCCGAGCATTCTTCGTTGTTGATATATAACAATTTTCGGTCCCGACATGCTGTCTACAAGGTGTTACTTTGAGAAACGGGAGTGAAAGTGAAAGTGTTTCGCCGAAACAATACGCTCGGGACGCCATACAAGGTGTTACTCCCAGCCCTCTCAGGAACATGCAAAGAGAACTACTAAAATCACGTCTCCCGCAACAGCTTTATGAGCTTGACGTGCGACCCTCCCAAGAATGAATTACAACGAGCTCAAGATTCGCATACTCGGACTCTTCGAATCTACCCGAGAATTCGACAGTCTGAACATTCGAGAGCTCTTGGCTAGAGAGACGACTCTCAAGTTGACGGACAAAGCTGTCGAGATGGCACTCATGCGCTACTGGAGACAGGGGCTGCTTAGCCGGACCCGACGAGCGAGCAGGTTTCAGTACACTCTAACCGAACGTGGCCTTGCCCGGAGAGAGTGGTTGCTCAAGAATCAATGAGCTGCCGTGAGGAAACCTACTCTAACTTCAGAGTCATGAAAATCTCATCGACATATCCTTCTTGCAGCCACCCCGGCAATCTGCCAGATTCTTCGAACCCAGCTTTCCTGTAAAGCGCCTGCGCCGGGCTGTTTCCGTCGAAAACGCTCAGCCAGACCCTGCCTAGGTGTAATCTCATCGCGAGAGTCTTTGAAGCCTCCATCAGCATTGTTCCGACCCCGAGGCCTTGGTAGTCCGGCCTGACGAAGATTCCGGTTCCCATTGAGTGTTGCATGACTTGGGCCGGAGATCCGAAGAGGTCGACGGACCCAACTGGTTCCCCAATAACTTCGTCTTCACACACGATCGGAAAGACCTGCTTTGCTGCAACCCTTTGTTGATAATCTCCGGGTGTAAATGGGTATAGTCCTTCGAAGACCCCTGAACCGATCCCGCGCATCACGTTGTGATGAACTGTGAACTTGTCGAGGATCGGCCGGTCTTCTGACCGGTAGCCTCTGATTCTCAGCTTGGGTGTTTTTGCCTTCTCAACCTCGACAGCCTTGTACAAGCCGGGCTTCGCGTAGTTTCTTCGGACGATAGGCTTGTACCTTGAACCTAGTTCCTTGTAGAGAAGATGATAGTCAAATCTCCTCCCATCGAGTGATACGACTCCCGGCAAAGAGGCGCCGACAGAGAACCCTAGCGCCTTTAGCGCCTGAAGCCGCTTCTTGTCGTATCCGAAAACATTGGTTCGAAGAACGATTTTCTCACCTGCAACAGCGGCTCGCTCAACAAGCCTGGTTGCGTCCCTTAGTCCGGAAACGGAATCTGTTACAACGCGAAATCTCGCGGTAGGAGCCTGCTTCTCTCTTCCTGCGTTATAGGAGAACAGCGCGTTAACAACCCGTCCCCTTAACAGAACATAGCTGCTGCCGGATGCAAAGAATTCTCCAAGCAAACCATCACCGATCGGAAGAAGACGCCCGACTTGCAAACTCCTCTCGTTGAGATAGTCAAGGGCTTTAGATGGATCACTTTCGAGTGGGACGATTTTCAAAACATTCCAGCTTGCTCATCATTAGATTCTTAAAACCAGTTGAGACTTGTCCGATTTTGACGGGTTACTAACTTCTGCATCCATGCGCACCCTGGTCCGTTCATTGTTCTCTTCCAATCGTAAGGCAGAAAAGACTAGGACTAGATGCATTGGTTAGCGGCCGTAGTCTAGCCTGGTCTAGGACATAGCCCTAGCGCGTCCAGTGGGCTTCCAACCCAACGACCCGGGAAGCCGTCTAAACAACGGCTCGGGACTTCAAATCCCGGCGGCCGCACCACCCAAGCTATCGATTGTTTCTAACAGGCCTAAACGCGACGATTAGCCACCAGACGACTGCCTGTCCTGCGATAGTTATCGCAGTAAGTTCTAATCCGCTGATCGCGAATAACGGAACGAAATAGGTCAAGATGGAAGCCGAGGGAATACTTGCAGTCTTCCTTGGAACTTGAGAATTCTTGTTGAGCACCGTTGGCAAGCTGAACACAGCAAGCCCAGCACTGCCGATCGAGATCAGAAGGTCCACCAAGCTCACAAGTAATGCCTCTATTGGTCGCTGTTTTTCCTACGCACTCCAATACAAAAGTCGACAGTTACGTCCGGCCTCCTTCTGCCGTGCTAAACCTGGGCGTGAGATCTTCGTGATCAATCCTAGCGAGCAAGCCTCTATGAACCACAGAGTCCATTGCTCACGGAATACTACGGTGAGCATTCACGCTCCAGTCCAAGACGAGTAACGACTCCAAAGCAGTCTCAGCTGAGACCTTGGTTGGCTTATGGGGCAGTGAGGCTGGTTTTGGGCCCAAGGTTCGTGGGGAACTCAACATTGACGGAAGAGGTTCCGAGTGGCGCGCGAGAATAGCTGGCTCCGAATCCCCTGTTGCAGTCAGAGGGACAATAGTGACATTCGATCTTCCTGATCGGAAGGGAGGGTTTCGTGGCTACATCGACACAGATTCGCATCGGATCATAGGACATTGGATTCAGCCTGTTGGAGTCTTCTTGAACAATCAGTACGCCACACCTGTAAGCCTGGTTCAGTCTGACCGCGAATCATGGAAAGGAAACGTCGTTCCTCTTGACGATCATCTTACCGTCTTCATGATGATCCAGAAGAAGGCGGATGGGTCGATAGGAGCGTTTTGGCGGAATCCAGAGTTCAACCTTGGGATGGGCCGTCCCTTTCAGGTCAGGCGTGACGGCAGAGAAGTGGTTCTTGTCAATCTCCGCAAAGAGACAGAAGAATTGAAGGGTACGTACGATGATCAAACAGATCATCTGCTGATCAATCTGCCCGGTTACGATACAACGCTAGACTTCTCTAGGCGCGATCGAGAAAACGCAAAGGGATTCTATCCTCGCACAGCCGCTCTGGATCATTTTGTTCCCCAGCAACCGGTTGCCCGCAAGGACGGTTGGTCTACTGCATCTCTCGAGGAGGTGCGACTGGACCCGAAACCGATCACTGCTCTCATCGAACGGATGCTCCGGACAGAGACGCTTGATTACACGACTCCGTACGTTCACAGTCTGTTGATAGCTCGTCACGGAAAGCTGGTGCTTGAGGAATACTTCTACGGATTCAATTGGAGTCTTCCACACGATACTAGGTCGGGGGGAAAAACTCTCGGATCATCACTAATCGGCATCGCAATGTCACAAGACGTTAAGCTGGAACTTCAGACTCCTGTCCTGTTCCTCTTTCCCGAATACAAAGAGATCGCCAATCTCGACGAACGCAAAAAGAGAATGACCGTTGAGAGCCTGTTGACCATGACGTCTGGACTCGCTGGCGATGATAACGAAGACACTTCCCCGGGCAGCGAGGACCATATGCAGAACCAACAATCGCAGCCTGACTGGTACAAGTACGCCCTAGACCTCCGGATGGCTAACGAGCCCGGAGGCGAGAAGGCTGTCTACTGTTCGCCGGCAATCAACCTGCTCGGAGGAATTGTCAGGAACACAACCGGAGTATGGCTTCCGGAATATTTCTACAAATATTTCGCCGAACCGTTGGACATCGGGTTGTATCATCTGAACCTGATGCCTTCAGGCGATGGCTACGTGGGCGGTGGCGCTTACTTGCGTCCGCGAGATCAGCTAAAACTTGGACAGCTCTACCTCTCAGGCGGGATTTGGAATGGCAAACGGCTGTTGAGCAAGTCCTGGGCGGATTCGTCTACACGGCAACACTCTAGCTTTGACCAAGACCATCGTTATGGTTACGCGTGGCATATCCGGGACCTAACTGTCGGCGGGCTTGCATACCGAGAGTATTCGGCGGAGGGAAACGGTGGTCAGCTGGTAATCGTCATTCCTGAGCTAGACTTGACCGTTGGGTTCACAGCAGGAAATTATGGCAACTTTCCGACTTGGTACAAGTTCATTCAAGAGCTCGTGCCACAGTTCATTATTCCAGCTGCACTTAGCTAGTGCCGATTTGCAAATAGACGAGCATTATTTTTCTCTCAACGTGAACCTAAGCCCAGACCAAGTCTTGTCGATCGAACAGATCTTGAAATCGACCATTCCAGCAGCGAGCCCAGCCTCTCTTACTACTGATTGTCCCAAGTCCGTTTGAATTTTGGACGTTTTCTTTGTCCAGATAATCCATAGTCCAGCATTTTTCGAAAACCGCCTCATGTGTTCCAGTCTCTCTTCTAGCTCTCTTCGAGACCTTGCAAACCAAAGGGTCAGGTCAGACTGGCCTCTGACGCCATCTCGCAGCACAGCATTTTCTGGTAATTCGCCCAGGGCTTGTCGGAACCCCGCAGGTGCCCCGACCAGGGAAATGGTTTGTCCCGGTTTGATTCCGAGCTTCTTGATGAGAGGCGCCCCTGCGTAACCTTCTAGGCGCGACCGCGCTTGTGGGGGCTCTTTGGGAGGGTGCCTGATAATCTTGTCCAATCCTTCCCGGATCTTATCCCAGTTTGTGTAGTGTGCGTAGGGTATCTGTGCTAGGACCCTTTCGACTTTCTCATGCTCTCCATCGACAAAGACCAAGGGTATTGGTCGAGTCGCCTTGTAGGATCTCAGCGCCATGGCCACATCCCGCCCTTGAGATGGCAACCGAGAAAGATCGATGATGAAGACATTTGGAGGATTCTCTCTTTCGCGGAGGAGACTAGGGGTGAACTTGTCGTAGGTTACAATATATCCAACGGAGCGAAGGCGATCTGCCTTCTCTTTAGCTTCGACCGCATTCCAATGGATGAGCCTCACACGGGTACAACAGCGCCCTCCGTGTTAGGTTGCGCTGCCACGCCGTTATTGGCGTTTGATGTTAGTCACTCTAAGTTTGAACTGCAGGGTCTTGCCTGCCATAGGATGGTTCCCTTTCTTTCCATAGGCCTTCTCAGGAGGAATGACAACTTCTTTCTCTTCGTTGACCTTCATTCCGACCAGGGCTTCGTCAAATCCTTGTATCACTTTTTCGGCTCCGAGAATTACCTGCAGGGGCTTGTAATCTCGGGCAGGGTTGTATAGTCCTGCGGATTTGGCTTCTTTCTCCATTGAAGTATCGAAGACCTTCCCACCCGGGTATCGTCCGAGGTAGTGTACCGATACTGTGTCTCCTTTCTGTGCCTTCAGTTCCGCGGTGCTCATCGTCGAGCGCTGTTCTACTAAGGGCTCTGTAAATAGCTAACGGTCGGTTTGCCACGCGGTGGTTCAGATGCCGCTCTTATCGATTCGAATTCGTGTCTAAGCAAGCCAAGCACTATCAAGTCATGGTAGCGGTTGTCGAAGAAAACCGCGTCTCGCAAACGGGCTTCCTCTTTGAAGCCTAGTTTCTTAGCCAGTTGAAGGCTAACATTATTCTCAGCGTACGTCCACCATTCGGCCCGGTGCAGATTCAATTGTCCAAACACTTCGTCGAGTAGGAGCCTGGCCGTTTCTGTCCCGTAACCCTTGTTCCAAGCAGCCTTCTCACCCAACGCCAAGCCGACATCGGCAGCGATCATTCGGCGCTGAAACTGATGGATTCGTATCGTCGCCCAGCCGACTGGCTCGCGCCGGGATCTCTCTTCGATAATGTACGCTCTCCTTCCGGTATCCTCTCCCTTCAGCTCTCTGGCGAATTCGGCCTCCAATGCTTCCTTCGAGATCACATGATCCGGGAAGGAACGAGCCAAACGCATAATCTCTTCGTCGTTCTGCCATTTGTGCAGCACTGCGATATCTTCGCGCTCTAGCGCTCGGAGAACAACTAGCGTCCCAGACAGCAATGTTGACGATCACTATTCAGATTTCGTCGAATAATAAGCTACATTTTTTGATCCGGTATTTCCAAGAAAGGAAAACGCATCTTAATACGGGATGAAAGGGCATTAGTGGCTCATGATGGCTGAGAGGCAGAGGTACAAGGCACGGTTCACGAGCAAGTTGCCCAACGGAGACTTTCTCGGGCTAACTGTCTGGCCCGGAAAGAGCGACCCCAACGCTGAGGTGCTGACCATCCAGATCCGACGTCAGGGAGGCGCCGGCTGGGAAACAGTTCACCGAATTGCCATTTATCGGACGCCTGATGGGAGATACTCCCTTCTGCCGGAGCGAACCCCAGGCTTGCAGCCTCCGAAGACCGAGCCTTTGGGGAGCGAGGGGCCGAACGAGTCGTTCGAGTAAGAACCGCCAGAACCCTTCAGGGTTATAACGAAGGGCGAGACAGCCTAGCATTGCGTCGGGGATCAGATTGGCTACTAGTGAGATTGTTCTGGAAGAAACTCCTTACCTCAACCTAACCACGAGAGGCAGACGCACCGGCCTGCCTCGCTCTGTCGAACTCTGGTTCGCTTTCCAAGATGGAAAGCTCTTCTTCTTAGCCCACGAGAATTCTCATTGGTGGAAAAACGTGGCGAGGATTCCTCGAGTGGAGGTCGAGGTTGGAGAGATACTATTTGAGGGAAATGGAAGTCTTGCCCAGGAGAAGCTGGAACATGTCTTCGGCCTCTTTCGGCGCAAGTACGGCGAGGATCAAGTGAACAGGTGGTATGGCGGTCACCGGTCCAATCGAAGAGTTGTCGCAGTGGAGCTTGGGAGAGTCCTGGGCAAGAGACCGTCTGAGAAGTTGCGGCCCATTGAACTGGCAGCGTAGGAGCCTAGGGAACACAACCTGAACTGTTTGCCCCGATAGTCATATAGCAGTTCGCTCCCTCCAGAAGAACGTTGGATTTACAATGGCCTACGGTTTGGCTGAGGGTTTCAGAAAGACTGCAATAAGACTCGGTGGTAAGAAGAAGAATCGTGCGATTGTTGTCGCCACTTTTGGAAACCATTTCACCTTGAACGACGCCCTAGAGAAATTTCGCAAAGAAGGTTTGCGATTCGAGACTCAAAAGGGCCACATTGTCAAGATTTTCCTCGACAAGAACACGGAAGCGAGAGCCGAGCAAGTACGCAAGATCATACGTGAAGGCTTCGGCTACGTAGAACCTCTCTAGACCCTTCGCTAAACTAGAAAAAATCGCCCATTATCAGCCCTGATCACGATTCTGGAAACCCTCAGGTCAATGTCCGGAAATTCGTTCGGGTTTGTCGCGATCTTTCCAATGCTATCCCTGCCCGGATTGTGCCCGGAATCACCCGTCTCGCCCATTATCACTGCCAGACAGGAAATCGTTTCTAGAAAAAGGGGGGTCTTAGCGACCGACCCTCGCGCCGCGTGAATGCCTCCCTCGGACCACCGTGAAAGTAAATCATAGGTTCACGCGATGTTTGACAGGTTTTCCTGTTTGTTCAAGTTAGGGTTTTATCGTACCCAAACTCGACCTTCAGTCCGCCTGCGTTATGTCCCTACCCAAGCCCGGCGACCAAGTCAAAGTGACATTGATGAGCGGCGAAACAATCGAGGGCGTTGTCGACTGGATCGATGGAGCTGGCGCCTGGATCAAAGGAGCCCAGAAGAACCGATGGGTACCCTTGGAAGCATTCCAACCGCAAACACAAGCGGCCGATTCAAAAGACGACGAGTAGCTAATCCCGTCGGATAAATCTCCACTTTGGAACGTGGCTATTTTACGAAGACGAGCCCTTTGCTGCCGTCTATCTCGAAAGTCTCTGTATCAAGTTTTGACGCTGATCCGTTCAGCTTTCGGACCTTCAATTCTCGCCCATTAGGATCAGAATCATCCCTGTCAAGATCGATAACGCACGACGCCGTATCCTCCAGCCACTTTACCACATCCTTAGGCGCTTTCGAGAGATCCACCGTCAAGACAAGTGTCACGCTCGAATCTCTGAGCTTGTCCAAAGTCTCGCTCAGTCTCTTAACAAAGTCCTTGGACGCAACCTTCGCTACAACAGGATCGATCGAGTCGAATAGAATCTTCGTCTTCTCGCCGATAAACATGGAGCTATTCTTGACGAGTGCGTCCTGTATCGAATCGAAATCAAACGCCTTCTCAACATAGTACGGCTCAAAACTGAACGAGTCAGACTGGGACGAAAAACCGTCCACCAGCAAGAACCTGTACTGCGACTCAGCTTCTGACGGATCCGCGCCTATCTTCTTCATCTGCTCTCTAAGCGCACCCGGCGCCTTGTCATAAGTGACGAACATGCACGGGTTTCCCTGCTTCAGAAAACTGCTCGCAAGCCCAGAGCACAGAGTAGTCTTACCAGAACCTTGGCTCCCATTCACAACCACGAGACCAGGAGACTCCAGGTTCCCCTGCGTAAGCTCGAAAATATGGTCGAAACTCTGAGAGGCCTTTGGAGGGCTTGAACGTTTCGGAGCCTCTTCCCGGACCGACCTCTCAGGTTTGTCCGGAGACGGCGGCGGATAGAACTTAGGCTGCACCGTTTCCTTTGCAGGCTGCTGCGGAACAGGCTCAGGAGGTTTCATGGAACGGACTGGCGACGCAGGGGGCGTTGGCGCCATAGTTGGTTTGTCGGGCTCGGCGTCCTTCTTCCCACCTGGGACGATCATCATCGGCCTGCTCGTGGGTGTCGCTCTGGGTGGCACCCATTCTGGGCTGCTCTGCATAGCGAACGCTCTCGGCGGTTCCCCGCCAAACGAGCCTGAATCGGGCGGCAAATCTCTGAGCAAAGATTGCAGCAGTCTGCTCAACGAACTATCCTCGTCTATCTGAGCCATAGATGGGGAACTTCTCGCAGACTGATAGGAGCTACTAGTAGTAGTCATAGGCGGAAGGTTCGGAGGCGTAGGTGAGCCAGCTGGAACTGGGTGAGCCTGGACCGGAGTCGAAGTCACGGGAGCATTGGCCGTCGATGCGGACGTGGACGTTGTTGACACATCGTCAGTTGCCTCGTCTTCCTTCTCATCTTTTTTCTTGCGTCCGAACATGGTGAGTATTCCTATGATAGTAATTCGAACAGGAGAACACAGCATGAGTTGTTCTTGGATAGGAATGATGTTACCCTAGCGAATAGTCACCGGAAACAACCCAGAGGCTTCATTCAATCCTGGACGATGCAACCTTGTCCTTCGATAGTCACCGCTTGGTCTTCAGAATGTCCGACTTTGTCAGAATGCCAACAACGTTCTCACCCTTTGAAACGAGGACCCCATAGTTGGTCTGCAACAATCCAAGGACCATATCTATGGGCGTGTCACTATTGACCACCGGCAACGGCGAATCCATAATCTCGCGGACTTTGAGGCCAAGGACAGACTCCAGCGACTCGCCCCTTGCAGCCCGATCGAGAATCGTCTTCTCCGAAATGCTTCCAACAGATCTTCCGCCCTCGAAAACGGGGAGTTGGGAATAACCCCTACGCCTCATCAAATCAACGGCATCCCGTACAAGCTGCGTTCTAGCTACAGAGACGACAGGACGGCTGATCAGCTCATCTACCCGACGAGCAGGGCTCTCAACCCCCGCCCTTTCCAAAGCGCTGAAGAGTCTTTGCACGACCGAGTACGAGGGATCCACTGAACCAGCTTCTATTTTGGCGATTATCGACTGGCTTACTCCAGCGGAGATAGCGAGTCTAGACTGCGTCAACCCGAGCTCCTTCCTTTTCTTCGGAATTTCCCCCAGAGACGGAAGCATACCACTAGACTAGTTGGACGGTGTTCTTATTCCTATCGGAATATGGCCCAACCATATTCTTAACGGAATATGAGTACAATAGAACTTATATAATTAGAATATCTGAAACGACAACGAAAACATGTCCCCGGAAGTCCAGCTTGCTGGAATTCACCCGCGCTCAGAGAAGCTAATTGAACTCACCCGCTCGTACGAGCGGGCAAAAACCAGCTGGAGCCAAGTTGAAACTCAACTTGAGCAAGAGACAAGAAAACTCATCAAGCTTCAAGAGAGCCTCGGCTTCAGACACATCTCCGACGGAGCCTTAGGCTGGCAAGACCAGCTAAGGCCTATGGCGCGATCCCTCAAAGGAGTGGAATCGGGCACCCGATACTCAAGATGGTTTGACACCAACACGTTCTACCAAAAGCCCATTATCACAGGCAAGATTTCAGCGGGAGACATCGACCCCAAGAACTTTCTTCGACCAGAGCGCTCGACAAAAGGAGAAAACCGAAAAATCACTCTTCCCGGGCCATATACATTCTCCCAGCTCTCAGAAAACAAGCACTACGAAAATTATCCTGACTTACTCTCCGACATTGCACTGGCCGAACGCGAGATTGTCCGAAGACTCCGGAATGAAGGCGTTACGCTCTTCCAACTATCAGAACCCTGTCTGGTCTATCAGCCATACAGAGAGCGCTTTAGGGACAAGTCCGAAGTTGAACTTGCTCTCAGAACAATTCGGTCCCTAGTCAACGATACTCCCGAAGAATTTGTGGTCCAAACCTTCTTTGGGGACGCAGCACCGATACTCCCCGATCTTCTAGAACTCCCGATTTACGGTATTGGGATCGACCTGTTCGAAACTGACATTTCCTCTCTTGACGAACTGCAAAAGACCTCTAAGGCACTCGTTTTGGGTGCTGTCGACTCTCGAGAGTCCTTCGTTGAGAGCCCTCGCTGGATTGCTGACACAACGAGGAAGATCAGCGACCTGGCCACTGTTCAGAATGTGGTCCTTGCTTCCAACTCGGACCTGAAATTTGTGCCGCAAGGAATTGCCAATCAGAAGTTGGAAGCCTTGTCCAAAGCATCGGAACTCTTGGAGGAGAACTGATACTTGACAAAGCTCTTTCCTGTTCAGGAGATAGGGAGTCTCGCTAAACCAAAGTGGAGAACGAAGGGCCTACAACAGCCACTCTCTGCACAAGATCTCCTTGAAGCTGAAGAATGGGCTGAGAAACTCGCCATTGAGGATTTCCATGATCGGGCCAAGAATATTCTCAAGGCCGGTGACGACAAAGAGCGTGTGAAGGACATTCTTGAGCTCTCTACATTATACGGGCTGCGCCTGTTCGAAACGGCTGATGTAGACAACGTTGGCGTAGGGGGAGAGCAGCAACGAGTCGAAATGTACGAACATGTGATCAAGGCTGTGAATGGAATGAACCTCCTCGGTCACGTCCACTCCTTTGATTACAAGTACTTCAACAAAGGAGTAGCAGAATCAAAGATCTCCAGGAAACACCCCATCTACCTACCAGAATTTCTTGATGTTAAGAAGTACGCCCACCGAGCCGTGAAAGTTCCAATTACGGGACCATACACCCTAGTAGAATGGTCCTTTTGCGGATATTACATCCAGAAGCAACACGCTTCTTCGCCAAAGACACGAAAGATCGAAGCGAAGCGCGAATTCCTCCTCGATATTGTCGAGCAAGTCATACGGCCTGAGATCCGAGACCTTGTCAACGCGGGAGCGTCTTGGATACAAATAGACGAGCCCGCGGTGACCACTCATCCAGAACCTCAGGAAATGGATCTCTTCGTCGAAGGGTGGAACGAAACGGTCAAAGGATTCAATTGCAAGTTCAGCGACCACACCTGTTACCCATCCGAAATAGGCTACAAGGTTCTTGCAGAGTACGCACCGAAACTAGACAAATGCGACCAGCTTGCCCTAGAATTCGCTAACCGGGACACCTCGCGTCTCGGAGTCGATGATGATTCAAGAGAAGGCTACAGTGACCTCAAATATTTCGTCGACGCCGGTTTCAACGGAGAATTTGGACTTGGCGTCGCTCACGTGCACGACTTCACAGGAACCGTGTCCTCCGGAGCTGGGCAATCAGTGGGACGAAACCTGATTGAGTCTCCAGAGCTAGTGCGGGACCGACTTCTCTACGCTACTAAGGTCGTCGGGGATCCGGCAAAAATCTGGGCGAACCCGGACTGCGGGCTCAGGACGCGAACATGGGACGTGTCACTGACGAAGCTCGCGAGAATCACGAAAGGAGCTGAACTTGCTCGGGAGAGGTACCAATGAGGCTGAATGATCAGGCGAGGCATCACAACCTTGTTACAGTTGAGCTTATTCCCGACAGAGTTGTTCCAAGCGACTTGGCCTCCCTTAAGGGAAGAGTGGACGCAATCACGGTCCCGGCCCTGAGGAACGGTCACAATGATCCGAGCTATCCGAAGTCTTTCCCAGTAACTCCGCAACGCAGAAGCCTCGCCTCAGCTTCTATAATCAACAGGGCTGGGATAACCGCTGTTCCCTCGCTCACATGTCGCGATTGCCGAAGATCAGACCTCTCAACTATCTCGGACCAAGTGAGACAAGGTCTTGGAAATGTACTGATTGTCTATGGAGACCCTTATCCAGAGCCCCATCCTGGGACCTACGAATTCACCAAAACCAACGAGCTAATTCGAGAGGTCTCCTCGCTAAACGATGGAGACGGCCCATGCATTGGAGCAGTGACCAACCAGCATGCTAAAAATAGAGAAACCGAAATATCCAAGACTATATTACGAGTCGATGCCGGCGCGAATTTCATTGTTACAAATGTCGCCTTTGACTCGGAGAGTGTACTTGACCATAGGGATTCCCTGCTTGAAGCAGGGCTGAACGTCCCACTCTTCGTCCAAGTCTCTATCCCGCTCAGCCTGGACAATGTGCTTTTCGTGAGCCAGAAATTTGACATACCTGTCCCAGCCCACGTTAAGGAGAAACTGCTAAACGACCCGACAGGAGGAAGCCTAGCTGTCGCAGCAGATGCCTACCAAGCTCTGCGAGGGGAAGTAAATGGAATTCACTTCTCATATCTGTTCAGACAGCGAAACCCGATCCCCGCTTATCGCCATTTGCTAGAGACAATTGGGATATCGAGCCAGACTATAGCTCCGCTAGCCACTTCGACTGTGAAAACTTACCCGGTCGCATAGCTCTCTTTAGAGATGGTAGAATAATTAGAAGAATCAGCTATCCGGCTTAACCGTTTCTAACGATGCTGGCGCGTCCTCTCCTAGCTGGAGTACTTTCTTCAGTTCCCTTTTCATTAGCGACGGATCATGGTTGAGGTTGAAGTAGTCCGCGAACGTCGTAGTCGTCCTTAGCATTCTAGTTCTCCCTATTCTCTCGTCATTAATCAGATCCATGTCTTTCAACTGTTTCACATGAACGTAGGCCAGTTTTCCACGAACGCGTACGACATAGGACTGTGTGATGGGTTGCTTCAGAGCTATGAAAGATAGTGTTCGAAGAGGTCCCGGTGTTAGAAGAGGCCGGTTCGCTAGTTTTCGAACGTGCTTTGCAAATTCTGCCTTTAACTGCATGACAAACCGCCCGTCTGGAAGTTCGACAACTTGAATTGGGCTGCCAGCAATCTTGTAGCGTTTTGAAACCGCTGTCGCAATTCCGCGAATCTTATCCTCTGATCTAGCGCCGATGACAGACCCGATCATCTTCAAGTCTAAAGGCCTTCCAGATACATACAGTGCGGCCTCGCAGAGCTGCTGTTGTAGATCAGCAGATTTCAGCTGGGCTGTGCTAGTCGAAACTTGTGCTTCCATCGTTCTTCAACTCGATTTCGATATCTCCGAACTCGAAGGGCTGGGCGAGACCAACTCTTCCCTCCACGGCGAGGAATAGCAACATGATGAACATTCTCACTGCCTCCAGAGGATTACCCTTTCCGAGAAGGGTCAAGAAGGACACTTTCTTTCGCGCAGGACCAGCCTTTGTGAGTAATGTTTGGAGAAACGCTTTGATGTTTTCTTCTATCTTTACAAGGAAATCGTCAACTTGTTCGAACACCTCCGGCGGTCTAAGAACCATCTGTGCACTCGCCGGTAGCATTCTTTCCGCCGTTAGCACCTCCAATAATCCTTTGATAACTTCCTCAAAAGATGTGGTTGTCGATTCATATCGCAACGGAAAGGCAAGGGGTGGTGGGACGAAATCTGTGGGCCTTTCGAGCGGTGGTTTTGGTGGTTCTTCCATCTTCAGGATGAGCTCCGACTTCATGCGGAGGAGAATTGCAGAGGATAGAAGGGCAGTGCCGGAAACGGAGAAGTCGATGAAGCCGCGACCCCTCATCTCAAGCATAAGCTCATCAAGCAGATTTGCAAGATTTACATCCCACGGTTTCACCCGGTGAAGATGAATCAGATCAAAAAGGACCGCATAAGGTGCCTTCAGCCAGTACGCCTTTTCGTGCGCTGTCAATTGTTCTCGCCTCTTACCGGTAAGGACACGATCTGGCTGCTGCCTTTATCGATGAAGACTCCGAAGACTCTCTCTGCTCGCGATATTGTCGTGTCTTTGAGAGAGATTACGATGAACTGGGACATGCTGCTCCTCGATCTCAGAAGCGTTGCCAGACGCTTTGCATTCAGAACATCGAGATGCGCGTCGATCTCGTCCATCACGTAAAAGGGCATGGGATGGATCTGTTGAAGTGCGAGGAGGTAGCAGACTGTTGAGACGGACTTCTCTCCTCCACTCGCGCTACCAATTGTGAGCTCGGTTTTTCCAGGGAACTGAAGCAGGACATCGAGTCCGCCTTCGAACGGGTTTTCAGGATTATCCAGAACCATTCTTCCATTTCCCTCGCTGGTCATCTCTCGGAAAATACTCTGGAATGTCTCGTTCACCTTGTTGTATGCGCTCATGAAAGTGTCAAGTTTCCTCCTCTCTAGTTCGTTCATGAAGTCGAGGATCACTAGTTTCTCGCGCTCGAGTTCTCCAATCCTGACTGAGAGGTGTTTGTATCCTTCTTTCTGTGATTCGTATTGTTGTGCGGCGAGCTGGTTGATGGCGCCTATCTCGTCGCGTTCTTGTTCGAGGGCGCGTTTCATATCTTCGGCCGCCTTGATTAGGTCGGGGTGAGTCTCAAGGGGCCTCTCGAAGCCGAGTCCACTAAGTTGTCCTCTGAAGATCGTGAGTTGAGCGTCGACTTCTCTAAGTCCTGCTTTTAGATCGGTCACGCTTGCATTGAGAGGATCCATCATTTGCAAGAGTTTCCGAGTTGCCTTTTCGACTTCCACAAACTGTTCTTCGTACTTCTTTCGCTCATCTCCAACGCTGTCCAAATTTCCGACTAACCGCTCCTTCTCCTCGGTGAACTGCTTCATCCCTTTCTCTAGCGTCTGGAGTCGCTCAAGTGCTTCGCCGGCTCGGCCCTCTTCCCGATGAATCTCAGAGTCAAGCGCTCGCAGCTGTATTCGAATCTGGTCGATTCCCGGTCTCAGAGTCTCAAGAGAAGATTGTTCGGAAGATAGTCGGGATTCTAGTTCGAGTTTTTCTCGAAGAACAACCTGATTCTCGCGGGTGGCTTGGTCTCGCTCAGTTTCGAGCTGGGAGAGCGCTGACCTCCTGGAATCAAGTCTGAGTCTCGTTCTTTCTTCTTCTCTGACGGCGAGGCGCCGCTTCATCTCCGCTTGTTTTTCTGCAGTCTCCTCCAACAGGATTTTTTCTTTCGACATCGAGTTCTGAAGGCTGTCAATCCGTCGGGTAGTCTGCCGTAGGAAGGCTCTTGTTCTCTCGGAGCTCTTCTTGGCAAGTTCCACATCTCTTGCTAAGGCCTCTCGCGTCTTGCTCGCGGACACTCGGTCTTCCAATAGCTCATCTAGCTCCGTCTCAATCCGGTCAACATCGGACCGCGAACGCTGCACAACTGTTTCCAGCGACTTCACTGTTTTCTCAAGGCTTTCAAGCGCGGTAGAGCGGGGGACCAAGTTTGAAATTTCGAGCGGGGCTCTATAGTAACCGCTCTCCAAGCCTCCTCCGGGCTCATAAAGATCCCCGCTGGTCACGACGCATCGTTGCCCTTTGGCCGCTGTCAGGAAGGCTGCTCTTTGCGTTGTGGCGAGTATCGTATCGCCGAAGACGAACCGGACGGCAGGAGTGATGGACTTGTCTGACCGTACTACTTTCGAAAGGGGACCAACTATCCCGGATGCATTGTCTACCTCGAGTTCTTCTTCGAGCTCAAGATCTTCTATTGGAACTATCTTGACGCGTCCAAGCTTGGTACGTTTCAGGCTCTCGACACACCGGATTGCTACTTCTAGATTCTTCACAACCAGCGCTTTCATCCAGCCGGCGCTGGCTGATTGGATTGCCTTGCGGTACTCTTCAGGGAATTTGACGAGGTCTTCGAGACGACCATAGACGCCCTTCAGTGCGCCTTCATCAGCCATCTCTTCGATCTTCTCGATTGCCTTGTCTTCGGCCCCTATGTTGTCTGCTAGGGTTTTTTGGGTGTTGAATTCAACGACGGTGACTCTCGCCTTCTTTGCGATGTCAAAGGCTTCGTCGATCTCTTTCCTGCGCTGATCCTTGAGTTCACTGTATTCCTTTGTTTTTTGTTCGATTGTTTCGAGCCGCTTTTCTTCTTCCTTCTGAAGCTTTTCCATTTCTCGGATTCGGGTCTTCAGTTCTTCAGAGAGCTGGGAGAACTCCTTCTGGCGGGCTTCCAGGGTTTGCAGGTGGCTTGCGGTCAGGTCGAGTTTTGTCGAACTGCCCTTGCCTTGGGCGGTGAGGTTTGCGAGTTCCTTTCCCAGCCCGTCGATCTCGTCTTGGACATCTCGCAGTTTTTTGGTATCTTGGTCGAGGGACGCTCTGTTGGCGGTGAGTTTTTCGCTTATTTTTTCGACCTTGGAGGTGGAGTCTTCGAGCTTCTCTTCGATGACTTTTCGGTGTGAATGGAGGCTCTTGATCGAGCTAGATAGGGGTTTGATGGCGGTTTCCATCTCTTCAGCTTGTTTTGTGAAGGCTTCACGTTGTCTTGTGCGGGTTGCAACTAGATTCCTTGCCGTTTCTGCGGCGGACTTTGCTTCGACAATGCCTTTGCTCGCTTCTGCCATGCGTCTTTCAATGTCGAAGAGTTCCTGGTTTCCTTGCGTGACCGTTTTTTCCTCGAAGCTACGTCTTTCCGCCTCGATCTTTGCTCTTTGCTGCGTTAGGTCTTCTCGTTCTCGTCTTACTTGATCGAGCTTGAGCAGTTCCTGCTGGAGGGTTTGGGACATCTCGTGATCGCGGTTTTCGAGTGCCAGGATCTGGGCGGAAAGGATGCGGGCTTGTTGGCTGTTTATCTCTGTCTTGAGAAGGTTGAACCGGAGAAGGTCGTTTCTTTCTCTTTCCAACTGTTCTATTCTCTGTCTGACCTCGTCAACTCTCGCGGCGGCGACTTTGAGGTTTAGATCAGCCTCTTGCAACTGTACTCTCGCTTCGGCTTTCTTGGTCTCGAAGGTTCCGATTCCGATTAGGCTTTCCAGAATCCTTCTTCGTTCCTCCGTGCTGATCTCTGCGAGGCGGGTGATTGCGTGTTGTGAGATGAGGTTGAATCCGGTGACCTGGATGTCAGCTGAGCTCATTATGTCTTGGACTTGTTTTCTGGAGAGGCGTCTTCCGTTGAGGCGGTAGATTCCTTCTCCGCCTTTGGAGAATTCCCTGGATACTGTTACGAGGTCAGAATCTACCGGTAGCTTGCGGTCGCTGTTATCGAACTGCACGGCCACATAGGCGGAGCGGGCTCCTTCGCCCTGGGATTTGTGGACTAGGTCGGAGAGGCTTCTGCCTCGGAGTTCTCTGGGGCTCAGTTCGCCCAGCGCGAACTTGAGGCTATCTAGGATGTTGGATTTGCCGGATCCGTTGGGTCCGGTGATGACGGTGAATCCCGTGCCGAGGTTGATGGAGACCTTCTTGTTGAAGGTCTTGAATCCTCGAATGTCGATTCTCTTGATGAACACCAAGGCTAAGGCCCTGGACTCTCACTCGGAATCGTGGCGTGTTCTCATCGGCCGAATCTTCTGTAGCGCCTCTGATACAATCTGATGGCCCTTAAGAAATCGATTCTTCGAAACTCGGGCCAGTAGACGTCCACGAAGACGAGCTCGCTATATGCGGACTGCCAGAGGAGGAAACCGCTCAACCTTTCTTCGCCTGAGGTGCGTATTACCAAGTCGGGGTTCGGGTTGGGCAGGTGTGCTGTGTAGAGATATTTGTGGAATATTCCCTCATCGATATCTTGAGGTCTCAGGTTTCCCTGGTAAACGTCGTCCACGATCTTCTTTGTAGCATCAACGATCTCGGCGCGTCCGGTGTATGCGATTGCGATATTTAGGAAGTGACCTGAGTACTGGTCTGTCTCGTCCTCCAGTTTCTTCAGTGCATCTTGGAGGCTTTCGGGGAGGAGGTCTGTTCTGCCGAGGGCTTTGACTCTGACTTTCTGGGTATGAAGGCGCTTGTCTCTCCCAAGTTTCCTAGCCTCTTCTTCAACGAGTTTGAGGACGGCATTGACCTCTTCGGCTGGACGATCGAAGTTCTCGGTTGAGAAAGTGTATAGCGTAAGCGTCTTGATGCCGTATTCTAGGCACCAGTCCAGCACTTCTTCCCCAACTTTGGCACCGATCGTGTGCCCGTCGTTAGGTCGGAGGGCCTTTTCTACGGCCCATCTTCGGTTCCCATCAAGTATGATTCCGATATGTTCAGGCAACGGTTTTCCCTTTACCTGTTCGGTGAGCCATTTTTCGTATGCGGTGTATACTCCTGCGATTCTCAGCAGGCTGTCTAACATGTTTGTTCTTTGACCTCCGGTTTGTTCAATTGGGCCTGGGCGAGCGCTCTTCCGCAGGAGCAGCCCTCTCTCGTGTCAGGTATCTTACCTATAGCTTCTATGAGAATCTTGTTCAGGATCTGACCAGTTTCTCTTCCCTTCTCCTCCACTTCCTTGGCTGAGAGTGTTCTCTGCAGGCCTGCAGCCATGTTGGAGACGAAGCTCATGGAGGCATAACAGATCTCGAGCTCTCTAGCCAGGAAAGCTTCCGGAGCGCCCGTCATCCCTACGATTCCGCCTCCGAGGGTCTTGAGCATGCGAATCTCTGCCGGAGTCTCGTATCTTGGACCTTCGGTAGCAGCCATCACGATATCGTTTCGAAGGGTTTTCCTGTTGTCCGAAGCGGCGCTGGATATGGCGTTCCTCAACGTTGGGCAGTAAGGTTCGGACACGTCGACGTGAGTAACAGGAGCACCGTCATAGAACGTGCCTTTTCGTGATTTTGTAAAATCGATTAGGTCCGAGGGTATCACAATCTCTCCTGGTGTTAGGGTGGTGTCTATCGCGCCAACAGCGTTGGTTGCGATTATTCGTTCAACCCCTAGGCTCTTGAGTCCCCAGATGTTGGCACGGTAGCTTACTTTGTGAGGTGGGGCGGTGTGTTCTTCGCCATGTCGTGGTAGATAGATCGCTTCTCGTCCCTTGACTTGTCCGATGATCAGGGTTGGAGTTGGACCGTAAGGCGTGCCAACGATTCTTTCTTCTCCTTTGATGATGGACTTGACTCCTGAGCCGCCTATTATTGCGATGGGCGATCTCAATCTTGTTCCTCGTATAACGCGCCTAGCTCATGAAGCGATAGTTTCTCTCCCTGGCTGAGCTTCTTCTTTGCTGCCTCCTTGAGGTTCTGCTTGTGGGTTTCTTCTTTTTGGCGCTGGTTCATTTTCTCAGCTAGGTCGATTGATTTTCTGACTACTTGGTATTTCTCGTCGGTGTCTTTGTATTCTCCGCGAAGCGAGTTCAGGGATTTTCTGACATCTTCCTGTTTTATCTTGAGTGCTTCGAACCGTTCGGAGAGTATTACGATCTCCTCATGATGCTTCTGGCTCTCTTCGGCAAGCTCCTGGATTTTTACATGGAGCTCGTCTGCCTCCTTGTTGTCTCTGGCGGTCGCATCTCTTAGTCGTAGGATTTTTTTGGACGCGGTTACCTGGATCTCAAGCGCACGGATCTTGATCATCAGACGCTTCTCTTCGTCTTTGCCTAGCGGTGCGGATTGTACTTGCCATTCGAGCTGTTGCAGCTCGTGTTCGGCTGTTACGGACTGGAGTAGTTTGGGCGCTGTTTTCTGGAGGGTCTTGAGTTTTGTGACGTTCTGTCTTGCTTTGTCTCGAAGGTTGTCACGGGTTTTCTTGAGGGCCCTGACAGTCTCGTTGAGCTCGTCGCGGGTTTTCCGGCTCTGCAGTAGTTCTGTGCGGGTAGTGTCAAGCTTGTTTCTCACCTCGGCGAGTGCTCCGAGGAGTTTTCTCTCGTCGGTTTTGATCCGCTGGCGCTCGTCCGCGAGCGTGTCGAGATTGGTCATAGATGGGATCCCGTTTGACTACTAACGGGTTCTGATGTTTGGATTGGGGAAGCCGCCTTATAGACGTTCAACTGGTCCTGACCGGAGGGAGGCTAACGCCTGGAGCGGGTTGGAAGTCGCTTGTCAATGATCGGGACGGTCCATGTAGATGCTGCTAGTGCGACGGCTGTCAGAGACGGTATCGTCGCGTTGAAGCCGGAGGTTGTGGCTTTGGAACTTGACGAGGGACGGTTGATTGCTCTGGAGAATCCGAAGGCTCAGAGCGGGCGAGGCGTCGGACTATCATTTCTGACCATGGCGTTGTTGGAGAGGTTTGCGGGACGGATGACTGGGTCAGCACCGGGAACAGAGATGCTGGAGGCAGCCAAGGCGGCGAAGGCTGTAGGGTCCAGGGTAGAGTTCATTGATCTTCCGATTGCAATTACGGGTGCAGCTTTGAGGAACTTGCCCCGGAAGGAAAAGGCGAAGCTGGTGGTGGATGCCTTGGTGAGCCTGGCGGTATTACCGTTCAGCAGGATAAACTGGTCGAAGGTCACCGAGGATATGGACTCGCAGATCGGGGCTTTCCGGAAAAGCTACCCGGTCTTGAGCAGAATACTGATCGACTCGCGTGAGGAGTACATGATCAAACGGTTGAAGATGGTCATGGACTCCACGACGGGACAGGTCTTGGCGGTTGTAGGGCTCGGACACAAGGCGTCACTGGCACGGGCGCTTGCAGTGTATATGCCAGGACCAGGGTTCCAGACAGGCTTCTCCTTTCAGATCTCAAGCGATGGTACGAAGCAAGAAGGGCCAGGCATGGAACCTTGAACGTGGGAATCGCCGCGTTTCACGAAGGGCGGGACGCGGGAAAAATGACCACCCGGGGGGGGTCACTAGAAAAAGAATACTTATGCAATAGTTAGGCAATAAAAGAAAGTTAGCAGAAAAAAATGGCAACAGGAAAAAAGGAAGTTACGATTCAGGCATTTTCCCTGCCGTACTTTCCTGGACTTTTCGGGTGGGCATCGGCCGACTTCGATAGTTCGCGAAGAAGGTATCCGATCGCGTTGTCAAGTTTCGCGCGAGATTCGGGGTCCACGCTGTAGACATGAAGCTGTATCAGGCTCCGAGTTCCGCCATCACGCCCCCGTGGATGGGACTTGAAGTATAGTCCCGGAAAAGCCCTACGCGTACGGTCTAGGGCAGGCGCGAGCGCCGACTCGATAATTCCCGCAAGACCAATGGACTCTTCTTTTGGAGACGTTGCCTTTGATCCTCTCAGTATAGGAATTATGGATCCTTTGAAGATGGCTTTCATCTCAGACGGCACTCCTGGCAGGGAGACTAGCTGTGTCTTGCCAACCTTGATCGTGACTCCAGGGGCTGTACCGACGGGATTCGGCAGAGGTTGAGCGCCGTCCGGCAAGGTGGCCATTTTTCTACGGAACCGGGTTAGACCCGTGGACGCCTCCAGCGTACTGTAACGGGCTTTCACCATGGCGAACGCTTCCGGATTGAGCGCTAAGTGCTTGTTCAATGCGAGAGCGATTCCCTTCAGAGTCATGTCATCATGTGTTGGCCCAAGACCCCCCATCGTAATCAGCAGGTTAGACTTTCTCCGGAGAGCGCCCGTAACCCCGTCCTTTATGGACGGAAGAGAGTCTCGAAGGACTGTGATCCTCTGAAGGGTCCAGCCAAACTTCGTCAGACGTTTTGCGATCCAGTGAGAATTCGTATCCAGCGTATGCCCGATCAGTAGTTCGTTGCCGACAGAGATAATCTCCACCGTCGGCGATCTATTCACTTTGGTTGGCCCCTTTACCTCGTACTAGTGTTTTTCCAAAGAGAGAACGGCGGCTAGTGCGCCTGAAAGGCCCCGATGAGCATCCTTCCCAAACCCGATTATCACGAGATCATTTTCGGAGAGACTGAAGAGTTCTCGAATGCGGGCATCTTCACGGGGCGATAGCTCGGCTACCTTCTTGTTATCAGGCGGAATCGAAAGCCTGCCATTGACAACCGCTATTGTCAGGGTCCCTTCAGCGCCAACCTTGATGGCCTCGTCCCTCTGCGAGACTCCTGTGATTCCGGGCTTGTACCTTTTCGCCAAATGAACTCCTACCGAGATTTTGCCAGGAACAAGATCCATCTCATCTAGCGTCTTGATCTTGCGAACGGCTATTTGCTTGAGGTACCTCTGCAGCGTTCCTTGTCCCTGCGTGGAAAGCTTGACGCCCGTTCCCTCACCAACCTCAACCAAGCCCTGCTCCGCGAGCCTCTCAAGCAAGCCTCGGGTGACGCCGTCGTTGATTTGAAGAGCTTGGGCTAGAGCGCGGCGTCCCACAGGACCCTCTTGGTCAATGAGGACTAGAGCGTTTAGAAGCTGGACGGGAGTAAGCTGGGGAAGCGGGCCTCTCGCTCCACGACGCCATTTGTCAAGCATCTCTTCAAGCATGGAATCCGACAACAGGGCGATCACGCCACCGGAAAGTTAACTCTTCGCAAGAAGGAACAATGCCTGCTTCAAGCCCTTGCAATGGACAGAAATTATAGAGGCTGGCTCTGACGGTTTTCGGTCAGGAGGAGAACTCCCTGAACAATTTCCTAGTCAGGCCCATCCAAGCGACAGATCGTAATTGGGTCGAATCGTTCATTAGATCTCACTGGGGTTCTGAGATTGTCGTCGAAAAAAGCCTAGTCATTCGGCCAGCCGAGCTGGATGGTTTTGCGGCCTTCAAAGAAGAAAAACCAGTAGGCTTGTTGACCTACAAGATCCGCGGTCCTGATTGCGAGATCGTCACCCTCGACAGCGCCACCGATTAGGGACGAGCTAGAACTTGAGCTTGAACTCTAAGGCTAAGACTTCTTCGAAAACACGATATTAAGAGGGATTCTCTTTGAACGAAGCTAAGCCTAGGCTACTTTTTCTTGTCGCTGAGCCACCATTTCAGATAGTCCTTGTGGCGACGTTTTTTCTCTTCGTCTGCAGACTCTTCGGTGCGAAGCATCCTTTCTCGTCCTTCTAGAAGGTTTTGCTGGGTGAAGGTTAGCCCGCAGCTCTTACACGCGTATTGCTTGATTGCAGGGTCATAACTTAGGTTTCCACCGCACTCCAAGCAATAGTTAGGCAAACTTCTCCTCGAGAAGAAATTTGGCTCCGGAACCAGATAAAGATTCGGTTACTCAAACGGTGAGAAAACAAAAGAAATTGTCCAGTCGATGACGAAAATCGTGTCGCGTGGAGAACGGTTAATATGTCGACTGTGCCGGTCAGAATTCGATTCGATTGCCTCGATACCATGGCAATATGCACAAGAAGAAACCTACTGGTGGGGTTAAGCGCAGCTGGCGTGGAAAACGCGCGTTCGAAGCCGGCGGAGAACCAGTTGAGACGACCCTAGGCAAGGTCAAGCAAAGAAGGGTTGGAATCCGAGGCGGGGCAACCAAAATAAGACTGGCTGCAGCAGACTGGGCTGTTGTCACAGACAAGTCGACGGGGAAATCGTCGAAATCGAAACTCCTGCGGGTTGTCAAGAACCCGGCGAACGTTGACTACCAGAGGAGAGGAGTGATCACAAAAGGTGCCATCGTCGACACCGAACTCGGTCAAGCACGTGTAACCTCTCGTCCAGGACAACACGGAGTCATAAACGCGGTCCTCGTATCTCAAACCAGCAAGTCATAGTAAGAAGGTGGAGCCGGTGAAAAACCCGGGTCACATTATCATCTGGCCATTTCACATCGACAGCACCAAGACCCGAGGCGAGGGCAGAAAACTCCCGATAACAAGAGCTATCAAACAACCAAACCTCAGAGAGATCGTGCAAGCAGCCACAGCACTGGGTTACGTTCATGAGCCGAAAGAAAAATCGGCAATGCCCAGCCTTCACTGGGAAAAGGCAGGATACATCACGGTGAAGAAGACAGCTCCGAAGGTTGCAATGCTCAAATCGATCGCTGGGGAGATCGTAAAAATGCGACAGAAAGAAGCCCAGGCTGCCGAGCCAAAGAAAGATAGGCGATAGGAAGAGTAGATGATGGCCGGACACCGATCTCGCCAATTAACCGGTTAGAGTCCTTCTGAAGATGATTCATCTTGAATCCAAGGCAGATTGTGAAAGCAGGGTACAACAAAATCATCCTAGAATACCTTGCCAGCAGAAAGAATGATTCAGAAGACGTCCAACTGTTACACGAGATAGTTGAACGATTACCCAAGAATGCAATTGTTCTGGACGCAGGTTGCGGTGCTGGCTATCCCATAACTCAATTCCTCGCCGAGCACTTCAAGGTGACCGGAGTAGACTTTGCTCGGGAACAAATTCATTCGGCGAAAAAGAGACTCCCAACTGTCGAGTTCATCTGCGCTGACATCTCGAACTTGCCGATCCGCGGAAATGCGTTTGACGGTGTTTGTTGTTATTATGCAATTATTCACATTCCTCGTAGCGAGCATCGGAACATCCTTGACGGTTTTCTCAGCATCCTGAGGCCAGGTGGGTTGGCTCTGTTATGCATGGGAGCGGGAGATCTTCCGAAAGACTGCAGTCGTTATCGTGGTGCTCCCATGTTTTGGAGCCACTTTGACCGCAAGACCAACCTCAGAATGATCAAGAATTCTGGACTTAACATTCTTTGGTCCAAGAATATCCGAGATTCCACGGATCCGAATAGCGTGCATCTCTTTGTCCTTGCTCAGAAGGTAGGTTAGGACTGGACGTAACGCCGGTCTCTGGATTTTTGGCTAGGAATGTTTCTTGTTTGGATACATTATGATCTTGCCGGAGCGTCCTGACTTCATTAAGGCGAATGCCTTCGAGAACTCTTCCAAATCGAATCTGTGAGTTATCAGCTTCGACAGGTCCACCTGACTCGCCTTCAGTACCTCGGCGGTCTTGTACCAGGTTCCGAATAGCCGGCGACCAAAAACACCGCGAACATGAGCGTCTTTGAAGACAATCCAGTTTGCGACGTCAAGTTCGACCCTCTTCGAGGGCAATCCGAAGAGGACGGCGGTTCCGCCGGGACGAAGGACCTTGAAGCCTTCCTCGAATGAGGGCTGGGCCCCGGACATCTCAAAAAACGCGTCCACTCCCCGCCCATCTGTCAAGCGCATGATCTCCTTCACTGGATCCTGTTGGGATCCGTTGATCAGGATGTCCGCGCCCATGTCTTTTGCGAGCTTCAATCTGTAGTCGACAATGTCGACTCCGATAATCTTGGTCGCTCCGAATGACTTGCAGAGTCCGATGAGGCATGCGCCTATTGGACCGCAACCAAGGATTGCGACTGTGTTCCCAGAGATCTCGGCCGCGGACGCGGCATGTACAGCATTGCCGAGCGGCTCTTGAGCCGAAGCAACCTCGATCGGGATCTTTCTATCGTTTAGCCAAGCATGCTGTTCGTTGAGGACGTGGTACTCTGCGAAACAACCATCCGTGTCGACTCCTCGGAGATGCATTCTCTCGCAGATGTGAGCGTTCCCAGTTCTGCACTGGAAGCATTTGCCACAGAAAATGTGGGTCTCGCCGGAGATAATGTCGCCTTCGCGGAGGTCGGATACCTCCTTGCCTACCTCAATGATCTTGCCTGCGAATTCGTGTCCCATGACCATTGGAGGTTTGACTTTGTCATGGATCGATTCATGCCAGTCGTAGATGTGTATGTCTGTTCCACAGATTGATGTGGCTTCGATCCGGACGAGAATGTCTCTGAGACCGGGTTTGGGTGTTGGCCATTGCTCGAAGGCCGCGCCGGGACCCGGGGTTGTCTTAACAACTGCGTGCATCTTTTCTTTCAACAGATTTCCTCGAAACTGTGTGTTAGCCGCGCAGAGAGCGCTGTAAAACGTTTTAGATTAGAAACAAATTCTCAACCCTGAGATTATGAGCCAGGAATCCGGTTTCCAGAGAGCTTCACTTCTAGACGCACTGCGGGAAGAGCTTAGAGGACTGGATCAACAGGATTTTCTGTGGCGTGTCCGGACCCTTCAGAGTCCGTCTGCGCCGCATGCCAAAGTGGATGGCAAGAACGTCATCGTTCTCTGCTCAAACAACTATCTTGGACTCGCGAACCACCCCAAGCTAAAGCAAGCCGCAATTGCCGCGACAAGAAAGTATGGAGCGGGGAGCGGGTCGGTGCGAGTCATCGCCGGAACGATGAACCTGCATGTTAGGCTGGAGAAGGAATTAGCGGATTACAGGGGAACCGAGTCTTCGATTACTTTCCAGTCTGGCTACGCCACGAACCTTGGAACGATAATGTCTTTGGTCGATGAACGTGACCTCATAATAAGCGATGAGCTGAACCATGGTAGCATAATCGACGGTTGTCGTCTGACGAAGGCGGAGAGGCGGGTCTACAAGCACAAGGACATGGGCGACCTTGAGAAACAGCTCAATGGGACAGAACGTTTCCGTAGAATCCTAATCATAACAGATGGGGTCTTTAGCATGGACGGAGACATCGCTCCGTTGAAGGATATCGTCCAGCTCGCCCGGGAGCACAGCGCGATAACGTATGTGGACGATGCTCACGGGGACGGGGTCTTAGGCAAAGATGGCAGGGGAGTTACCAACCACTTCCACCTGGAGGGAAAGGTGGATGTTGACATGGGAACTTTCTCGAAGGCTTTCGGCTGCGTCGGAGGATACGTGGTCGGGTCGAAAGATCTCTGCACGTATTTTCAGAACAAGGTCCGAAGCTACCTGCTCTCCGGGTCCCAACCGCCCGCAGTTGCCGGAGCGTGCATTGCGGCTCTTCAGATTGTGCAAGAGCAGCCCTCGTTACTGAGTAAGCTCTGGGCCAACACACTTTACTTCAAAAACGGTCTGAAAGATATCGGCTTCGACACTGGAAACAGCGAGACTCCAATCACGCCAGTGATAGCCGGGGATGCCGGTAAGGCTCGCGAACTGGCTGAAAACCTCTTCAAGCTCGGAATATTCGTTCTCCCGATTGTCTACCCGATGGTTGCGAAAGACAAAGCAAGGGTCAGGACAATTGTAACCAGCGCGCACACAAGGAAGGATCTCGATTTGGCACTGGTAGCATTTCGAAAGGCTGGCAGACAACTAGCTCTGATCTGACCACAGTTGTCCTTGCTCGGGATTCGCATTGGTGAAGAAGAATAAAGGAGCAAAGAAGAGCCGAAGTCTAGCGTTCAAAGTTCGCAAGGCTACATTGAAAGATGTTCCGGTCTTGGTTCGCCAGCGCAGGGAGATGTGGCGCGTTCTTGGGGAGAGAGACCCGGAAGAGTTGGACAGAGCTGACAAGGTCTACGCCCGGTGGTCACGATCAAGAATGAAAAGCGGGAATTTGATGGGATGGGTGGCCGAGGATCGGGGCAAGATACTTGGTGGAGGATGTGTGTGGCTGCAGCCTGTTCAACCGCGGCCAGGGTACAGTCTCATGGTCCAGCCATACCTACTATCAATGTATACGGAACCTCGGTCAAGGGGACTGGGCGTGGCCTCCGGTATTGTGGAGAAAGCTCTGGAGTGGTGCCGATCGAACGGGTTTCCGCAGCTTCGGTTGCATGCTAGCGTGATGGGAAGGAAAGTCTACCGCAAGCATGGTTTCGAGCGGACTTGGGAAATGAGGCGTAGAATCAAGAAGCTCAGAGAAGATAGCTAACCGGTCATTTTGACAGAGAAGTTTAGGTACCAAGCGATCGTCTGAGCTGGTCTTGTCACGTGTGGTTCCGAGATGCTCCTGCGGTGGAGAGCTAGTTATCGTAGGTGAGAATCAGAGCCCGGAAGGCTGGAGGACTGGTTTCAAGCTTGAATGCAAGAAATGCAGAAAGAGATGGACCTACTCAGGCGGAACCTACCGTGCAGACCCGGCTTCTAGTTGATATGAAATGCCCTTTTCCGCGATGGAACAAGAGATCTGGAACCAGGCAGAAGACATTCCGAAATTCGCTTTACAAGCCCGACGACTCTATCGTTTCAAGCTCAAACCCTCTTCTCTGATATTCGCCGGGTCAGGGGACTCGTACGCGGCCGCAGTCTTTGCGCAGGAATTGTCGATGGGATATGCCGTTGCTTCAGATCCCTGCGAGCTTTTGAGAAGAATCTCAAGGGTTAGAGGAAAAAATCTCGTCATAGTCTCCATCAGTGGCAAAACACGCGCAAATGTCGAGCTAGCTCGAAGGTCAAAGCGAATCGCAAGAGAACGAATAGCTGTCACTTCTAATCCAGATAGCCCCCTTGCACATGAATGCGATCAAACTCTGCCTCTGTCGTATCGAACTGCCGAAACGCCAACGCCGGGCACGATTAGTTTCACCGCTAGCCTAATTGCATGTGCAGCTATTCTCAGACAGCTTCCCAGGACCATCAAACTTGACGGGGCGCTCAGCAAGGCTCGTGAATGGGCAACGAGCCAAGGGACAGTCGGAAAGGGCTCATTCGTTTTCGTTGGCTCCTCGGTGAATTATGCACTCTCAATCTAAGGAGCTGCAAAGATACGAGAAGCGTTAGGCGAGAAAGCTGAGGCTGAATATCCTGAGCAGCTTGGCCACTCGAGACTGTTCGTGATTGACAAGAAGAACGACACAATCATTTGCGTATCTTCTGGACAGGACAGGTCCCGCCGGATCCAAAGGCTACTCGACAGGAACGGTTTCCGAACCAGACTCCTGACGCCACATGGAGAGAATCCCGTCCAGACAAGCTTGGAGGTTGCTATCCACCTGCAACAACTGGCCCTCACGCCTGCTAGGAAACGTGGAATGAAGGACCCCGCATTCGTAGCCGACTCCAGCAGGCTGAAGCTAAGCAGTAAGATGATCTACTAAGACCTGACGGTGAAGTCGCGGTAGAGGTGGATAACCATAGTTCGCTCCGGGAATAGGCAGTGATCTTGAGTTAAGTCATCGAGGAGCGACAACGGATAACCTTAAGCCATGTTCTCACCGGCCCTGATTTTGATTTTTCGATTGATAGAAGAGAGAAAATCCAAGATTGCGCTCGTCCTTCTCGTACTTGGTGTGTTGATGATTGTCCCTCGAGAGCCTGTGGCGGTCAGGGCCCAACTGGTGGGCAAAGTTTGCATCGCGGATATTGCTACAACTTTCTGTCCAACAAGCCCGACGATCGTTTCCGGAACGGTAGGCACGCCATTAAACGTGGCGGTCAATATTCAGGGCTCTGATGTAATGAACGGTTTCGACATTTTCGTCAAATCCGACACCGCCACAGTTCAGCCTATCGGTGTAAACATGACTGGAACGGTGCTAGGTACAAACACTCTAGCGTTTGCCGACTGCGTTGAGTTTGTCGGTTCGGGATGCGGGACTCTTTTGAATGGTCCCGGTATTGTACGTTTTGCCCTAGTCGCTCTAGGCACAGTCGTCCTGGCTCCTGCCACGGGCAGATTGTTCAGCATAGGCTACAGGGTACTCCAAAACTCGACTGGAATCAATGTGGGCTTTCAGACCGGCTGCACAGGAGGGAGCGTGCCATCGGGTCTTTGCATTCTGGTGGTAAACGCGGGGGTGGCTGTTCCAGAGACCGCCCAAGAGAGTGCGACGCCTGGAATTGGAGACTTCTCCCTTTCAGGAGACCAGTTGATCACGATTCCGCGAGGAACAGAAGCATCAGGACTGGTGAACGTGCTAAGCCAAGGAGGCTTCTTTGGAGGCATCACGCTATCCACAACGATTTCGCCCGTCAGAAAGGACGGTCCTGTCGCTGTTCTGAGTACGTCTCTCGTTTTCATTCTGCCAGGAACATCCTCAACAGTCAGGCTGCTGATAAGCACCTCCCTGCGCACGCATCCCGGAAATTACAACGTCATTATTACGGCAACAAGCGGGTCTAAAACGCACTCAATGACTGTGGTCATTACTGTTCCCCGCCGATAATCCGATACGACAATTATCACTAGGGAAGTTTCTAGCACTTATCGACTAGCGCGTTGCTCTTCTGGACCTATGGTCCGGCAGACATCCACCACACAGAGAAGCTCGTCCCATCATTCCAAAATGGAAGGAATGATCTAGCTTTGG
Organism: Candidatus Bathyarchaeia archaeon; assembly: GCA_035935655.1. Lineage (NCBI taxonomy): Archaea > Thermoproteati > Candidatus Bathyarchaeota > Bathyarchaeia (SeqCode) > Bathyarchaeia archaeon. The sequence continues at coordinate 192,216 of DASYWW010000037.1, forward strand.
CATATCCAGCAGAATCGACCATTGTATCTTGCACTAAACTGAATGATCCCATTGGACCCGACGAATCAGCAGTGGTGACGATACAGTTCGAGAAATAGACTTTGTCGAATTTGGCGAGGGGGACGGTTGAGTTGGTCTTGAGAGACAATGGAGCCTCGACTATCCATTCTGCAGAAGCTCTCCAAGCGGACCTGTCTATAGTCGAATTGACATCGCTTCCAGTCCATCCTTGAGTGAAGTCGGCAAGTGTAGCTGTGAAAACGTTATTGCTCCAGCTGACCTCGGCTGTCACCTTGTCTCCGGCGCTCACGGGTTTGTTGAAGGATTTGGGACTCGCGGGGTACCATTCAACAAATGACTCATAGACCGGGATAGCCATACCGTTGGCAATCATACAGCCCGCGACGATTCCAGTCTGTTCGAGTGTCCCTGTGTCGTTCCGGACCCCGTCTATCCCAACCCAGAAACTCGAATACTGGTCCGCTGTCACCCTGGTACAATTCATGACGGGAACGATCCACGTGCCCTTTACGTCAGTTATCGATGATATCGGGTGATAGAGCTTGTAGCCACTCCATGAAGTCGAGAAATCCTGGCCGACCACCGAGTATGGATTTCTCGGGAGAACTGGCGAAAACTGCGTCTTAGTCATATTTGCGACGACTGCTCCGAGACCGACCAGGGCCAGTAGAAGAACCGCGATGGAAATCTTGTATATTCGATGTTCATGCGTTTTTTCCTCGCGATATGGAACCCAAGAGCCAGGCCGCTGGGGCTCAGTAGCCAGGACTTGACTTCCAATTGGAGTCGTGAGGACGGGTGCTAGCCGCCCTGCGCACCAGGGACAAAATACTGTCGTGTTTGGAACAAGCCTCCGACAGCTCTGACAAGTGACGAGTTTCGGTGCCGGCTGTTCGCTGGCTACCGACTTCTGGGCCATTACCAGTTGGGCGTTGATTGAGGATTGACGAAACCGTCCGCATGAGGGACAGCGTTGAGCAGACGCTGGTAGTTCAGTCCCGCATGTATCGCACGTGACCAAATCTCGCAATTCCCCTCATCGCTAGGGCTCAATGGAGGACAAAAGTCTGCCGGAAATATGGCGATCGCAAATGCTTGTAGTTTCAGATTACCGTTAGCAGCTGGTGGTACACGTCGAGAAGATCGTCAGTCTCCACGTGATGTGACGCTGAGGCCTTGACCTTGTCAGTCTTAGCGTTCAATGCAACAGAGTACCGCACAATGCGGAAGACTGGGATATCGTTAATCCAATCGCCCACGTGAGCACATCGGGACGGAGGAATGCCCGTCCATGCACAATATTTTCGCAAGCCGAGTCTTTTGTCAGGTAGCGGTTCTATTTCGCCGGTGAATACTCCGCCTTTGATCGCGACTTTGGAGCCGACGTAGCCTTCGAACCCGAACCTTTCGATCATGTAGGCGCACAAGAAATCTGGATTATCAGTCAAGAGAATAACTCGGATGCTATGACTTTCCAGTTTCTCCACTGTTTCCCTGACGTTTTTGATCACTTCGACCTTCGAGACCTCTCGTAGAATATCATTGAGCTTCATTCCTTGGAGAAGCCTGTACTGTGAGACCAAGAGTTGTCCCTTTGTGATCCTTCGATGAAGATGCATTTCTTCAAAAGAGTCCCATTTCTCTCCGATTCCAAGAGATCGAGCGGCTTGGGTGAGGGCTGCTTTGCGAAAAATCGTTCCATCAACGTCGAACGATACCATTGAGAGGGAGGAGAACGGCAGAATCTTCACCCGTCCACGACTATCGCTCCTTTCCGGGAACGTTTGAACTCTTCGTGGTTAAGTGTATTCGATCGTCTTGAATTCTTTTCTCAGCCGAGTGGCTGCCGAACGAACTTTACTCGGGTCCTCGCCCTTGTAGACTCTTAGGATCAACTCCGCAACTCTCTCCAACTCGCGCGGTTTCATTCCCCGGCGTGTAGATTCGTTAGTTCCGAGCCGGATCCCGTGATCCACTATCATGTTTGCTTGCTCCAGCTTCTCCGAAAACCGTTTCACGCTCTCCTCGCCATTGATATCAAGGAAGACCTGGTGCGACTCGGTGAACCCGTAATCTGCGCATTTGACCGGTAGACCTCCCTCGTGCAGCGCTTTGGCCAAAGCTTTCGCGTTTGCTATCACTTGAGGCGCATATTTCAATCCTCTACGGCGAACTTCGTCCAACGCCCATGTTAGAGCCGCGATTCTGTTCCAGTGTGCGTTATCGACCAAGCCTGGAAACTGTTGGTCTTTGACCCGCATCTTCAGTCGGTCAGTTCCGAGGATTATTCCTCCCTGAGGCCCAAAGAAGCTCTTGTGAGTGGAGCCAAGCATCAGGTCGGCACCCTCGTTCAGAGGACGCTGGAATTCGCCGCCCCCGATTAGGCCCAAGACATGGGACGCGTCGAAGGCAACTTGAGACTCAGCTGCCCGGCAGGCCTCGGATAGCTCCTTGACCGGATGAGGGAAGAGGAAGTAGGACTGGCCAAAAACGACGAGAGCGGGCTTCTCGTCCTCGATGAGCGCCTTGGTTTTTTCCACGTCAATATTCATTCGTTCAGAATCGTACGGGAAAAACAGATTCTTCACGTTGACGAACGGAGGATAACCTCGGGTCCCAAGCCCGTCATAACCACCGTTAGAAGGATCGACAGTGAGGATCGAGCTTCCAGGTTTCGTGAGGGTCGAGACCATTATCATGTCCGCAATGTGTCCGGAGAGCGGTCGGAGGCTTGCCCAGTCAGATCCGAAGACCTCGCATGCTAGCTTCTCACCGAGGACCTCTAGCTCGTCGATGAAGCGCGTCCCCTTGTAGAACCCGTCCCACGCAGTATAGCGATGGCCCATATCATTCGTGAGAAGTTGGCGAACCGTGGGGCTGGTTACGTTTTCAGATGGGATGAGGTTGAGGCATTCTTCCGCGCGCCAGCGTTGATGCTCGTCAACGATCTTTCTGATCTGGGACGCGTAGGACGTTGAAAGTCTACCCTAGTTGACTAGACTCTTCGGCCGCGTCGACCGCCAGGCCTTCGGGTCCCATCGTGAGGCACAGGTGTCACGTCTTCTATTCGGCCGATCCTGAAACCGTGACGGGCGAGCATTCTGATAGCGGCTTGCGCTCCGGGCCCAGGGGTTCTGGCACCGTGTCCACCAGGAGCTCTTACTCGAATATGAAGAGAAGTAATTCCCTTGTCTTTCGCGGTCTTTGCGGCTGCTGCAGCAGCTTGCATCGCGGCGTATGGCGTTCCTTGGAGTCTGTCTGCCTTCACATGTTGTCCTCCCGCGCTTCGGGATATTGTCTCCGCGCCAGTAAGGTCTGTTATGTGGACCATGGTGTTGTTGAAGGATGAGTAGATGTGGGCTATCCCCCATCTGTCCGCCGGTGCCTTAGCCTTCTCCGCCATGCAGATTTACCTGATAGATTGGGGCTTGACCCTTACGCGAATTTAAACTCTCCTTGGAAGAGTTCATCCGAACTTGAAACTTGACTTCTGGCTCCTAGACCTCAACCACGAGGCTCGGGAGGGCAAGTCTGCCATCTGGCTCTGGGGATTAACCCACGACAACAAACGAGTCCTGATCATAGACTCCAACTTTCAACCCTATTTCTATCTCCAGCCGAAAAAAGGCCAGGATATCGGTCAACTCAAAGAGACAATTGAGAGGGAGAAGCCCCACCCATCTGTTGAAAGAGTGGTCGTTGAAAAGGGAAAACGCCTCGGCGAAGAGAAACGGGTTCTCAAAGTGTTCTGCAAAGACCCTGATACTTTGGAAAAGTGCGCCAGAGAATGTGTAAAGCAGCTTGGCGTAGAGGCGAGCTTTGAGGACAAGCTTCGCTATTCGATAAAGTACCAGATCGAGTTCGAGATCAGACCCTGCCAATGGTACAGCGTCGAAGGAATAGAGTCTAGCATAGATTCGGCAATATATCATGTGGATAGGATCTTGGAAGCAAAGGGGCATCCGGCTTCTATCCCGAGAGAAAACTCCCCCAAGCTCCGACTCCTCTCCTTCATTATCCTAGCCGTCAGTCCGACAGGTTCTCCAAGCCCGCTTAGGGATCCCGTAAGACTTGTCGCATGGAAGAACTGCGATCGTCCAGCCGCTACCATTCAAACAGAGAAAAAGTCCGACGAAGAAATAATCGATGGAATTTCACATGTCCATCAGAAATATGACCCTGACGTTGTCTTCACGTTTGGCGGGAACACATTCGATTGGTCCTACCTGGTCAAACGAGCGAGTAACACGAATGCGAAGCTTTCCGTCGGAAGGGACAACGGTCCAGCACGCCAGAGCCTCTATGGCCACTTCTCCCTTACCGGACGTGCAAATGTCGATTTGCTTGATTTCTCATCTGACCTCTATGATGTCAAGATCAAGACCGTGGAAAACGTTGCAGGGTATCTCGGAGTCGAAGCAACAACTCCAACGATTGATGAGACAGAATACTACGATCGCTGGATTGGTAGGGATCACCCGGCGCTAGTTGAACAGATGAGGAGACAGGCAACTTCAATATTCGATGTCGGAGAAGACGCGCTCGACTACACGCTCCAGCTCTCCAACCTCTCGGCGCTCCCACCAGACCAGGTTCTAGCCGCGGCAGTCGGGTTCAGAGTTGACAACTACCTTATGATGGAGGCCCACAAACTCGGCGAACTGATACCAGCTAGAAACGAACTGAACATCGTCCCCTACAAAGGCGCAATTGTCCTCGAGCCAAGCGTAGGTTTACACGACAAAGTTGCGGTAGTCGACTTCTCGGCAATGTATCCAAGCCTCATGGTCAAGTACAACATTTCTCCTGACACTCTTGTCAACACGGGAGGCGATGACATCTTTGAGGTTCCAGAGGTCGGACATCATTTCCGTAAGAGCCCTCCAGGGTTTTACAAGATCGTTTTAAGTCAGCTCATCGCGAGCCGACAGGGGGCGAGAAGAGAAGCCGCTAAGACACCACGAGGAACTCCCGAGCACAAGATTCTGAAGGCGCGTGAGAAGGCGACCAAGGTCATCACCAACGCAACCTATGGCTACGCGGGTTGGGCAGGGTCCAGGTGGTATTCTCGAGAGGTCGCAGAATCCGCAGCCGCCCTTGGACGCGATACCATCAACAAATCCATCGATATCGCCAAGAGTCTCGGGCTCAAGGTCCTGTATGGGGACACAGACAGTCTCTTTATCGAGTACGAAGAGAAACTCGTCAATCAATTCATCAAAGAGATTGACGAGATATTAGGACTGGAAATTAGTCTGGGACAGATGTACAAGCGAATCCTGTTCACTGAGGCTAAGAAAAAGTACGCTGGACTATTGGACGATGGCGAACTTGACGTTGTTGGAATGGAAGCTATCAGGGGAGACTGGTCTAATCTTGCCAGAAATGTTCAGAACGAGGTTCTCAGACTTGTGCTTCAAGACGGCAATCCGGCGAGAGCGCAGTCGTACGTTACGAGTTTGGTTGTGGACCTGGAATCCGCGAAGGTCCCAAAGTCTTCGCTGGTGATATGGAAGACTTTGACCAAACGACCGGATGATTATGAGGTTAACGCTCCCCATGTGGAGGTGGCTCGGAAGATGGCGAAAGAAGGCTGGCCGGTAACCGTAGGAGACAAGGTTGGCTTCATCATCACAAAGAGGCCAGGGAAACTCTACCAGAAGGCGGAGCCGCACTTCAAAGTCTCACTAGAGCAGGTGGATTACGAATACTATGTCCACAATCAGATTGTTCCGGCTGCGGCTAGGGTTCTAGAAGTCTTTGGAATAGCTGAGAAAGATTTGGTCGGGCCGAGTCGCAGTCAGGTCAGTTTGTAATTGTAGGGCCTGGACTGAATGAGGATAGATCGCTAAGCGTCATTACGTTAACGTTAGATGGTTTCTTGGCTCCATCGGATACTCTGTCGCCGATGACGAATCGGATATTCTTGCCCGCTGCAATGTCCAACAGTCTCTGCGTGACAACTCCGTCGAAAAGGATCAAGTGCGCGTTCTCTACACTGGGGATCTTCTCGGCTAGCTCGCTGACGGGCATCCGGGACAGCTCTTTGCCTGCCTCGTCGAATATTACTGCCTCCAGAGTTCCGCGGAGGTCTTTCGCGGCTTCAACCACCGTTGGTGAAAGACTGGGTCGCGGGATAGGTGGTGCTTCAATTCGCGGTTCAGAGGGACCGTAGCCTCTTTCGTAGGGCCGCTCGTATCGCTCCTGCCTTTCAGGTCGCTCCTGGCGAGCGAATTGTGGTCTCTCTTGCCTCTCAACTGGTCTAGCGAGGTTGATTGGGACTTTTTCGCGGAGCGCTTTCATTATCTCCTTTGGCGTGAGTTCTTCCACCTCTTTCCCAAAGGATGCGCGTGCGACGTAGTCTATGTCTGCGACTTGTTGTAGTTCTTTGAGGATTAGGTCTCCTGCTCTGTCCCCATCGAGGAAGGCCGTGACTTCCTTGTCCTTGGTGAGCTTGATGACGGTTTCAGGAACCTTGGTGCCGTTGAGTGCGATTACGTTCTTGATGCCGACCTTCATTAGGAGAATGACATCTGCCCTTCCTTCAACCACGATCAACGAGCCGCTCTCGACTTCAGGACCGGCTGGCAGCTTCTCGGGACCATACTCGATGAGATCGACTCCTCGAAGCGAAGATGCGACCTCCTTGACGACCTCTTCCGTGCTGGGGGATGATTCGACTACCCATTTACGTAGAATGTCTTTCGCCTTGGTTAGGATCGCGTTTCTCTTTTCCTCGCGAACATCTTCGACCTTTTCCAGTGTAATCTTGGCTTCGCAAGGTCCGATTCTGTCCACACTCTCAATAGCCGCCGCGATAATTGCTGTTGAAACTTTGTCTAGGCTTGAGGGGATTACGATCGACCCTGTTGTCTTGTCGCGTTTGGAATCGAGATTGATCTCGATTCGTCCTATTCTTCCAGATTTTTGCAGTTCTCTAAGATCTAGATCGGGGCCGAACAGTCCCTCTGTTTGTCCAAAAACTGCGCCGACAACGTCCGGTTTTTCGACAACGCCTTGAACGTCGAAGTGTGCTTTTACTATGTATTTTGTAGTCGTAGCGTACTGTGATTGTTCAACCATGAAAGTTTAACCTCCATAACTCATTACCTTCTTTCTGATACCTTCTCTTTTCGATTTGTAAGCGTTAATGCTTGAGAGCGTAAGAGCCCGTTCCCTAGTATTAAAGCCCGTCTCCAGCCATGACAATTATCGATATTGCTAGTTATGTCTAAAAGACACCATTCTCAATCCTTGAGCCCGATGTGTTAACATGCCGAAGCCAGCTACCCGGGTTGGAGTAAACGGGTTCGGTGTCATCGGCAAGCGGGTCGCCGAGGCCGTGTCGAAACAGAAGGACATGAAACTCATTGGCATCTCTGACGTCGTAGCGGATTATCGTGTGAAGATGGGGCAGAAGAAGAATTTCGCGATATACAGTTCCATTCCCGAGAAACTTCCCGATATGAAAAAGGCGGGAATAGAAGTTTCAGGAGTTCTAGAGGACCTGATCAAGAGGGTTGACGTCATGATCGATTGCACCCCCGCAGGGCTAGGCGCAAAGAACAAGGCCCAATACGATAAGTTGGGTGTCAAGTCGGTTTTCCAAGGCGGCGAGAAACACGATCTGACAGGATCATCATTCGTCGCGCAGTGCAACTACGAGGAGAATCTGAACAGGAACGCCACCCGGGTCGTAAGTTGCAATACCACCGGAATCTGCAGAACCATCGGAGCATTGCAGAAAGGGCTAGGCGTGAGAAAAGCAAGGGTTGTCGTGTTCCGCAGGGGAACCGACCCATGGGAGAGCCACAAGAACGGACTTATCAACACTGTCGTCCCCGAGGCTCATATTCCATCGCATCAAGGACCTGACGCGCAGACCGTTCTTCCCAAACTTGACATTACAACAATGGCTGCGAAAGGACCCTTCACTATCGGCCATCTCCACTTCGCAATGGTTCAGCTGAAGAACGACCCCGAGAGAAAGGATGTCTTGAAGGTCTTGAAGAATGCACCTCGGTTGGCACCTGTTAGGACGACTGATGGAGTTGACAGCATGAATGCTGTGGCAGAAATGATGCGAGACATGCATAGAGCTAGGGCCGACATGTGGGAAGTAGCCTACTGGGAGGACATACTCAACGTCACAGACGGCGAGGCCAATCTCGTCTACCAAGTTCACAATGAAAGCGTTGTAGTTCCCGAGAACGTTGATGCGATAAGAGCGCTTACTGGCCTTGAAACTGAGGGCAGGAGATCGATTGCGAAGACTGACGAGGCCCTGGGCATCACTAACAAGTTCCTTTGATCAGATACAGACTGAAGACTCAGCGGGCTGAAACTCAAATCGTCTCGTCTCTTCGATAGTTTAGCCCAACGTCGACATTTTCAAGTCAAATATAGCGGTTGAACTGCTGATCGGAGTTTCTAGCCTCGGAGACCATTGCAATTGGACTTGCGCGAAAATGACGCTAAGGTTCTGAAGACTCTCCGTGAGACTGGCGGGACGGCCTCTGTCGAAGAAATAGTCCAGAAAACTGGGTTAGCCGATGCTGCAGTTGCTCGTGCTTCACTCACATTATCGGAACTGGGTCTAGCCAAGGAACAGACAACAAGAACAACTGAGATATTTTGCACTGAAGAGGGACATGATTACCTCGCTAACGGTCTGCCTGAGCGAAGGGTCGCCAGGGTTGTCTATGAAGCAGGGGGAAAACTCTCGATCAGCGAAGCCGTTGAGGAAGCGGGTTTACCCCTCGACTTTGTCTCAATAGTTACTGGTTGGATTGCCCGCAAAGGCTGGGGAAGAATTGAGAAAACGAGCTCAGGTGCGTCCCTATTGGTGTCGAAGAACCCGCCCAAAGACGAGGATGAGGAGGTGCTTGAGAGAGTTGGTCAGGTAAGTATTCCAATAGATGAGTTGCCGAGCAACCTGAAACAAGCGGCCGAAAGACTGCTCAAGAGAAACATCCTCGCCTGGAAGGAGCGGGTACAACGGAAGCTGCAGATCACACCTCGAGGATTGAAGACGATTCCGACCGAAACGCCTACCGACGAGGTCAGCGCTCTAACGAGCGAGATGATTCTATCGGGAGACTGGGAAAGGGTCCACCTTCGATCTTACAATGTCTCCTCTCCTGTCCCTCCAATCAATCCCGGAAAATATCATCCATATTTGAGATTCTTACGTATGGTCAAACGGAAACTCGTAGCTCTTGGTTTCACAGAGGCTGTTGGACCTCTAGTCGAGACTGCCTTCATCAATGACGACTGCCTCTACATGCCGCAAGATCATCCAGCGAGAGAGATACACGATCTCTACTATCTGAAACGTCCATCCAAGGCGAGCCTGGAGCCTTGGAGGGATATAGTGGAAAAAGTTGCCCAAACGCACGAGAACGGATGGAAGACAGGGTCCACCGGTTGGGGCTACAAGTATTCGAAAGAAGAAGCTTCCAAACTCGTCCTTCGCAGCCACGGAACTGCCCTGAGCGTTCGGTCGATGATATCTGAGGACCTAAGGATCCCTGGCAAGTACTTCGCCATCGCGAGATGTTTCCGCCCTGAGCTTCTAGATAGAACCCATTTGACAGAGTTCAACCAGGCTGAGGGAATAGTTCTCGATCCCATTCTCAGCCTCCGGAACCTACTCGGGGTCTTGGAGATGTTCGCCCGCGAAGTAGCAGGAGCTGACAAGGTACGTTTCAAGCCGGACTACTTCCCATTTACAGAACCCAGTGTCGAGTTGCAAGCCTACAAGGAGGGGTATGGTTGGATGGAATTCGGCGGCAGTGGAATATTCAGACCGGAAGTGACAGAACCCCTCGGCATCAAAGTTCCCGTGATCGCATGGGGACTTGGAATCGATAGGCTCTACATGATGCACCAGCAGATCCAGGACATTAGACAGCTCTTCACGACAGACCTCGAATGGATAAGACAGCAGAAGGTGGGCTAGAACGCCTTCAGTCCAATTCTCTCTAACGGATCTTGAGGATCTTCTTGGACAGAAGGTGCCCCGGGACGAAGACGGGCTCAACGAGATCCTCGCTTATGTCAAGGGCGATGTGGAATCTCTTGACGAACAGAACGATAGCGTCAGCATCGAAGTAAAGGACAGCAACCATCCAGATATCTGGTCAGTCGAGGGAATCGCACGCGCCCTTAGAACTCACCTCGGAATCGCTAAACCCAAGGCTCCAATACTTTCCGGAAAATCTGGCCTGAGTGTCACAGTAGATCGTAGACTGGGGCCGATTCGGCCCTTCATAGCGACATCCATCGTGAAGAATGTCAAGCCCAGCGAGAACGCTCTGAAGAGCTGGATAAGCCTACAAGAAAAAATGGACCTCACTTATGGGAGAAAGAGGAAACGCGCGTCAATCGGATTCTACTGGGCCGACCTGGTTAAGTCGCCTCTTGGCTACACAGTGGCCAACCCCGACGGCACATCTTTCGTCCCCTTAGGCTCAACCGAGAAGATGACGCTTCGAGAGATTGTACAGAAACATCCTAAGGGAATCGAGTACGGTGAAATAATCTCATCCTTCAAAGACTGGCCACTACTGGAAGACGACGAGCGCAAGATTCTCTCTCTACCTCCGATCATCAACTCGAACGACCTCGGCAAGATAACCTCAGACACGAAGAATATCCTCGTAGAAGTCACGGGGACGAATATCGATACAGTAGGCAATACGCTGAAAATAGTTGTGGCCGCCCTCGCTGAGAGAGGAGGCAAGATCTACGGCTGCACTCAAAACTACGCCAATAAGCCCGCTAAACCCGTAATCACGCCTGACCTGACATCTAGCTTCAAAGAATTGTCTGTTAGTTACGCTAACAGACTACTCGGGGCCACATTCAAACCATCTGAGATGATGCGATCTCTCGTGAGAGCGGGTCATCCAGCTCGACAAGTAAGTAAGGACGCGTTGCGCGTGGAAAGCCTCTGCTACCGCATCGACATCATGCATCAAGTCGATCTCGTGGAGGATCTTGCGATTGCGCTAGACATCAACAAACTGGATCCCGAATGGCCGAGAATCTGGACTCTTGGTGGACTCGCACCCGAAACTGATAGACATGAGATCCTTGCAGAGGCAATGATCGGACTGGGATACCAAGAGATCCTGACCTACAGTCTGACATCCCCAGAAGTCTTCGTTAACAAAATGGGCATAGGAAAGGAAACTTACGCGGAGCTAATGAATCCGAAGATGTCCACGCACACAGCGATGAGAAGCTGGCTTCTCCCGAGCATTCTCAATCTGCTCAAGGACAACACTCATGTCGATTATCCTCAGAGAGTCTTCGAGATTGGACCATGCATTCTTGTCAAGGAGAATGGCGAGGATCAGACGGAGACTCGATACAAGATCGCCGCGGTAACAATTCACACAGCGGCTGGTTTCACTGAGATGCGATCCTGCCTCGACACACTCCTTGGAAGCATCGGGGTCAAGTTCGAAGTCGTACCTACCATTCATCCAAGCTTTCTTGAGGGACGAACAGGGGAGGTAATGTCAGGGCAAAAGCGGCTGGGAGTAGTTGGCGAATTGCACCCTGAGATAATTCGTACGTGGGGCCTGAGTCTTCCCATGGCAGCATTCGAGCTGGAGATCCCACCAATGGCGGTCGGGTAAGATTGGTCGAAGAAAAATTTGTAGTAACACCCTGGGAAGTCAAAGGGGCAGTTGACTACGACAGACTCATCCAAGACTTCGGAACCCAACCCATCACAGGCCCTTTAGCCAAGAGGCTCGAGGAAATCATGGGGGAAGCTGCCTACCTCATCCGCCGTCATATCTTCTTCTCCCACAGAGATCTCAACCTCGTACTCGACGACTACTCAAAGGGGAAGGGGTTGTTCCTGTATACTGGTCGTGGACCCAGCGGTCCAATGCACATCGGCCACATCATCCAGTTCTACTTCACAAAGTGGCTCCAAGACAAATTCCATACGAACGTATACGTTCAGATAACCGATGATGAGAAGTTCCTTGAAGAGAAGCGAAACCTGTCGTACGATGATACTCAACGATGGGCGATCGACAATATCCTTGAGATCGCAGCGGTCGGCTTCGATCCCGATCGAACATTCATACTTCAAGACACAGAATTCATCGGACATGCCTACCCACTGATTCTCAAGATAGCACGCCGGATCAATTTCAGTACCGCCAAGTCTGTCTTCGGCTTTACCGGCGAGACAAACATTGGCTTCTCATTCTACCCATCCATCCAGATTCTTCCAAGTCTCCTCGAGAAACGTCGCTGTCTTATTCCGTCGGCTATAGACCAAGATCCTTACTGGAGGATACAACGGGACATTGCCGAATCCATGGGATACAACAAGGCGGCTGCTGTCCACAGCAAGTTCCTGCCCCCGCTTACCGGGATGAAGGATAAGATGAGTTCCTCAAAGCCGGAGACCGCGATCGACCTCAGCGACGACGACAAGACTGTGCGGAACAAGGTATACCGTTATGCCTTCTCCGGTGGACAGGCGACGAAGGAGGAGCACCGTAAGAAGGGTGGAGACCCTGATGTTGACGTTCCATTTCAGTGGCTCTACATGTTCTTCGAGCCCGACGACAAGAGGATAGAGCAGATACGGGCCGAGTACAAGAGCGGCCGGATGCTAACAGGAGACTTGAAAGACATCCTCATCGAGAAAGTGGCAACATTTCTCAACCAGCACCGGCAGCGCAGGGAGAAAGCTCGCGACCTCGTTCATTTGTACAAGAGGGACGGGATGCTTGCGCGGGAGATGTGGAAGCGTGACTTCAGTAAGTCATAGTTCATACGTAAGAGACAGACGCTTCTATTACGGTAGCTAGGACCCCCGGTGGATACAATGTACGACACAGAAGCTCTCAACTCGTTTCGGAAATCAGGCCAGATCATCGCGAAGCTCCGAAAAGAAATTCCCAGCATCGTCAAACCGGGGAAACCCGCGTTGAAGATCTGTGTGGAAATCGAGAGCAGGATTAGGGAACTTGGCGGGAAACCCGCTTTCCCCGTCAATATCGGGATCAATGAGATCGCCGCACACTACACTTCGCCCCCCGGCGATATTCTCACTATACCTTTCGGTTCAATGGTGAAGGTAGACTTCGGGGTCCACGTAAACGGCTACGTCACCGATACAGCAGTGACCGTTTTTTATGATCCCAAGTTCGAACCCATGGTCAAGGCTGCTGACGAGGCACTGCAGAACGCGATCAAGACATTCAGAGGTGGCGTCAAACTGTCAGACATTGGACGCGTCATTCAGACTACCATAGGAAAATACGGATTCAGACCAATCAGCAACCTCACAGGTCACAGCATTGAGAGATACAGTATACACGCTGGCAAATCCGTGCCGAATGTCTCAGTCCTCACCGCGGGAAAAGCGAACGCAGGAGAAGTGTTCGCAGTAGAGCCCTTCGTGACCATGCCAGACGCCGCAGGGTCTGTCACAAACATGCTGCCAGCTCAGATCTATCGCTACATCAAATCGAAAGGCGTCAAGAACGACGACTCCAAGAAGGTTCTTGACGACATTTACACCCGATTCTCAACCCTACCCTTCGCGCCTCGATGGCTCGAGGACAAATTCTCCAGAGAAACCGCGAAGAGGGCTATGTTGGACTTGACTCAGAGCAAGTGTGTGGGCGGCTATCCTGTCCTCGTTGAAGAGACGCGTAAACCTGTTGCTCAGTCAGAACACACTATTCTCGTTGGACGTGATGACTGTACTGTGCTTACAGCGGATTAACAGAGCTACTTTTTCGGCGGGCCTTCGGTGTATATCCCGTTGATACTGAGATCTCCAGTAGTACACTGGGTGCACTTGCCGAGTGTCTTGAAAACAAAGTCACCGAGCGCGAAGTTCTTGATCTGTTTGAAGCTGCATTGACCGCACTTGACCACGGAAAGCACTTTTGGTGGTGTGTAGGCACCTATTCTGACTCCTCTCCTCATTCTCGTCAGGGAGAGAAAAACGAATCCGAAGGCGAGAACTGCGATAGTGAAGTAGAGGATCTGAAGATTCGGGTCCTGGATGCCGCCGTTCAGCGCGAGACCGATAGTGTAGAGGCCGACGACGGCCATGACGGCAACTAGTATCGTCATGACTAGTGATGAGCCACTACGTGGCTTAGGCTGCGACACCTACGATTATCCTTCTATTGACCGATACCGATGGTGTTGCCGATACCCGCGACTATTATAGTATCGCCCGGCTTGCTTCGTTCCAGAATGAGGCTTTTGATTCTCTCGATAACTTTCTCTCCAGCCTCCATGATCTCCTTCTTCATCGGCGTAATCGCTTCCTGAATGCTCTCCTTGACGATAACAGCGTAGACTGGAATCTTGTGGAGTGTTGCTTCCTGTTCGATCTTGAACCGTTCTGTGCCAACACCGCCAATCGCTGCTCCGATTCCTTCGCTGACTTCGCCGGAGGTCTCTCCCTCGAACTTCACCGCCGCGTCCACCATTACCACCATTGAGACATTACCGCCATTTTCTTCGATGATCGTCTTGATTGCGTCCCCCGGTTTCCCGACGTTTCCGCCAGGACCCTCCGCCTTCAAAGCGATCACTCTCCGGTCCTCCATCATCGTCTCAGCAACAACAACATCTTTCTCGACCTTCCGTTTCTCCTTATCCTTCATCAAGCGCGAAGCAACCAGCGGACCGATTCCATCGCCAATAGGCTGGCCTTCAGCGAACGCTTTTGCCGCCCCCAAGTACGCCTCAGCCTCTTGGATGATGAGTGGAAGCAACGCTTGTAGCTGGATGATGATGAATATACTGTTAGTCTTCTTTCCCATCAAATAGAAGTGCCGAATGATCCTGTAGATCGTGTTAAGTGCCCAAGACGCCTCTACGAGGTTCTCCAGGTTCATGACCTGGGAGGAATCGGCTCCTGGCGCGATCCTTCGAACATCTTCCTTGAATTTCGCATCTCGGACATCGAGCAAGTGATCGATCTTGCCGACGATTCCCGCCGGGTCCATATCGACCGGGGAGATGAGGAACTGTTCCATCAAAACGTTGATTTGTGGACCGGGATCACTTGATGGTTTTCCGATATCTTTGACTGTCTTGAGTGTTAGATCCTTGGCAGAGTTCCGGAACATATCCAGTCTCCGCAATCCTTTGTCTATCTCCCAGAGGAACTGGCGCATCTGCAGCTTCTGGCCGAAGCCAAAGAACAACGCGATGAAGAGAACTGTAAAGAGTAACTGACTGATGGTGCCAAGGTTTCCAAGCAGTGGACCGAGAAGATCATTTTCGTGAAGAGAGATTGGCAGCACTGACTCGGCACCGGAATATGCTCAATATTCCCCTCTGAATGTTATAAACGTTGATCCCTAAGACTAACCCAAAGTAATCCGAAAGATATCCAGCAAAGAAACCGTTACATCATCGTTGAAAACAGAAAATGGAGTTGGCAGCGGTCTAAGCTTCGCGTGGGCTTTCGCACCACACTACCACAGAGATCGCCTGAGAGATTCACTTCCGTGCTTCCGGTACGAGTCAAGCATAGACTTCAGTATTCCCGCCTTGCCAGCATCACTGAATCCGATCCTATCGCGGAATAGGCGCAAGTTGTCCCTGCCAAGGATAGCTAACTTCCAGCTTGTAATCGTGCTTCGTCGGACGCCAGCCTTCGTATCCAAGTACAACTTGGAGTCTATGCCCATCTTGTAGAGCATGACTCTGATGTTTTCCAGTAGCGCCTTGTTTGTGTTTGAGATGAAGACTGCACGACTGCTGACATAACCAGGTTTGTGGTGTGCTCGCGTGCTTCTGGTTCTGTAGTACGCAGGCCATCCTTCGCCGTCTACGAACCCTCGGATGTAGCGCTCCTGCTCACGAAGCGCCCACTGCAACATTTCCGTCTTGCTCGTGTCCATGATGCTTTCCTCGTTCTTTCGGAATGGGTACGGGTCCTAGCTCCCAGCTATGGCCGCCAACCCCAGTTGGACCTGGCAAGAAAACGCATAGTTAAGCCTTCCCGAAAACTAGACTCAAGGAAATAGCTTGGAACAGTCGGGACAGGAACCTTAGGCTCTTTCTTCCTCTTGGAGAAGAAAATCCCAACGGCTCCAACTAGCGCCAGAGCCATTGCTCCAATGAGGAAGAGGACTGGTATGCCGGCGACTGTCAAGCCCGTAAGGTCGGGAGTTCCGCTGACGGTAACTGTTACTTGGTTTTGGCCGGGAGTAAATCCAGTCTTCGACGCCTGAATAGTGACCATTGCGCTGGAGCTCTGCATTGGAGCGTTGAAGATCGCAGAATAGTTCCCGTCCCCGGCGTCTTTCAAGCTTGAGAAGCTGCCTCCTGCAGAGGATGTTAGGTTGATGTTAGCTCCGATAATCGGTATACTTCCGTTAGTTACCTGAATTAGTAGCATAATGGTCCCGCCAGGCGACACAGTCACAGTCTTCGGACCGGCTGTAACAGTGAGCGTCGGCAAGGGACTCAGCGTGATCGTGGATGAAGCCGATCCGTTGAGGAAGCCAGATTTTGATACAACAACCTGAATATCAGTGACCGTGGATGTGCTCACCGAGGGTGCTGTGAAATTGAATGTGTACGTTCCAGGACCGGTCATCATGGGAACTGTGAAAGTACCTCCAGCCGTTGAACTGAGTGCGAGCGAGGCCCCCGACTCTGGGGTCGTTATCGATCCGTTAGTCACCTTGATGGTTATGGCAGAGATCTGCCCAGTTCGGAGACTGGTCGGGGTCGTTGAGACGATTGAGGCGTGCAAAGCGGGTGCGATTACCCCTAACGCGTAGACTTTCGCATCCCAGGATCCGAAGAAAGCTCTTCCATCAGCGATTGCTGGAGAGGATGAGATAACTCCTCCAGCAGCATATTTCCAGAGAAGCTTTCCAGAGGTCATGTTGAGAGCGTACAAGTTGTTGTCGCCTGATCCGAACAATATGGTCTTGGAGCCTAACGCTATGGCAGGCGATGACATTACTGCGCCAATTGCTCCACTGCTGGGGTAGGTCCAAAGTGGGTTGCCCGTTGTGGCATTCCGTGCATAGAGGATGCCCTGCGCAGTCCCGAAATACACGATCCCGTTATTCACTGCTGCCGATGTGGAGTTGTACGCACCGATGTTGAAGGACCATGATATTGAACCGGTGACCTGGTCAATCGCTACGAACGTCCCTGTGTCGGCCCCAACGAATACCTTCCCTAGCCCGAGGGCAGGGGCTGTACTGATAGAAGTGAAAGGGCCGACGGCTCGGCCCCACAAAGCTCGCCCAGTGGATTCGTTGAGCGCGACAACGATTCCTGTGTTCTGGCCGAAGAACACTCGTCCATTGTAGACTGCCGGTGATGATTTGATCGTGTCGTTGGCTTCGAGATATTGCCAGGCAACGGTGCCATTATTGGCGTAGAGCGCCATTAGAGCAGAGGCTGAGGTTTTGAACCAAGTTCCATAGAACACCTTTCCATCAGCAACAACGGGCGAGGAGGTTAGAGGGCTGATATTGATCCGTTTCCATAACATCTGCCCAGTCTGCTCGTCGATCGCGTAGAGAGCAGTGTCCTTGGAAGCGAGATAGACAACACCGTTCATCACCGCAGGTGTTGCATAGATAGGCGCGGAGGTGTAGAATACCCATCTTTGCGCGCCGCTATACTCGTCTAGAGCGTAGAGATTGCCATCATAAGATGGAATGAAAACCATTCCGTCGGTAACCACTGGAGATGGATACACATATGACCCCGTTGGGAAGGCCCACATCAAGTTCGGACCGTTTGGAGCTGATGCCGGAGTAACACCGGATCTAAGAGGGTCGTGGTGGAACATTGTCCAGGGATAGTCAGTAGAACCCAAGGGTCCTGAAGCAGAGCGACTGGGAGATTCTGGAGGTTTTGCTGCAGGCATTCCGATACTTAGGAGGTAGAGAGAAAGGACCAGAAGAACAACTGCCTTTCTCAATAAGAATCCCTAGTAGAGAGCGAACACCCTTTATCAGAGAGAGTTTGGAGAATCTGCAACTAAAGAGACATGTAACTCATGCTTCCCCAATCATGGGTAAGCTGTCGATCGCCAGAGCCGAAAGCTAGATTAATCTAGACCTTGCCAAACGCCCGAGCAAGGTGCACCCTGTCTGATATTCGCATTCCTCATATTCTATCGAGTAAGACCCCTTTCCGAAGCCGATAAGAAAAAAGCCACAGCCGACTGGACACGCTTCAAGAAGACGCTCTCAAAAGAGCTCGCCATCGTAGCAGAGTACGCCCACATCTGGGGAACAACATACAACGGCATGATTCTCGTCGAGTCACGCGATCTATCCACCTTCCACGATTTCTGGCACCGTTTCCGAGAAACAACAAGATGGTACGTGCCTGAGACACGAACGTACATCGCCCAGAAAGAAGAATAACCCGCCTCGACCTTCATCATTCGACTAAGCTTTATACCAAGAATTTCCGACACCCACCTTTCGGTGGGGCACTGCATAGAGCCTTCGTACAGTACCGGGCCGTAGTCTAGCCAGACCCAACGAAATCAGGGTCCTAAGAAAGGAACGATGACGCATTTCAATACGATTCACTTTGACTCAGGTCTATCCTAAACAGAACCGTTTACCCAAATAGAAACTGATGCTGACCGAACAAGAATCTGAGATTCTCGGCATACTATTTGGGGACGGGTGCCTGTCTAAGAATCGCGGCTCCGTCCAGATTGCTGTTACGGGGAACAAGCACGATGACCGAGAATACTTGATCGGCCACGTTTGTCCGATGTTCGAAGAGCTCTTTGCCGTACAGTTCAAGGTATTATTCGTGAAAGACCAAAATACTATGATTCTATACAAGTACTCTAAACGAGTTGGGGAGACCCTTCGTCAATGGGGAATGCCCTTTGGCCGAAAGAAGTTCTCCGAGCTGGCACCAAGGCTCGCAGTGCATGAAGTATGTTTCGTCAGAGGCTTATTTGACACGGATGGCTCTGTATATCGCAAGTATGGCCATTATCAGCAAATTCAGTTCAAGTTCGCTTCCTTTTCCCTACTTGCATACGCGAGGGAGTGCCTTGTAAGACTCGGCTTTCACCCCACATCGATTACAAGCGACGATACTAAGTTTAGGTTCTATCTAAGTAGACAAGCTGAGGTAGACCATTTCTTTAGGGTCGTAGAGCCCAAAAATCCGAAGCATCTTAGACGGTTCCAAAATGCTTCTCGAAGACAGTCCTACCGTCCGTACACACATCCTTCTGTAGCATTGAAGGGATCCAGAACCGCCCAAACCTTATAGGAACTATTTTGTGAGAACACGCTCGGTGGGGTAGCCCAGGGAGCTTTTCAGTACAAGGGCTCTATGGGGCCGTAGTCTAGCCAGACCCGTTCCGGGTCCTAGAAAGGGACGACGACGGGCTCCAGAATCTATTGCAAAAGGATAGACCGACCCAAAAATTGAGGGATGAGGAAATTCAGGAGCGCGTGAAGATACCCGTAGACGAGGGACTCGGCGGATGTCGTGGGTTCAAATCCCACCGGCCCCACCATTCGGATCTATTTCTTGGTTGAGAAGATGCTTCGCGTCTAATGCCTTCGCGCGCGCTATTAGCTCAGCGTCAATTCCGATAGTAACAGCACTGTTCGCAAACCATGAGTCAAGTATCTGCTTTGAGACAGCGGTCGATGTGCTTCTGAGGCTCATCGCCAACACGTTGGCATCGTCCCACATGCGAGCGCCCTTCGCGGTTTCCGCGTCCCAGCACAGAGCTGCTCGGACTCCTGGGACCTTGTTGGCAGCAATCGTAACCCCAGTTCCGGTCCAACAGAAGAGAACGCCTTGGTCCGCTCTCCCGTGGCTTACCTCTAGTCCAACTTGCTCTCCAACATCAGGCCAGCCCATTGCCTCTCCTTTCAGTGGGCCAAGGCAGGCGACCGTGTGACCTCTCCTCTTCAACTCCTCGATGACAAAGTCTGTTAGAGGCGTCTTCTCGTCGCTTCCTACTACGATCTTCAATTCTCGTTCGCGAAACTGTCTAGCCAAAATAGGTCTGGTCTTGCGAAACTCTGTAAAATTAGCGTCGGATATCTCTCTAACGTATTAGCCAGGTTAAGCTTCTCTCCTTCGGCGTTGTTGGCTGTCAAGTCTGTCTGGCAACACTATGCTCCAGCAGGCGATGCTCTGCGTTTGCTGGAGTTGTTCAGGAGGATGGTTAACGAGTCCCTGTGGATAGGTATGGCTAATGACGTGTCGGCGCTGAGAAAGCTCTCACTCCTCTCCTACAACCAGCTAGCCCAGTACAACTCTCCCAGCTATTACAAGCTCTGCGCCATATCACGCGCAGCAGGAATACTAGCCTCCAGGAAGAAGTCTATCCGGAGAGGCTACGTCAACAGGACCCCGTACGCCGTCAGGCAACACCTTGTCTCCTGCTACGGATTCAAGATTAGAAACAGTCTACTGGAGATTCCGGTTGCCAGGGGACGACGATTTGCAATCCCGCTGACCAAGCATACCCTTCAAATCATATCCCATCCAGATGTCGAAGTTCGTTCCTTCACTCTCACCCGTACCAGGCTCTGCCTTTGCATCGCCCGCGACCCTCCCATGATAGAATGCGCCTCCACGATAGGTGTGGATCGTAATCTTCGTAATCTCACGGTTGGAAACGACCAGCATGCCCATCGATACGATCTCTCAGAGGCGATGCGCATAGCAAGTACCACGGCACGCATAGTAGCCTCCTTCAGACGAGACGATGCTAGAGTAAGAACGGTGATAGCGTCTAAGTATGGACGGCGAAGAACCTCTAGAACCCTTCACCTACTCCACAACACGACAAAGACAATTGTCGCAGAGGGAGTCCGGCGGAAAACAGCAATAGTTCTCGAGAACATCGAAGGCATCCGATCCCTCTATCGTAAGGGTAACGGTCAGGGCAGAAAGTATAGGGGTAGAATGAACGGATGGGGTTTCGGCGAGGCTCAGCGACAGATCGAGTACAAGGCACGATGGGTAGGCCTACCGGTTGTCCGTTTGTCTAGGCGTGGGACCAGAGGCTCCAGTATTACTTGTCCGAGATGCGGGGAGAGACTCCAATCAGACAAGCGACTAGAACGCAAGCTCTGGTGCAGCAATTGTCGAACAGTAATGGACCGGGACATGGTAGCAGCGATAAACTTGTCTCGGCGGGGACGGGTGAGGTTCGCACGTTCCCGGCCTCCCATCAATGAGGCGCAAGGCGGAGCAGTTGAAGCAGTGAAGGGGAACCCGACGCCTACGGTAATCCCCGGAGTCGATGTCCCGAAGCTAACTCAACCAACGAAGAGTTAACAGAACCTTCTGGGAAAGCTAAAGTCTGTCTAGATCACTTCGTGAACCGACGCATAATGAGTAGGCCGTCTAAGCCGGTGAGCAGTTCCAAGACCATTCTCTCAAGTCAGATGATGCCTGTAGATGCGAACCCTATGGGAAACGTCCACGGCGGTACAATACTCAAGCTGGTCGATGAGGCAGCCGGGGTCACGGCTCTCAGGCACGCGCGATCAGTTGTGGTCACAGCGAGTATCGACCGCATGGACTTCTACCATCCAGTCTATGTCGGCAACCTTCTCAGCCTCAAGGCCTCAGTCAATTATGCTGGGACAACCTCGATGGAGGTTGGAGTCCGGATAGAAGCAGAGGATCTCAAGACCGGTAGAATTACACACACCGGATCATCCTACCTCACCTACGTTGCCATTGATGAAAACGGGCGCCCCGTAGAAATCCCGGACGTCCTCCCTGAAACACCAGAAGAGAAACGACGGTGGAGAGAAGGAAAACAGCGACGAGCTGAACGTCTAAGGACCCTAAAAGACCGAAAGAGGAAGGGCAAAGCCTAGGTCGATCAAGAACGAAGGTCGCAATTATCGGA
This sequence comes from Candidatus Bathyarchaeia archaeon, assembly GCA_035935655.1. Classification (NCBI taxonomy): domain Archaea; kingdom Thermoproteati; phylum Candidatus Bathyarchaeota; class Bathyarchaeia (SeqCode); species Bathyarchaeia archaeon. Next base: position 214,147 of record DASYWW010000037.1, read on the forward strand.
TTCGGAATGATGGGACGACAAATAGCCCAAGTATTCGCCCAACATGGCCATGAGGTAGAAGCTGCTGATGAAGATCAACAAGCACTGAAGACAGGGCTCGACGAAATCGCAGACGGACCCTACGGAGTGCATGCGGCCGTTTCAAAAGGAAAACTGACCCCAGAGCAAGCGAAGAAGACCCTGGCAAGCGTCAAGACAACACCCAGGCTTGAAGACGCCTGCATGAACTCGACCCTTGTGATCGAAGCGGCCTTCGAGGACCTTCAACTCAAACAGAATCTCTTTCAGAAGATTGAATCCGCTGCTCCACTAACTGCGATCATAGCGTCAAACACCTCAACCCTCAGTCTCGATAAAATTACTCAAAAGATCTCGAGGAAAGATAGAACGGTTGGAATGCACTTCTTCAATCCAGCCCAGCTCACAAAACTCGTCGAGATCATCCGAGGACCGTCTACGTCACCTGAAACAGTTGAGAAGGCATCCCAAGTTGTCCGCGAGATCGGCAAGACCCCCATCCTCGCTCAAGACGAGCCAGGTTTCATCGCCAACCGGCTAGGACTCACCCTCTACATTGAGGCTTCCAAACTGCTAGAAGATGGTGTCGCGAGTCTTTCGGATATCGACTCGTGCATGAGACTTGGCTACAACCATCCAATGGGCCCCTTCGAACTAGCCGACTTCGTCGGACTAGATACTAGGCTCCGCAACCTTGAATCACTCTACAAGTCGACGAATGAGAGTCGATGGATGCCACCTAGGATTCTGAGAGAGATGGTCGAACAAGGGTACATCGGCGATCCTTCGAGAAAGAAGGCGAGCAAGGGCGGATACTACGAGTACCTCCGGACAAAACTCTGACAAGAAATCCTAACCCTTTATACAGAACAGAACCTTACGAACCACTGATTTCGATTGCCCTACACGCACATACTTGTTGAGACTGAGCCACCTATCGGAATTGTCCGGCTGAACCGTCCAAAAGCTCTCAACGCCCTCAACTTCGAACTCATCCGAGAAACAGTCGAAGCGCTCGAATCCTTCGACAAAGACGAGAAGATTAGGGCGACGGTCCTGACCGGGGGAGACGACGCATTTTCCGCAGGAGCCGATATCAAAGAACTAGCTGAGGCGACCCCTGTGACGCTGATCGACCAGAACAAGTTCGCTCTTTGGGATCGTCTGAAAAAGATTGCAAAGCCGATCATCGGAGCAGTGAGTGGCTACATCTACGGAGGCGGGTGCGAACTAGCGATGAACTGCGACATCATCATTGCATCCGAGACTGCTCGATTCGCCCAACCTGAAATCAACATTGGAATAATGCCCGGAGCAGGCGGGACCCAGCGTCTTACTAGAACCATTGGGAAGTATAGGGCAATGGAGATGGTTCTGACCGGACAACCCGTGACCGCGAAGGAGATGGAAAAGCACGGACTCGTCAACAGAATCGTGCCGGTAGAAGCTTACTTCGATGAAGCGCGAAAGCTGGCGATGCAGATCGCACAAAAAGCCCCCATCGCCACCCGCTTGGCCAAGGAAGCAGTTCTGAAAGCATTCGATTCGCCACTTGAAGAAGGACTTCAGTTTGAGAGAAAGAACTTCTATCTCCTCTTCTCGACGGAGGACATGAAAGAGGGCATGAAGGCGTTCACGGAAAAAAGACCCCCAAACTTCAAGGGACGATGATTCTTGACCCCTGAAACACTCATCGTCAAAGAGCACGATCACATCAGAAAGATTACGTTCAACAGGCCGAGCGCTCTCAACGCGATAAACGACAAGATGGGAGAAGAACTACTCACAACTCTCAAAGAGGCAGAGAAGAACGAGACAGTCCGATGCCTCCTCATAACAGGCGCCGGAAGAGCCTTCTCAGCAGGCGAAGACGTATCCAGTTTGAAAGAGCGCTACGGGGCAGGAGAACATCCTTCACTTGGGGATCATCTGAGGAAAAAATATCATCCGATCATCACTCGCATTCGAAGTATCGAAAAGCCGATTATCGCCCGCTTGAACGGCATCGCTGCCGGAAGCGGAGCAAGCATAGCTCTTGCGTGCGATATCCGAATAGCCTCTGAGGAAGCAGGTCTCAAACAGGCATTCATTGGAATGGGCCTAGTACCAGATTCTGGAAGTAGCTACTTCCTTACACGAATGATCGGCCCAGGAAGAGCTCTTGAACTGATCATGACGGGAAGAACAATACCCGCGAAAGAAGCGGAACAGCTCGGCCTCATCCACAAGGTCGTTCCGGCCGCAGACCTCGATAAGCACACCGACGAGCTTGCCCATCGGCTTGCAACCGGCCCGACCAAAGCAATTGGATTGTCGAAGCGAATCGTCAATAGAGCCGCAAGCCTCGAACTTCCCGAAGTTCTCGAGTACGAGGCCTACAATCAGGACATCGCCGGAAAGACTAGCGACCATATTGAAGCGGTCAAATCCTTTTTGGAAAAACGCCCACCTAAATTCTCAGGAAAATGAGACAAAGAGAGACTTCTCAGGGTTTCACGTTTAAGTAACAATCTCTTCCATCGGGAGAGTTGAACGACCGTGCCGGGCAAGGACAAGAACAAACGGCCGAAGATTGATCTCAACATCTTCCCCGGAAACTGGACTGTTACGAACGACCAGATGTTCAAGGCCTTTGACCTCTCCTTCGCCCAGAACTGGAACCCGGCCACTTTTGCGTGGGATGAGCTAGACCAGAAAAATTTCGACTCGAAGGAGCGAATAGCCCAAGCTTATTGGATGTCGAAGCTCGCCCTCTTCGAGAAATCCGGGATCGGAGCATTCGGCTTCGGCGCGGTAAGAGCTGCAGAGCTCAACATGGAGGATCCGACGAAGAAGATGCTCGCCTCTATCACATACGATGAATGCCGCCATGATGAGGTTTGCCGGAGAGCATGCGACAAGCTCTGCCCCAACTGGCCGTATGGGTATAAGCCCCAATCCGATTTCGAGGCAAGGGCCCTGCGAAACATCACAGCCCTCTATGACGATGGCAAGCGATACTGGGAAGGGTTCCTAAAGGCATGGGAATACCTTCCTCCTGAAATCCTGTTTGCAGGATTCTTTTTCGCGGAAATAGGCGCAGAAACAATCTTCAACGCGATGCGCCAGACGAGCAAACTTGGAATCTACCAGCAAACATTCCGCAACATTACACGAGACGAGACGCGGCACCTCGTGGCCACTATGGCCTTGCTCCGAGCCATGGCCGAGAAATTCACTCTGGAGCAGAAGATGACGATAACGCGCCAGATGAAACAGGGCTTCATCTTTCTCTCACCGCTCCTCTATCAACACAAACCCGAATTCTGGCACCTTCCTGCAGACTTCGACAAGGTCGACCAAGAGATGGAGGAAGCGGCCAGGGACGCGGGACTCGGCGTGCTTACTCTCGAAGAGAAGGTTAAGTTCTGGAGAGAAGCAATCGAAAAGAAACGGGGCGAGATCGAAGCGATGGGAATCAAAGTACCCGCGATACCGGAGCTGGGAGTTGAGGGCGAGATAGTTCAGGTTAGGAAGAACGAAACAATTGCCACAAGCTTCTAGGAGATAGAGAAAAAGGTGACAAAGATCATTGTCTTGTTCGGACAGCCCAAGGACCCGAAGCTGTTCGATGAACAATACTGGAAAGACCATATTCCAATGGCGAAGGCAATGCCCGGTCTGAAAAAATACACGGTTCACAAGATCGTCGGGGCACCCCGAGGAGAACCTGCCTATTACCAAGTCGTCGAGCTCGAGTTCGAAACAATGGACACCCTGAAGAAAGCGTTGGATAGTCCAGCGGGACGCGAATCAGGACGCCACGGCATCAAGATAGCCTCGGGCGGCATAACTTTCCTCTACGCAGAATCAAAAGAGGCCTAGTAGAAGCAGGCCCTCGAGCCCGATCTGTTTGGTTGAAGGGTCATCAGAAAACGTTCTTCTAATGAAGTGCTAGAATTCTAGCCTAGGAGCGTCGGAATTTACGAGCCGTATTGGAATCGTCGGAGTCGGCCACTCAAAGTTCGGAAAAAGGAGCGACGCCTCACTTAGAGAGCTTGCCTTCGAAGCTTACAGCTCCGCTCTTGACGACGCCGACATGGATTCTTCGAGAATAGACGGTTCAGTAGTCTGCTCCGCGACTCACTATGATAAGCAACGATCACCAGCGGGCGTTGTGGCAGAATACTTGGGACTTAACCCTCAACCTACCTTCAATGTCGAAGCGGCTTGCGCGTCGAGCGCAGTTGGCCTCCGGACCGCCTGGGCTCTTGTCTCATCAAAGCTCCACGATGTAATCGCGGTCGTAGGGGTCCAGAAGATGACTGAACTCTCCTCGGAAGAGATCCAAGAACTCATGGGCAGAGCGGGAGATGTCATGTGGGAATCGCCCTTCGGGACAACGATGCCTGCATACTACGCAATGTACGCAACCGCCCATATGGCGAAGTATGGGACTACGGAGGAGCAGATGGCTCTCGTTACAGTGAAGAATCGGAAGTACGGATCAAAAAATCCAAACGCTATGTTTCAAAAACCCGTAACCGCAGAAGAAGTCCTCAAGTCTCGACCCGTATCGACACCGCTGAAACTCTTCGATTGCTGCGCGAACGCCGACGGCGCAGCATGCCTCATTATCGCAAACGCAGAGAAAGCAAGGAAGCTAACCGACAGACCCGTATGGGTTGCCGGCTTAGGCCTTGCCTCCAGCCCCATGTCTCTGGCAGGACGCAAGGGTCCGATGACAAGTTTCGAGGTTACAAAGAACGCGGCAAAGGCGGCCTACCAGATGGCGCGAATAGGACCAAGGGACATTGATGTTGCCGAGGTGCACGACTCGTTCTCGATCACCGAGATTCTGAACTATGAAGACCTAGGCTTTGCGAAACCCGGAACAGGAGGCAGACTCCTGCAGAAAGAGGAAACTGAGCTAGGAGGAAGAATACCCGTAAACATTGATGGAGGCCTCATCTCGAAAGGCCATCCCGTCGGCGCAACAGGCGCCTCCCAACTCTTCGCCCTGACTAAACACCTCAGAGGTGAAGCCGGCTCAACTCAAGTCGACGGCGCGAAAATAGGGTTAGCTCAGAACATCGGCGGAATAGGAATGTACTGCTCTGTTACAATACTGCGATCATGAGTACATTCTCGTTGCTCTTTGACGAAAAGCGAGTGCGAAACTAAAGTTGCAAGCGGGCTTTCAAGAGTTGACTCCCTCTCATAGTTTGGACAGAAGGATTAGAGCGTATAGTGAAGCCGTACACCTTGCACAAAAGGGTCGCTCTGTTACGGAAATCTCGAACGAGACGGGAATGCCTGACGCGACTATTAGAGGATGGCTCGTAGATGGTCGAAGACCTTGGACCCGTTACGAACTCTTCAGACCAACATCCTCTGATCAATTGTCGTATGTAATCGGTGTCTACATGGGAGACGGTTCGATTTCCCGGTGGAGAAATCGTTTTTCTCTGCGACTAAGTGTCAAAGACAAAGAATTCGCGAATAAGTTTTCTTCAACATGCGCTCAGATTCTTGGAAAGGGACCATATTCTGTGAGGCATGTCGAGGATCGAGACAACTACGAGACAATTGTCGCAAACGTGTCTTTCTGCAAGTTTCTCGCGCGAGGCCTCCTTGGCCTGGATCGGTACGTGCGAGAGTATCCGTCTGGCTTTGTAAGAGGTTTGGCAGATAGCGATGGATGCCCCGCCGTGACAACAACAAAAAGACGAGGCAAACCTTGGTTCTTTGTTCAAGTTGTTGTCGCAACATCTACAAGCATTCGCCTACTGAGCTATACCAAGACAATTCTGAGGGAGTGCCTTGGTCTCAAGGCAACATTCGTATACAAAGGTAAGCCACGACCTAGTGTGTACAAGAACAAGTTGTTTAATTCAAAAAAGAGGGTCTTTGACCTTAGGATATCGCGCTTTGGTGATGTGAAACGATTTTCCCGGGTTGTCGGTTTCGAACTAGCTCGGAAACAAGAGAAGCTTGACGCCGCCATTGCCGTTCATGAAAGATTTGGATCCGGTCAAGACGCAGTAGAAGAGTGGACCCGTCACTGGGAACGCGGCAAGACTGAGTGGATTCTCAAGAAAAGCGTGGACCAGTAAATTGGGTTTTGAAAAGTTTGGTAGAGTCGGTTATGTCTCCCAGACCAAGATCAATCAACTATTATCCTACCTGGAGAAAGGGCAGATTGTAGCGACAAAATGCAAAAAGTGCGGAAGAAGATACTTTCCACCACGAGCCGACTGCCTAGACTGCCGCCACAGCGCGATAGAGTGGGTTGTGCTGGACGGGAAGGCTAACCTGATCACTTTCACCGAGGTTTTCTTCGCACCGCCAGCGTTTCAGCCGGAAACACCGTACCTACTGGGACTTGCTGAACTCACCAACGGGCTGCGAGCATTCGCCCCAATCAGTCCCAACGTAAACAAGGAGCGGCTGAAACCAGGCCTAGAGTTGAGCCTGAAGGTTGCAAAAGGATCCCGTGACAACTTGTTCTATTGGCTTGAATAAAGAATCCTTCCCCGTCGCATTTACCTCTTGTTGCGGAACAGATTCTTCCAGGCTTCTCTAGCGAGGTAAACGGAGATCATTCCCTGCAGTCCTATAGCCCAGCTTCAATACCATAGGGGGGCGTCTCTTGTGTTCCGACTTCAACCACCGTTCACGAACTTTCTTGACCAGTGCTAGCCTCAAGCCTGTTTCCCCTGCTATCTCTTCTGGCATCATCCATCTCTCGAGGCCCCAGAGAATCCTATCCAACTTCTCATAGCTGAGACCCAACTCTTTCTCCGCTGTCTGACCAGGCCAAAGCTCAGGGCTGGAGGCTTTCACACGGATCCTTTCTGGTATCCCCAGATGTTTTGCCAAGTTACGGACGGACGTCTTGTAGAGATCCGCTAACGGCATGATGTCGCAGGCTCCATCGCCAAACTTGGTAAAGTAGCCTAGCATGACCTCGCTCTTGTCCCCAGTTCCTACGACAAGACCACGCCCTGCGTTTGCAAAATGGTACAAGACCATTGCACGGAGGCGCGCCTTGACGTTGCCCCAAGGAATTCCCCGCGCCTTCTCAGCGCCGAGAGTAGTTCGAGAGGTTTCAACAATTGGAGTTACGTCGATTATCTTGAGGCGTATCCGATATTTCGATGCGACCAATCTAGCGTCCTCGAGCGCTCGATCATTCCTCGTCTCCTTCTCAGGCAGGCACACACCCAAAACCCGCTGGCCCCCGACAGCGCGAGCACACAACGCCGCAGCAACACTAGAATCCAGACCGCCAGACATTCCCACAACGAGGAGTCTTGCTTCTGCCTCTTCCAGATGAGTCGCAAGAAATCGTTCAAGTCGGCCGATCGTTTCCTCCAGCTCCCGGATCGCAAAAGGATCCTCACCGAACCTAGAGGACATGACGTCCTCTGCTCTTCCAATCGGTAATAAGTCGAGAGGTTGATCTAGCTAACTATACGAGATCCTCGGTTCGATTCATCCGAGGCGAGGTTCTTGAACAATGGAAGCATCCTGTCCATCGTCACCCAGCGCTCACCTGCGAAGGATGCCTCGCTTGCCGCCTCTTGTACAACGTTCTTCAGGTCACGAGGCGTCACAACATACTGTTCTCGAACCGTAATCCCGCGTTCGGGAATGGATGCTTCATACAACTGCTTTCTTGATCTGATGGTCCGCCATACACCTTCAAAGGCCTCGTCAGTCAATCCTCCATGATAGTTCGAGATACCAGGATCCAGTTCGACTTTGGAGCAGTAAAAGTCCAGCAACCTCTTGACTTCCTCCATCGATCTTGGCGGTGGAACATAGATAATTCGTTTGATCCTATCAAGGAGAGCGGTGTCTATGACACTCGGATAGTTCGTCGCAAATATTACGGACACGTTTCTGTTGACGTGGAAGCCTTCTCCAAGCTCGGTAAGAATCTGATTGAGCATTCCCTGAACATCTCGTCCCGCGTCCGTGGTAGCCTCCATCCTCGCTCGCCCAATAGCATCGGCCTCATCGATGAAGAGAACCGTTGGGGCCGATTCGCGAGCGAGCTTGAATACTTCCTTGACGTTTTTCGCGGACTCTCCGAGCCACTTTGATACTATTTCGTAGCTCTCTATCTTGAGGAAGCTGGTCTCTTGGCCTCTCTGACCGATCGTTCCAGCTACTGCCTTTGCCATGTAGGTCTTCCCTGTTCCAGGCGGACCGAACAGGAGGATGGATCCGGCCTCTTCCAGCATCCTTGGATCGCGGATAATCTGCTCGCGTCGAGCTCGGACCTGGGGGTCAAGTATCCACTCGACCGCTTGCCTCAGGCTGTGCAGCTCTTTTTCTAAGCCAACAACGTCTTCGTAGAAGACCTTGGGCGATTTTTCCACTTGGTATTCTAAGAGCGAACGCTCACGCAGCCGTTCAATTACGTCTACAATGACACCTTTCGTGGGAGATAGGACCGCGTCGACATCAGTCGACACTTTTTCTCTTATTTCAGGTGGAATGCTGACCTGGAATGCTTGGCCGCCCGATAATCGGACAAGGGCCATGTCTCCCTTGACTTCTTCGATCGTTCCAATAGGGCGCATGCCTTGTTTTAGTTCCTCCATGAGGTTGTGGTATCTGCGGAGCTCCGTCTGGAGATATTCGATCTGTCTCTCCTTTCTCGTCAATTCCCTTTCGAGGTCTAAGGCAGGAGGATATTCTGGCGAGTTTTGCTCGGCCATGCAGCTTCCGCTCTAAGATAGCCGTTCGGGGAATAAATAGATATGGGCTTGCCTGCGAGACAGCTCTGTGGTCTTTCACGTAGAGAGCAAATTGGAAGACTCGATAATATTCGGTTCTCAGGATTCCGAGAATGGGGACAGTCCTGACATGGCGAAGAATGATCTGTTGTGAACAAAACGGTTTCTTTGGATCTAGCTTCCAATCATTGTGCCCATGCTAGGCTTCTTTCGGAGAAACCCGAACCTCGGGAGTTGGAGCTGAATCCCTATGCCGCTTATGATATCGAACCGAACAAGTCGGGGCATTATCTGACGACGGTCCATTTTCCTGACTAGCAGATATCGCCTTAGCATCTGATGCTCTTCGACCATTCGCAGTTCGACAACGCCATCGACGAGACTCTCTACCTTGTGGAAGAGTTCGGGCTGGACGCTCCCTGTTGACAGCGTGGCTATCATTTTTCCGCCGACTTTCTTGACTTTTGCGGCGATGCTCTGGAGGAAACTAACAGCATGCTTTGGCTCTGTTTCGCTAAAGATTGGCATCAGCGAGTCCACGATGATCGTAACCTGATGGTTTCCCATCTTCTCCATGACCGAAGTCAAGTGGATGCTCACGTTGGTAAGGTCAAATGGTTGTGGAACGACCCCCTCGGTCACTCCAGCTGTAGCAGAATAACAATCGACGATGCTGAGCTTGTTCAGCAATTGATACTTCCGAGGGTCCCACCCGAACTGGCTCATTCTCTCCAGAATGTTCGAAGGGAATGTGTCGTAAGTGACAATAATGCAGGGTCTCGACCTTTGAAGCTCCTCGTAGAGGATCTGTTGCGCAAGGGTCGTCTTCCCACTTCCCGGGTCACCGGTAATCAACACCGATGAAGAATCGGGCAGACTTCCTCCTATGAGGTTGTAGAATCCTTTGAAGGGAGAGGAACCATCCAGTTCTAAGTTCACCTGAGGAAACTTACCGTTGATAGCGTCTATTTTCCGTCAGGGCTGTTGCGCCGTATGAATGGGGATTGTAACCTATCCACCTAGCAACGAGTGACCGAGCATCGACGGGTCGACCACCGAGGGATTCTTCCGAGAACTGACGAAGAGAAAAATGTCCCTAAGGCGCGGGGATGTTACTCCAGTTCGCTCTCAAAACGATTTACGTTTCTGAGGCTTGCACTCAGCTCAAGTAGATTGATAAGAGTGGAAATGTCATCGAGGTCCTCGGGAGAAGGAGTTTGCCTAGGGTTTCGCCCCTCCATGCCGACTCGACGCATGAATTCGCTTATTCTCTACTAGTATAAGTGTTGTCATTCTGACAAGCAGAAACAGTGATCAAGCCGGTTCGAATCGCGACCTACTCCCGAGACGTAAGAGAGAGTAGAGCTCAGTGACGCAGAATTCTAGATGTTTGGTGGTTGAGGTCGTGGACTCCGCAATTTGATCGCAAGGAGAACCAGGAAGAAGGCCACCCCGAAAATAGTCAATAGCACAATTGCGGAGACAACGGGAGCCGAGGCTGCGCCTCCAACATTCAGGGTTACGGTGCTCACTGAGGAAACAGAGGCATCTTCGGACCACCTTGTTCCTTGATCCTGCCCCTGGTAAGAGACGCGAACTGAGTAGGGTCCTAGTGGAATGTGCCCGAGCTGAACTGTTCCCTGACTATCAGTCGTGAACGTTCTAGTTGTAGTATTCGCGAAAGTGGCGGTCACAGACGCTCCTGGAAGAGGGCTGTTTGACTTGTCGACCACCTTGACCGATGCAGGATACGCGCTGATGGTGACCGCGACAGTCGCGGGAGCTGAGGTGAGATCGATAACCGCATTGGTGAGCACGGCTGGCTGGTAGCTCTCCCAGGTTGCCGAAGTGACCGTCCATGAGGCAGCAGAAAGCCACTGGCCTGAATATGTCGATGTTGTAATCGCGGCTGCTCCGCTTGTCAAGACCAATGAGGTCGGTGCCGGAGTCAATGGCTGGCCTGCGGCATCGTTAAAGGTCAGGGTGTACTGAAATTGTTTGTCGAACTTGGCTGTGAAAGAGCCTGATCCAGTGTAGTTGTTTATCATAAGGGGGGTTTTCATCAGAGCTGTTGGGGTCCACTGGTTGCTGTAGACTTCCCATTGCTTCCAGATGTATCTGGCGCCGGATGATGCCTGAATTGTGAGATTGAGAACTTCGAGGGAGTGGTATGTCCCGTTCGGAAACGAGAATAGGTGAGGGAGAATAAATCTCAAGGCGGTGTTATTGTCCTCTTGGACCCATATCGATCCGTCTGCGTTGGGAACATTTGTTTGAGCGTACAAGTCGCAGAATCCTGATTGACATCCTACCGCATGGACGTTCTGGATAGAGAGGGGAATAAGCACCATTGACATTACGAGAATGAGAAGTGCAATGGGTTTCCTCGATCTCACGATGACCCTCTCGGGACTATTCTGAAAATCGGAATACTCCGTTTAGAATGTCTTGAATCGGGAGACTGAAAGTGTGGGTACTGGAAGCCCTTTAGAACCCACTCTTCCCCCGGAGACTGAAATTTCTCACTCTCCCCCGGCACCATTAAGAGTCCGTCTTTGCGCTCACAGCCTAGGTTCGCGTGTCACTAACGCCTGTTTTGTGGTAGTTCCGACCGGAATAGAAAGTTAGATATTAGAGCTGGGCTACATGCACATTAACGTTGGAGCTTGGCGATCTAGAGGCCGCTGTCCTTGGGACAGTTGTACGGCTAGGAAACGCTTCTGCCCGTCAAGTGGCCCAAGAGCTCGAATCCTCGCGCGGGCTCGCCTACACGACAATCAGTACTACACTAGATCGCCTCTACAAGAAAGGGATCTTGGCTCGAGACGAGGCCATTGGCAGGGGAGGCTCCCGGTACGTCTATCGCCTTCACTCAGAAGACAGAGTCAAAGGCCGAGTTGTGAAAGGATTTGTTGATCGACTACTGACTGCCTTCGGACCCAGCATAATCTCCACTTTGCATGACTACATGGAAGAGATCCCGAAAGAGGACCTAAAAAGGCTCGAAGAAAGAATTCGAAGGGAGTCTGGGCAACGATAATCCTTGAGCTCTACTCCGTTTACTTTCTTTCAATAACGACTCTGGGAATCGTAGCAACTGTAGGCGTCGTCCAAGCGCTCTGCTACATTGCTTACCGATCAAACACCGGCGATCCTTCGAAAAGATCCAAGATGCTCTACCCGATCCTATCTTCCTCCATTTTCCTTTGGTCGTTTCTTGGAACTAGCCTTGTCGTGTGCACCCTTTTCCTCAACATGTACGAGTGGCAACCACAACGAGTCATAGAGCTCGTACTCGGAAGCTCGCTGCTCGCATCCTTCGGAATTGCATCTTTGCTCTCCCTCATTGCGCGAAGATTCGCATTCCCTAGAATGCTGGAAGGCATGATTGCGGGGACGTTCTCAGGCTCCAGCCTCAGCGAGACATGTTCGGAACTTTGCAGAAAAATGAACATCAAAGGAGTTGACCTCAGAGAAGCCACGGTTGGAAACGCCTTTTCCTTGGACAACAAAAGCCGAAAGATCGTAGCTGTATCCCCAATGCTAGCAGGGTCGATGTCCTCAGCAGAGGTTGAGGCCGTTATCGCTCACGAACTTTCACACTTGAAGAACAACGATTCTAGGGAGAAGGGACTAGCTAGGTTGGCCAAATTGGCGTTTGCTTTTGACCCAGTCCTCCATCTTGCCGAGGCGGCGGTCCACAGAGAACGAGAACTTTTGGCCGATCAAGCATCGGTGATGTACACACGGAAACCATTAGCTTTGGCATCCGCCCTGTTGAGGGTTCACTCGGCGTTTCATACCGGCTCGCCTGGCCCGGGGGCTGGATTGTTTGTTGGTAACAAGGCGAAGGGTTTGCTCAGTAGGTATCCTGATCTTGACCGAAGGGTCGAACTGTTGATCGATATGGCTCGTGTGATGAAGACGGAATCAATTCCCGCTTGAGGAAACCCTCTTTTATAGCATCATCAAGTTTGGAGGACAGTCTTGACAGTTCAGATTCAGAAATACAAGATGCTGATTGGCGGAGAATGGAAGGACAGCTCAAACGGGGCTGTCTCGTCAGTTCTTGATCCATCGAATAACGAGGTTGTTGCCGAAGTTCCGCGAGCCACGAACGAGGACGCGAAGGCCGCAGTCGAGATTGCCAAGACAGCGCTCGAATCGACAGGCTGGGTCGACATCGATCCCAGCAAGAGAGGCCGCCTGCTTGCGAAACTCACAGGCCTCGTTCGCGAGAATTCGGAGCAGCTGGCAAGGCTGGAGACTCTGAGCGAGGGGAAGACTCTTCGAGAGTCAAAGGGTGATGTTGCATGGGCGGCAAGGGCATTCGAGTACTGGGCCGGATTGGCAGACAAGGTTGAAGGAGAGACCATACCGGTTCCTCCGAGACGTTTGAATTATACTCTCCGAGAACCGTTAGGCGTAACCGTCCATATTGTTCCTTGGAACTATCCCATTGCTTTGGCTGCGAGAAGTCTGGCACCGGCTATAGCAGCCGGAAATACCGCTGTTGTGAAGCCGTCTGAAATCACGCCGCTCACAGCGATCATGCTTGGAGACCTAGCGCTCAAGGCCGGGATTCCGAAGGGAGTAGTCAATATCGTGACCGGGTCTGGCGCCGAAGTCGGCGGAGCGCTTGTGTCTGACCCGCGAGTGGACGGAATAGTTTTCACAGGATCTGCTGAGACCGGAAAGCAAGTGATGGAATCCGCGGCGAAAAATGTTACTAGAGTTCTTCTCGAACTGGGTGGGAAGAACCCTCACATTGTTTTCCCTGATGCAGACTTGGCGAAGGCAGGGAGGAGCGTGAAAGAGGGAATTTTTACCAACGCTGGACAGATGTGCTGGGCGGGATCGAGGGCGTTCGTTCACGAGAGTGTATACGACAGCTTCGTGAAGGAGCTCGTGTCTAAGACCCGAGCGATAAAAGTTGGGCCTGGCATTGATGAGACCAGCGAGATGGGCCCCTTGGCTTCCAAGGCTCGCCAAGCCGCGATTCTAGGATTTGTCAAGGATGGTCTCGAAGAGGGAGCTAGCCTACTCTGCGGAGGAAAGATACCTACCGATCCGAGATTGCAGAAGGGAAATTTCTTCGAACCGACTATTTTCGAGAATGTCAATGGGAAGATGAAGATTGGCTGCGACGAGATCTTTGGACCTGTCCTCAGCATTACGAAGTTCAAGACTCTCGAGCAGGTAGTCGCTATGGCGAATGAAACCGACTATGGACTCTACGGGGGAGTTTGGACCAGCAATCTGAAAGTAGCTCATGAGCTCGCGGCTCGTCTGCAAGTCGGTGGGCTGGCGGTGAACGAGTACTTGGTGACTTTTCCACAGACGCCATTTGGGGGCTACAAGGACAGCGGGATAGGCCACGAGAACGGGATGCGATCGTTAGAATTCTACACGCGAACCAAGAATGTTTCAATCAACCTGTCGTAGAATCCTGTGCCGCTGGACGGCCCTATTCATGGGCAGTTGGTATCGCCCATCAGCATCGTCACCAATCTCGAATCCGGCGCATCCCCCACATCTCACGAAGAAATCGTTCGGGAATCGGTGGATAGCGCAAGCAGACTATTCCATCAAAGCCTGAATCACGCCTTGAGTCCCCTTATCTCGCGGAATCAGCACCACGCCAGGAAACCTAGCAAGAGAAAAAAGCGGTAGCAGCGATAGGGTCTCGAGATACTAGAGCGGAAGGTCCCGATCATCCGATCGATTAGCCCCGGTCAAGCTGAAAGTAACCAAGCGTGGCAAAACCCGGTTCACCAAGCAGCTTGGAAATGGGGGAGATTTTCCCGGATCTAGGTAAGCTCGTCGAGCAATGGTGTAATGTCGCGGTTGTAGATGTCCTGTTCGACGAACGGCTTGTCCCTTAGAGCAGGCATTCTAAGGGCGAGCTGGTCCTCGAAAGTAGGCACTTCCATTCTGAAGAACACACCGATGGGTATCTTGTCGCCCCACTCGAATGACTTTAACATGGCATTCCCTTTCTTCGCGTTAACCTCATCTGTCGAGGGATCTGCTACTGAACCATTGTATCCTGAATCTTCTAGCTTGTAGAGCCTCGGTGCTTTGACGGGAAGATCCTCTCCACCATACCATTCCTTAGTGTTGATGTCGTTGTAAGTTGGACATGTCTGGAGAACGTCAACGAACGCGCTTCCTCGGTGTTCTATTGCCGCTCGGAGGGTCTGCTTCAGGTGACGAACGTCGAGAGCATAACTTCGCGCAACGAAGGTGTAGCCTGAGGCAATGGCCATGGCGATCGGGTTTACACGATCAACAATGTTGGGGGCAGGCATAGATTTTGTCTTGGCACCTTTCGGCAAGGTTGGAGACGCTTGACCCTTCGTCAACCCATAGACCCCGTTATCGTAGAGAACATATGTGAAGTCGAGGTTCCTCCTGCCTGTATTGACGAAATGTCCGGCTCCGATGCCAAGCCCGTCTCCATCACCGCCCACTGCTACAACTGTCAATCCAGGGTTAGAGAGGCGAGCACCTGTGGCAATTGGAAGGACTCTACCGTGGAGCGTGTGGAATCCATAGGCGTTGACAAAGTGCGGCGTTTTGCCTGAGCATCCGATTCCCGAGAAGATTGCGACCCTGTGGGGTTCGAGCTGCATTTCCAGGAGGGTCATCTGGATCGCGTTGACGATCCCAAAGTCGCCGCAACCTGGGCACCAGTCGTTGTGAACTTGTGTTCGGTAGGTTTTCAGCTCAAGCATGGGATACAGTTACCTCTTTCATTCCGTTCTTTATTATCTCTTTGACTCCTTCGTAGATCTCGTTCTGAGAAAACGGTCTTCCATCGAACTTTACGATAGTGTTGTCCATTGCTATACCAGTTTTTTCCCGGATGAGCCCGGCCATCTGGGCCGAATAATTGTTTTCTATCGCGATCTTTCTCCGGGCGGAACTGAGCACCTGCTGAACTAGGTCAGTCGGGAACGGGTTGACGTAACGCACCTGTAGAAAGTTTGTTTCTATTCCATCGATCTTGAGGTCTTCCATTCCATCGAGTATCGCACCTTTCGATGATCCCCAGCCGACAAGTGTTATTGGAGCGGACTTGGGTCCGTGAAGTGTTGCCTTCTTCGCGTCTGGGATAATTTGTCCTGCAAGCTCGATTTTCCGCATTCTCTTTCTCATCATCTTGATTCGGATATCTGCCGCCTCAGTAATATGTCCGTACTCATCGTGCTCATCGCCCGTCGTCCAGAATATTCCTCCCTTCTGACCGGGTATGGCCCGTGGAGAAATTCCCATTTCTGTCCAGCGGTACCGTCGGTAATCCGTGGTGTTGGCTAGATCCGAATCTCTAACCATGTCACCTCGATCGACCTTCAGGTTGTCACCATTAAATGGAGGAACGTCCTGGTATGTGCTTGCCAGGAACTTGTCAGTTAGCAGAATCACTGGAACCTGGTAATGTTCGGCGTAGTTGAACGCGTCGAACGTATCGTAGTAAGTCTCGACCACATCTCCAGGTGCCATGATTATTCTTGGAAATTCCCCGTGGGCAGCATGAAGTGCGAATCGTAGGTCCGCTTGTTCAGTGCGAGTAGGCAGACCTGTTGCCGGACCCGCTCTCTGATATAGCACCACAACAGGTCCTGGGGCCTCAGTTATTCCCGCCCATCCCAAGCCCTCGGCCATAAGAGAGAATCCCGGGCCAGATGTGGAGGTTGAGGACCTAAGGCCGGCGTGTGCGGCGCCAGTGGCCATGTTGATGGCGGAAATCTCATCCTCTGCCTGTACGACTATCATGTTGTAGTCTTTTTGATGAGACTCCAAATATTCGCTCTCGTCCGTCGCTGGTGTAATCGGATAGTAGGTTTGGAATCCGCATCCGGCCTTGAGTTTGGCAATAGCGACTGCTTGGACTCCTCTGATCATCATTCGCTTCCCGGATAACGGCTGCTTTCGCAGTTTTGTCGGAAAAGCATCTTCGCCGAAACTCTTCTTTGCGTAGTCGTAGCCACGCCTTGCAGCGCTTACGTTCAGGTCGCCGAGAGCCGCTTTCCTGCCTGTGAATCCTTCCCTGATAGCTTCGGTAGCAAGGTCGAAGTCGTAGTCAGCAAGGCCCAACGAGGCGCCCAAGGCTATCGTGTTTACCATGACTTGGTATTTGCTGAGTTCCTTGTCTTTTCCGAACTCTTTCAGAGCATCAACAAGGAGATTCATGTACGGTATGGGAAAGAGTTTGATGTCATCTCTGCCGAAGGATTCAGGCGTTAAGTTCAGGCTCCGATCGTATATTATTCCACCACCGGGGCTGACCTCATGTCTATGTCCTCGATGGGTTGGGTGAACCTTGTTTAGGTCCCCGAAGATCGTCTCCCGGTCGAGCGCGACCAAGAGGTCTACCCAGTCCACATGGGAACGGGGCGCCTTGGACTCGACTCTAAGCCTGTAGTAGCTGTGTTCTCCTTTGATGTTGGAGTGGTATTCGATGTTGGCAAATATGTGAAGCCCTCCTCGTATGCATGCTTTGGCAAAGTTCTCTGCAACAGAGTTGATCCCGCTGCCTTGGGGACCGCCTATCATCCAGGTGAAGCTGTTATTTACCGTCAAATTCTCGCAGTACTAGGTATAGTCTACTATAGAAAATTCTTTGCTCTTCCCAAGTTCGTTCTGCACTATATGGAATAGTACCGATCGAGAGAGCCTGTTAGAATTCGTTTGTCTCGAAAAAGCGCTAAATACGCATAATCTAGCTTGAATTTGCCTTCGTCATGAACCCGATGGGACGCGCAGCATTAGCAGAGGCCTATGGAACATTTCTTCTTACCATGATAGGCCCCGGGACCATAACGGCAGTCACGTTTCTCGACGGTCAAGTCACGAGCGCCGGCCTTGGGTTTATTGGCCTTGCCCATGGAATAGCCCTCCTATTAGCTGTCTACACTATCGGTCGTGTCACGGGGGCCCACATCAACCCGGCAGTGACGATCGCTCACTGGGCTACGAGGAGAATAGAGACCAAGAAGGTCGCGCCGTACATTCTCGGCCAGCTCACTGGCGCATCTATCGCGGGCTTCATCCAACTCGCGTTGTGGACATCGAGCAACAACCCTGGACTCGTGGGAGCGGCGAGGGCAACCTTTCTCGGTGATACGATTCCTAGCCCTCAGTTCGGCACCGGTGCCGTGCTTCTCGCAGAGGTCATCGGAACAGCTATTCTTGTCTTCACCATCTTCGGAGCCACCGCAAAATCTGCCGACCCTAGCCGGGCCGGTGTCACCATAGGGTTTGCTCTTGGAGCGGTTGTGTGGATGTTCGGCCCGATTTCGGGGGCGTCTCTCAATCCAGCCAGAACTTGGGGACCGACGTTTGCGTCCACCGTCTTCAGTCTTACACCGCTCGGGAATTTATGGATCTATATCGTTGGACCGATCTTCGGAGGACTGCTCGGAGCATTCCTCTACGATGTCCTGAGATAGAAATAGTCTCGGATAAATTGAACTTCCGGCCAGCTCAAGACTTCGCTTGCGCGGGAGTCGTTTCTTGGACGGGTGGAGGGGAATAACCAGGATTTACTCGCTCGTTGATCTCTTTGGCGAGGGCGTGTCCGTGCAGGACGACCGTGACCTTCTTTACTCCATCAAGTTTGGAGGTCAACGTTCGTATGTTCATTCCGATGTCCTCAGCGAAAATGGGCGGACAGAATGGCGCGGTCAGGTGATACTTGATTAGTATGTCTCCGTTATCTTGGATGTTTATCTCGTCAACCAAGTGCATCTCGGTGATCGGAAGCCCGATCTCCGGATCAACGACCTTCTCAAGCTCTTTTTCAACTGCCTCGACGGTAACCAAACTCTTTCACTAGAAAAGACGTGCCTGTTTTGATTTATAGGTTCCTTAGAGTCGTAACCGATTTGAACGGACCTAGCTTCTCTAAGAAGCGCCGTGCTAGAGTCTCGCTCCAGTAGATCATCGGGAAGAACGCGACTCGCTTTCTTCCGCAATGTACGTCTCCTCCACCAAAAAACCGCCTTTCCCCGATCGCTTCCTGTTCGGCGCCGATTCTGAGCGAATCGGACAGTTCAAAGCATGATATGAGCTTGGAAAAGCTCAGGGTTCCGCGCCTTTCTCGACATGAGCTCCCATGAGGCACCGGCTCATCATTCAAACTGGTAACGAGTGCTACCCCCCGGGCAATTCGGTCTCGGAAAATGCAAACTCGATTATGACATAAGTCATGTTTAAATAGATTTTACGGGGAATTCTCCAATGTCGCCTTATTGATCATTCCGTGCGAAGTTGCAGCAAAATCCGTCATTCCTGCATTACGAGCGATGATAGCCCGCGAGCTGATAGAAGACTACGGAATGAAACAGGAACTCGTCGCAGAGCGACTTGGAATTACACAAGCGGCCGTGAGCAAGTATAGGCACCAAGTTCGAGGAGAAGCAATAGACTTGGGAGCCGCGGCAGAAGTCCGTCAGATGAGCAAAGACATCGCCTCAAGACTCGTCGATAACCCAAACCCGATAGACGTATCAAGAGATCTCTGTCAAGCATGCACAGACATTCGTGCATTAGGCCTTATGTGCGAAACCTGCAGGAAGGTCGACCCTAGTTGGGATGTTGAACATTGTACGATCTGTTTCGGGCATCACAGCTGCGCGGAAACCATAAGCATCGAGCCCAGCAGCATTGCAAAGTATAGAAAAATCCCGATCCAACATTAATTGAATTCATACGTCGAGGCTAATCCTATCTTTCCGAGTTTATCGGCGCAATGTTCGATCTGTGTGCTATCAGATTATCAAGGTCAATGACCTGATGAAGGTCAGTACTTGATCACTCGTCCGCCGCCGGAAGACTTCCTGTATGGCCCTCTCTTTCGCTTACGGGCTTTATCCTTAGATTCTCTCCTCCGAATCATCTTATCTTCAGCGCTCACAAATCTCGCCTCCCGAGGTTAGCTCACGGCTCTATCTCCTAAAGAATAAATCCCTTTAAATTGCTCGCAAAAGGAGATTACGAGACTCTAGGAGATACCCCGAGTACCTTGAAACTAGGCTTCGGCAAGCCGAAACAGAAAAACTCCCCCGTCGAAACCACGACCGACTCCGTGGTGGCCAATAGACTGAAAGAGCTCTGCGGTGGGGACAGCGATCTCTATGGCGTTATGTCGCGACTCATGTTTCTCGACCCGAAGAAGATCACAAGCCCTCTGGATCGCGTGCTAACTGAGGCTCAAGAATTCGAAGCCCAGGGAAACAGGTTACGAGCCGAAGTCAGTTACAGGGTTGCTGGTGGAATATCTCTCTACAGGGGCGATTTGGACGGTGTGAGGAAATATTTCGAAAAAGCAGCTTCATACGCCGGAGACTCACATCCCGAGTACCAGATTCTTCTAAAACGTAGCGATGAGGCTGTGAACGTAGCTAGAAAGTTCTATGACGAATTTGGTTCGCTGAGCATGCAATCATAGAACACGATGTAGATCGTCATCCGGTTATTCTGAATCCTCGAAACTCGCCTGTAAAGTCGGACCAGTCAATTTCGATATTCTTTACCCTCGCCCGAGGTGGGCCGACGCGGCAGAAATGGATGAGCTGATCCAGTTCCTCCCTGTCTCCCTCGGCAACCACTTCAACGCTTCCATCAGGAAGATTCCTTACCCAACCATTGATATCCCGTTTTCTCGCCAAGTCGGCAATCTCTCGACGAAAGAACACGCCTTGCACAACTCCAGAGATCAGAATTCGCGCACGAAGATGCAAGTTTGCACACTATCTGCTATCTAATTAGCCATGTTCTGGTGACTCCATTCAACTAGGAAGTAGAAGCAATCTAGGCTAGACTGCCGGAGCGGTTACAAGCTGAGCCGCAGCCGGCTGTGGTAAAGGCTCCTTCGCGACTTCAACAATTTCCACGACGAGCCCCTCGGTTTTCAATCCATTCATGGCCGAGAAAGCATCGAGGGTCATGTAGATATCTCCAGCATCTTCCGCCTCTAGCCTCAATCCATTTCTGACAAGAACTTCCCGTGTCCGAGGGAAGGTAACGAGAAGGTCCCCGATCGCTGTATCACCGCGAATGCTCTCGATTGTTACGACGACGCGCTCTCGAGCGGGAGGTTCGATGGTGACAGGCTGCTGTGTGGTCTGTCTAGTCACGGCTGGAGGTTTCTTTGCTTCAGCCCTTTTACGAACGTGTCCCGCTTTAACGGGCTTTGACTTAGCCTTCTTTCCAGCTTTCTTAGTTCTTGGAGGAACAACGCGACGCTTTTTCGCCATGTGATTGACCTTGCTTACCTGTGTAATGGCGGGACCTGCGTTAAAAGATTCGCGGCGTGGGAATACCGTTGGAAAAGATAGAGTCACGCCTCTACCGGGCGGGTTCGATGGACCATGCGAGCGGAAGTGCTTGCGTCAGTTGCTCCGCCTGCCTTACGGCTCTTGTTCTGAGCTCGTCAACGATCCCCGTGATTATTGGGTTAGAGTACTCTTCAATCCTTCCCTCGTCGGAGAGTTTCGCTATGGCCGGATCTAAGGGTATGGCTCCCAAGAACGGCAAATCCAAGCTCAAGGCTAGTTTTTGTCCCTGTGGTTCTCCGAAAACATACATCGTACCTCCGCAATCAGGGCATGTGAGATAGCTCATGTTCTCTATGAGTCCCAGCACGGGAGCGTTCATCTTCTTGGCCATGTTGACCGCCTTGGACACTATCATTGAAGCAAGATCTTGTGGGGAAGAGATCACAATTACGCCATCTAGCGGCAAAGATTGGAACACCGTTAGGGGCGCGTCACTAGTATTATGGACCACTAGACCATCCGCAATGAAGTTCTCATTTCCTTCAACTCTGATATCGTATACTTCACGCCGTCCCACGGGAGTCAATTTTGACACCCGTTCGAATCCGACGTACTGGTTGACCAGCGCGCGACCGACGGCCTGGCGACCGTTCCCCCTGATGAGACCGGCGCCGTACCTACTTGTACGCGCGCTGGCATTACATTCGAAGCTCCAGAATGTTGTTGCGTAGGAATGGCCAGAAGGAGTCTCTAGGGACCGTATTCGTGAATTGAGGTTTGTCACCTTCAATCCTACTGAAATTGCAAGAGCTCTAATGCCTTCCAGCAGCCCTCGGTTCGGGGTCTCGAAGACCATCCAGCCGGGCCTCCTAAACCGGCTCTTTCGAAGGCGACGAAATCCATCCGCGTCACAATACCCCTCGATGAAGGCGAGCTTCTGTGACTCGGGCAATTCGAAGACCCATTTGGGGACCCGCTTCTGTAGAGCAGACCTGTGTAGGTCGAGCTTGTCGAAGAGAAGGGCCAATGTTTTTGACGAGACGCCAAACTGTAGGGCATTCTTGGAGATTCTTGCGCCTCGGACAATCCTCTTAATTAGCTCGATGTACTTCGCCCTATATCTTCCGTTGATCGGCTCGGCGAACATGACTTGATAAGTCCTTGTCTTAGGATTGAGTCTCACGAAACCGTCTCCCATGAAATATCCGATAATTCGACAAAAATCATCTGTCGTATGACTTGGAAGAATGGGTCCAGTGGAGCTTGTGTCTGTGATGGGCGATAGCTCTAGTGGAACCGCCTTATTCTGAGGCAGTCTCTTTACCACGGCGATGATATCACCGGGCCTCAATTGCCCAAGCTGCTTCCAATAGAGCGAGTATCGGTAGTTTCTGCCGCCTGATGACCTAGACTTCGCCACCGCGAGAAACGGGTGATTCAAAGTCGCTGCAATCTTTCTAGTCCTGGTTCGGATTTCAAACACTTCAGCTTCGCCCTGGGGCAGAACTTCTAAGACACGTTTCGCGACGAGGGTGGCACTCAGGGCATTCGGAGATCGGCCTGACTCGGAGATCGAAGCGTCGACAGAGTAGACATGGTCGCCAGGGTTTAGCTGGGATATTGGAACAGGATGTGGGTTCGCGTAGACCATCGTGTCTGAAGCAACACACCCCGGTGGGAGGTCGACCAGGAGGTAGTGGAGGTCTCCCCAGTCGACGTCCCAGTATAGCTGTCGAATAACGCTGTTAACGATGGGTCCGCGCCATATGACCGGCATGTTGGGATCTTCCAACACGAGATTGATGGACATGACCTTAATCCCGCTCTGTGTTTTGAGCGGAACGATGCCGCCGTTTGGCCCTTTGAACGGTTTGCCTGCTACGCCCAGAATTTTCGCGATGCTTGGCCCGGTTAGGTCCGCGTCAAGAACTCCGACTTCGTACCCGCGCTTCCTTAGTTCCGAGGCCAGTATGCTTGTCACGAACGACTTTCCGACGCCACCTTTCCCGGAAACTATTGCGATTATGCTGCGTATACCTCGCCTGCCAAGGCGTTCGATCCCCGGACCTACCATCGAGCCAGCTCTCGGCGGAGGCGACTGGGCTGCGGAAGCCTGTAGTCGGACTCTCAGTTCTTCCAGTTCCTTTCGGGTCATAGTTGTCGTGTCGACCTTTACAGATTTTACATCGTCGAGTTTTCTGATTGCGTTTTCTACGTCAGTTTGAAGGGTCTTAGCTAGCGGACAGTGAGCCACGGTCAGAGCAATTCTGACGCTAACATTTCCGTTGTCGATCGTTACGTCTCGCACCATGTTTAGGTCGACAATGCTTCGGCCGATCTCTGGGTCTAGAACGGTTTCCAGTCTCCCCATGATTAGGTTCTTATCAACCAAAGGCTATTCCCGGCTTGACTCAGGATCAACATGCGCTCTTGCGTATTTACACCCTCCTCCAAGACCTGCAAGCGAGGCTGTTACGACTAGCATCCGACAGTGAATGACATGCCGGTCTCAGAGAGAACCAGAAGAGCCTTGAAAGATTTTGATCTTACAGAATACGAGGTAAAGGCCTACATCTCTCTGGTCGAGTCTGGCCCGATGCCCGCTAGCCAACTCAGTACGAATGCCACAATTCCATACTCGAAAATTTACGAGATTCTTGGAAACTTGGAGAGAAAGGGTTGGGTGGAGACTGAACAAGGAAGACCGAGTAAATATTTTGCAAAACCGCCTTCAGCGGCGCTTGACTCATCTAGAGTCAGAATGGAGAACACGCTAAAGTCCAGCCAGACGGATGCGTTGTCGGAGTTGCAACCTCTCTATGAGAGGAAGGAGGTCCAGGAGAGGCCTGACATCTGGATTGTGAGGGGACAGAACAACATTCTAGACAGGATCAAGGAAACACTAGGGCGAACCAGGAGAGAGCTGCTCGTAGCGATGCCCGTCGTTCCAGAGTCCGTAATCTCCATGGCCGCACCGCTCTTGTCTCTCATGGTTAGCCGAGGCATCAGGGTGTCACTCATGGTTCCAAGCATTACTGGCAAGGATATGATCAAGAGGCTGAAAGGGGTGGCCGAAGTTAGGGTCCGAGACCAAATGTTCGGCGGAGGGATGATCTCGGACAGTGGCGAAATAATCATCCTCCTCGGCGAAGAGCCTGAGAAGGGGCTTACCTTGGCTATCTCCTCACACCACGAGGGTCTAGTAAAGTTTGGAAAAATCTATTTCGAGTTCCTCTGGGAAAACTCCAGACCAGTGTAGAGAGCTCTGGCGAGACTCTGACAAAAGGGTAAAAGGCTATGACCTATTCGTCCGGACGATGCTCCGGTGGTGTAGCCCGGTTTAGCATAGCGGCCTTAGCCCTGAAAACAGGGTGGCCAATCGTGCCCAACTGGGCGACGGCGAAGAATCCTGCAGGGATTCAGAGCCGTTGATCGCGGGAGGCTTAACGGGAACGTTGAGCCCGCGAATTCAAAGGCGGCCCTGGCCGCGGAAAATCCCGCCCGGAGCACCATTCTTCCACGCTAGCTTACCCTGCCGCCTCCTCAACGACGGGAAGCTCTGTTGAAACTCCCTGTAAACTGTTTCTTCTACTCGTCCGCCGTGTTGCAGAATGTAGCTTGCCTCACGTGATTTTCTTCCCAAGAGGTACGGAAGTATTCTAGTGATGACTGCCACTGCTCGAGATCCTTGTGCCTCAGCCTCATAGCGACCCTTTCGAGGCCCCATTAGGGCGACGCCCATCAGAGCAGCTGCCCTTCCAATAGGTTCAGGTTCATAAATGCCTATTCTTACTCTTGCACGGAAGTATCTCTTGCCATTCACCGGTGCGCTCATGTAGGTAACTTCACCATCGGCGAGAATCAAAGCTCCCAGCCAAGCAGCATTGACCTCTTGGCCAAGCGGAGCAATCATCTGGGCCGTTATTGGCTTGCTTCCCATTACGAACCCAGACTATCGAGATACTGTTCAGCATATGCTGAAG
Organism: Candidatus Bathyarchaeia archaeon; assembly: GCA_035935655.1. Taxonomy (NCBI): domain Archaea; kingdom Thermoproteati; phylum Candidatus Bathyarchaeota; class Bathyarchaeia (SeqCode); species Bathyarchaeia archaeon. The sequence goes on from DASYWW010000037.1 coordinate 239,161, forward strand.
AGGCGTCCGAAGCTTTATTCCCTTTCCCTAGAAACTTCGGTCCAGAGGCCTGTGGGTCTTGAGGACACCTTAGACCTCCGTGGCAGCACTCTCACCTTGGTTCATCCTACGCAAACTAAACGCTCGCGCATTCTTATTGAGTGTTCTGTCATGTCTTCGGTTGATCGATGACTAGACTTGCTCTCATCGACTCGGAGGATTACCGTAGTCGTCGGGTTCCCCCTCACTGCTTTACCTGAGAGCCCTTGCGCCTCGGAGACGAGCAGTCTCTTCTTGGCAGTGAACGGTCAAACCTCTATCGCCCCCTCATGCCCGTAGCGTGGTAGCTTGGCACATTGCCATGCCAGGGATTTTACGGTGGCCAACCACCGGTTATCCCAGTTTTGACCCGTCGCGTGGTCGAAGTCGCTCTCCTCATCCCAACGTGACAAGCTCATACAACGAACGCCTCTGCGATGTGACCGGTCATTCCTCGAACATAACAGTCAGAGCTGACCGAAGCCACCACCTCTCACCAGCAAACCGAAGAGTTGCGAGTGGTACGACCGTAGGGCTTATTTTGGCCAGAGCTTCTCTGTCATTTTTTTACGAGCGGGGGTACCATAGCCAGGTCAAATGGGCAGTGGGCTCAACAAGATCCCGCCAAGGGCTTAGGACCCTGTGGCGAAGGCCTTCGTGGGTTCGAATCCCACCCCCCGCACCAATGAAATCAGCGTGAGTTTTTGCGAGAAATGGGCCACTCACAGACCTCGGACGGAAAAACGATCCGATGGTGGCCAGGCGCGAAAGGCTTGTTTGACAGCGCCCTAGCGTCTTTGCCTTTTCTTGCTGAACCCTGACACAAGGCGCCTTTCAGAAATGAAGGAGAAAACGCCCAGAACTGATACGGAGAGGATTACTAACCCCATAACTGTCTCAGGCGTGTCGCTGAACACAACTATGATCAAGTCGCCGTTCGCAACTGACCTCGCCGGAGCTGTAACCTTTGAAGTCAAACGATAGAATAGTCCATAGAACACGCGGCTACCTCCGCCGGGTTCATTTATCGTCGTGAGGATCTCGACACCCAAAAGCCCTCCCCTGAACGACCAACTGAGAAGGTTACCGGGATCATATCCAAACGTCCATTTTGAGATAGGGGTATTGATTGTGCTAAAGTTCAGTGTTTCAACATTCTTCACCAAGATGGGAAAATCCCGCGGGAGCAACGGATGTCCGTTTACTAGAAACGTAAACCTGATTGGGGAACCCAGACCCCCCCGGCTCGCACTCGCAAGTTGACCGGCCACGTTCACGAGATACCCCGTGCCGATGTTGTTCACCTCGTAGCCTCCAACAGTGACGTTAGAAGGCACTGAGAACGACTTCCAAGCCATATCCACCTGTGAGTTTCCCGACTTGTCAGTTTGGATCCCACTCAGATCAAAACTCAGGGAGATGTTCAACCACTGAATCGAAGTGCTATTCATCCAAGAAGAAGACCTGGATTGGAGAACCAAGTTAGAGACACGGGCAGATGAATCCTTTGCCCCAATCGCTTGCTGAACCGCAGCCGCAAGGCTCGTCGAGTTAGAGCCCTCTAGGACACCACTGAACTGTGGTAGAGTAAACGATGCTTCGTATGCCGTGATATTCTGGAAGATGCTCAAATTGGCTGATGCATGAACTACCCCATTGGCGACGTTGGCCGACAGACTGGCGAGCGGAGCAGAGGCGTCCACTCTCGGTGGAGAGAAGGCTGCCAAGACGAGTAGGAGGAGAGCGCCAACAATTACAGTCCGCTTAGCCGGAGTCATATTCCGCTAGAATTATCAATCGGAAACGCATCTCTTAAAGGTAGTCGAGCGATCGACTCTATCGAAGGCGACTAATCCGTCTTGGCCGCGGGAAGGACAATTAAGACCGTCAAGAAAAAGTCAAAGAGGAGGCTATTCCTCGCTCTTTCAATCACGCTTATAGTCATCTTCGGGGGAGTTGGGTATCTCCTGTTCTATAATCCCTACCAGGGAGGGCTGGCGATCGATTGGCAATTGAAGATCGTATTTTATGACCTGCAGACCGGGACGAATGTTACACTACCGCCTGGTATCGGAGTTCAGGGTGAAATAATCAACAACTACACTCTCTTTCGATACGGTCCTGACCGTTACGCACCGATTAGTACTCGCGACACTACTGGAACCGTCTACGTTCAATCGACTGTGCCGACGATCTATACGTTCGGAGACCTGTTCAACATCTGGGGAAAGCAATTCAACCAAAAATGCGTTCCCAACCCCCTGACAAATTTCGCAACTCTCTATTGCACTAGGCCGGGCGAGGCGATAGTCTGGGACGCTGATAATGATGGTGGCAGCTACGATCCCTCGGATCAGGTAATGCTTCTCGGCAACAACACAGCTCCTGCTCAAGGTTCGCCCCTCAGTACCGATCCTCACATCAAATACGTTGACTCCGACAGCAATAGTCAATGGGATCCCGGGGAGACAATAGTCTATGATTCGAACTTAAACGGAATCTACGATTCCGGCGATAGGCTCATAGCAGGAACGACCCCCTCCACCGGCACACAGCTGAAGTCTGATTCGAGAATCTACTTCATAGATTCCGTGGTTCAGAATGGCACTTGGGATCCTCCCATACTCCCACCGGCCATGATTGATATTGGTCTTGACAAGGAACGATGCGTTAACCAGGCACTGGGCCTTTCAGCCAACAAGAGCTGGGAGATCATCATTAACTCGCCAGTTGGCGTGTCGCAGCATTGCTAGCTGGTTGAGCTGCTCAGAACCTTGAGACCGCTCGTAGGAGTGGTCTGCCTAGTTTGATTATGAGGCGGTAAATGGTTGGTCAACCAAATGGCAGGCGACCCAGTGGTTCTTTTCAACCTCCATTAATGGAGGATCCACTGATGTGCACCTGATATGAGCATATGGACAGCGCGTGTTGAAATGGCACCCCGGAGGGGGCGCGATAGGACTGGGAATCTCACCACTGATCACTTCTCCTGTGCGTTTGATCGCAGGGTCGGGAACAGGAACCGCTCCAATCAGGGCCCTAGTGTAAGGATGAAGAGGTCTGTTAATTATCGCATCAACATCCCCTAGCTCAACTACTCTTCCAAGATACATGACCGCAACCCTGTCACAAATGTGGCGCGCTAAGGCGAGGTCGTGAGTAATGTAGAGAAAAGACGCTCCCCGCTTCTGAACCAGAGTCAGCATCAAGTTCAGAACTTCGGCCCTAATCGAAACGTCAAGCATAGAAACAGGCTCGTCTGCCACAACGAACTCGGGATTCAGCACGAAAGCCCGTGCAACAGCGACCCTTTGTCTCTGCCCGCCGCTCATCTCATGCGGGAATCTATGCATGAACTCCTCAGGGGGAACAAGCTCGACCTCTCGCAAGATCTGCTTCACTCTCTCATCAAGCTCATCACGAGTCTTCGTGACTTTTTGAATTCGCAGCGGCTCAGCGACGATATCCTTGATCATCATTCTAGGGTTCAGGGATTCAAAGGGATCCTGGAAGATGATTTGCATTTCCTTACGGAGAGGTTTGAGTTCTCTCGAGGAGAGATGGGAAATGTCTTTCCCCTTGTAGAGGATCTTCCCTTCAGTCGGGTCGGTGAGCCTAATCAGTAGCCTTCCCGTGGTCGTCTTTCCGCTTCCGCTTTCTCCGACGAGCCCTAAGACTTCACCCTTCCTGACGAAGAGATTTATCCCGTCAACTGCCCGTACCAGAAGCTCCGACCGAGCGAAGAGAGTCGAGGCAAATCCACGTTTTATCGGAAAGTATTTTTTCAGTCCTTGGGCGGCTATTATTTCCTCATTTTCCAAATTGCTCAGATCCATTTCCTAGTAGAGATAACACGCCACCGAATGGTTTGAGGAGCCCGACTTTTTCATTTCTGGGAACGTTGTCTTGCAAACATCCATCGCGAAGGGGCACCTCGGATGGAACGGGCACCCGCTGGGGGGGGACAGAAGGTCCGGAGGCTGGCCGGGGATCGAGGTAAGCTTCTTCCTCTCCCCCTTGATACTGGGAAAAGCGCCCAATAGACCTTGAGTGTAGGGATGAAGAGGTTCCTTGAACACGGCCTCGGCATCTCCATATTCCACAATATGACCAGCGTACATTATCGCAATCTTCTCACATACTTCAGCAACCAATGACAAGTCGTGACTTATCACCATCATGGAGAGGCCCAATTTCTCCTTTAGGCCTCGCATCAACTGCAGGACTTGCGCCTGGACAACTACGTCGAGAGCAGTTCCCGGTTCGTCGGCTATCAACAATTTCGGGTTCGAGGCAAGGGCCATTGCAATCAACGCCCGTTGGCGCATTCCACCACTGAACTCGTGTGGATAATTTCTGACTCGGGAGGGCTCGACTCCCACCATCTCGAAAAGTGCCTCTGCACGTCTCCATGCTTCCGACTTGGATACGTTCGGTTCATGCAATCTTATTGCTTCGACTATTTGGTCGCCCACTTTGAACACGGGATTCAAGGCATTCATGGCGCCTTGAAACACTATAGAGATTCCTTTCCATCGTATCTTGCGCATCTCTTTATCGTTCAGCGGAACCAGGTCTGTTCCATCGAAGATTATCTTGCCCCTCCTTACTCGGCCCCCCATGGGGAGAATTTTCAGGATCGACAGCGCGACAGTTGTCTTTCCGCATCCAGATTCTCCGACAACCCCTAGAGCTTCTCCTTTTTCGATTTCAAAGTTAACGTTCTCAGCCGCCTTCACCCATCCTCTCAGGATGCGATACTGAGTAGTTAGATCTTGGACTTGCAGCAATGGCATATTGGTGATCGCTCTAGGTCCGGTCCTCGCAAAACAATCTCAAGGGCGAAGATAAGGCTTGGGGATAGTTGACGGCTTGAAGATTGATACGACCCTACGGCTGCTGCTAGGTGTATCCCGACTAGCGACGTCGTCTCAGCCTCGGGTTGAAAATCGCATCGAACCCAAATCCGAGGAGAATGAATGACAGAGACAACACAGCGATTCCCAGCCCTGGTGGAATGATCCACCACCACGGGAGCGAAACACCGCCTCTTGCTTCCGCAAGCATTCTACCCCAGGTCGTTTCGGTTAGGCTTCCAAGTCCGAGAAAGCTAAGGGCTGCCTCCCCGACGATCGCAGACGGAACAGATAACGCGAGGTTGACATAGGTTAGCGAGACAATGTTGGTGAAGATGTGCCGGATTACTATGTATCCCGTCCCCGCTCCCGAGGCTTTGGCAGCCTCGATGAATGGTCTTTCTCGCAGACTCAGGACTTGAGAGCGGACGAGCCTAGCGAACCCCATCCAGCCGAGAAAACCGAGGACAAAAATGATGTTGGTAAGACTTTGTCCGAGCACGGCGACCAGGACGATTAGCAACGGGAGTGATGGAATTACAAGCATCATATCGGTGAACCGCATCAAAACCTCGTCAACTAGTTTTCCCAGGTATCCGGCCATGAGACCCACCAGCAGTCCTAGCCCAATGCCAATGACGGTGGCCGTAAGGCCTACGATGAGCGAGAGTCGGGCGCCGTAGACAAATTGCGTGAAAACATCATAGCCGGAATCATCCGTGCCCATCCAGCCAAAAGTGTTGCCGAACACAGCCAACTGGAATTCCTTTACTGAAACGTCTGCATGAAAGTTGCCGTTTGGTAAGGTTAGCTCCAGAACGTATCGATAGGTTCCTGGAACGTTGAAGATAACTTCCGCCGCATTTAAGCTCGTCCCACCGAGACGCAGCGTCTGGGCGACGTTATTCGCATCTAGAGAGCCGACAGGGGAGTAGGTCTGCGCATTGGTTAAGGTCTGTGTCCAGAAGGTGAAGTTCTCCTCGGTTGGCATCCGGTACAACTTTGTCACATAGTCAGTAGCGTTGAACGGACTGGAACGGTCTTTCACGATGACGATTGAGTTTCCAAGGAAATCTTTGGACTCTCCCTGATATGGGTAGTTGAGCGTCTTTACCAGTTGGATTTTTCCCCCTAACGTAGAGTTGACGGCGAAGTCGAGAGAATTCGACGTTTGACTATTTTTCGTCAACGTGATTCCGGATCCCACTGTGTTGTAGGTCAACTGCGAGAACTGGGTATTCTGACTATATCCTCCTGCACCGGTGTAGAACGTTATCCAGCTTGGAGGGTCAAGAGAAGCGGAGACTACCTCCTGCTTCGGATGATAAGGCGTTAACAGCGGTGCTGCTACGGCGAGAACAAGGAAAAACAGCAATAGGACAAGCCCGGCGGCAGCCATCCTGGTAGAGAGAAGAGATTGGAAGAATTTCTTGAGTCGAATAATGCGATATGGTACTCTTGACGCCGTCGACAAGACGTGGCTCACTCGTATTTTATCCGCGGGTCTATGATTCCGTAGACAATATCAGATATCAGATTCGCCCCGATGACGCACAGGGCGATGATGTAGAACATTGCCTGCATGACCGGAAAGTCTTTGTTGTTGATCGCGTTGAAAATCCAGAGACCGAGACCATCCCAGAAGAAGACTGTCTCTGTAATAATGGCTCCCCCGAGCAAACCTCCAAAGCTAAGAGCTGCATTGGTAACGATTGGCAGGGACGCGTTCTTTAGCGCATGCTTGAACAGCACCCCCCAATTCGAAACACCCTTCGCTTTTGCCGTAACAATGTAGTCTTCGCCAAGCGATTCCATCATCGTTGCCCTCGTTATCAGCAAATGCCCCCCATAGAAGAAGAGGGTAAGGACGGCTGCGGGCAGGAACAGATACTGAGTCCTGACAACTATCTGTGTAAGAAGCGGTGGCGGGTTGAGTATCCACTGCGGGGTTGCGGGCGTCACTCCTCCTGGGGGGAACCATCCCAAGGTCTGGGCGAAAATGAGTATGGCCAGAAGACCCATCCAGAACGTGGGAAGAGAATACGTGATAAGCGATATGATTACTGAACCATTGTCAAACAGAGACCCTCTTCTTGACGCGGATAGGACGCCGAGAAAGACTCCGATCAGGATTGAAAATGTAGTAGACACACCTAGCAGGATCAGCGTATTGTATAGTCTCCCTTCGTGAATCATCTCATCAAGAATAGGTTTGCCCGAAGAATAGGAATTTCCAAAGTCGAAGGTTACCATGCTCTTGAAATACGCTAGAAATCGCTCGAGAAACGTCGTGCTGATGCACTCCCCAGCAGGGGTGAATCCTTTGCAGATACCATATGCTATCTGAAGGTGGTGGATAACCCGAGTGTCGTGCACCTTCGGATTCTGGGTCAAGTTCGCAATGGCCGCCTGAGTCCCGGGCAAAAGCTCGAATATCGTGAAGTTCAAGACTATTACAAACAGCACGAGGATGACCGTGTTTATTCCTCGTTTAAGCAGGTATCCACGAAGACCCATTTTTCAGACCGACGAGAGATACCACCCCTGTCATATGTAATTTAGCCTTATCGGTAGCTGGTTCCGAACGTTTGTTTCAAAAGCAAGATTGGATGTTAATTGGGAAGGGAGCATCTGTGAATCGGGCCTTTCGGACCGGTGCACGCGCCCGAACCACCAATGTCGCGAAACGCCTGGGATTTTGAATATCTCCCCGTGACAGCCTCAGACCGCATCCAAGGCTACCGCAGGTATTTGAGAAAAATAAGAAGGGGAGTTTGACTTGATACGATGTTCTGTTATGCTGTTACGTAGAATTGTCCGATCTGGACAGGTCCGGTGCCAGTGTTGTCGAAGATCCTGATCACGTAGTGAGTTCCGTGTACGAGAGCTGGACTCCAACTGTTCGTTACTGTTCCTCCGGACACTGTAACGGTGCCCGATTGGGCGGTTCCCAGTGTTCCGTCGGCGTTGAGGACGCTGGCAGAGTCGGTTATTGTGTGGCCGGCTGGTAGGCTTGCTGCGCCTGAAGCGTTGCAGTTCACGAGCACGAGCTGAGTTGCAGCGGTGTTAGTATTCTGGTAGTAGAGACAGACGCCGCTACCGGGGAGCTGCATGTTGTACGGGTCGATTTGTGGGTCGACATTGAAGAGTCCCGGGCTAGTGCCTGTACCTCCGAACGGAGCAGTGTTACCAGTGTCGAACAAAACGGCAAGCGCTGATGCAACACAGACGTCAACAACGGTAGCTGTTGGGGTGCACGCGTATTGCGGGTGGGCCCAGTAGCTGTTGGCCTTGTCGAAGAAGAAGGCCATGTTGCTTCCGTCCAAGATGTTCACTTGACCGTCTTTGTTGTGGTCACCCCAGCTTGCCTTTTGTAGAGCGTGACCTTGGTCACCTCTAATGCCCCGCATATAGTTCGGGTAGGCAGTCAAGAGCACCCTGCTGTCAGTTGACATTGATGTTCCACCGATCACCGCGCCTGTGGAGCTCTGGATGCATGAACCTCCGGGCTTTCCGGAGGCTTGGAAGGTGCTTGGGCTGACGTTGGGGCAGACGTAAGGACCGCTACCAGTGAAGATTCCCTGGACGCTACCGTCAGCGAACGTTGTTCCGCAGCCTGCGACCGCTCCTGCAGTTCCTACGCAGGTCACCGGGTCGAAGCCTGGGTCAGCGCATGCTGATGATGGTCCGTTGGCAATCACGTTCACTGGGCCGGCTGGTGTGGACAAGCTGGATACGCTTCCGCATATCGAGCCGCCCGGTCCCTGGTACAAGTGCTGTGGAACGATAGGTACTCCACCGATGTTGATCTCATAGAAAGCGCTGTTCGACTCCAACTTCACCTGGACCGTCTTAGCGTCCAAAGCGACAGCATTGGTAACGAAAGCAACGCTTGAGAAGCCGTTAGCGGAGGGATCGTCCCGTTGAGTCAGGATGCTATAGACAACGTCCTGAGCTGTGACTGGCGTATTGTCGTGGAAGAAGAGGTCGTTACGAAGGTGCCATGTCTGGGTCGTAATACCCTTAACACAGCTTGGGGCAACAACACTCGGTCCAGCAATACAGCCAAGCTCATTGGGGTTGAATGTCTCAGAGTGGCTTGTAGTCATCCAGTCGATCACCTGTTGGTTAGCACCGCCGGTAGTCGGGTTCACGGCAACCATCGAATCGAAGACTTGGCCAATGATCTCAAAGTCCCAGACAGTCGTCGCCTGATAGACGTTGATCGTGTCCGGATCTTGCGAGAAGCCTCGTCGGATCAGGTTCGGGTTACCGCCACCTGGCGCGAAAACACCGCTCGCCGGAGTGTAGCCTGGAAGCTGGCGCATGTTCATCAGCGACCAGAACCCTGTCTGAGAACCGTGACCCTTCTGGATCACGAGACTCGAGCTCAGGCCTGCGCCGCTGCCTTGCCAGTTCCAACCATTCAGTTCAGCGAACTGTTGAAGGTGAGAGTATTGTGGGTTGCCGATGGGGACGTTGAACGCTCGCAGTGCCGCATCTTGGAAGATTGCAGCTGCGCCGCTCAAAGTTGGTGTCGAGATGGCCTGGAATTCTCCCGCACTGGTGATAGCGTCGAACGCGGGGTCGCAGTGGAAGTCATAGTTGGATGGGAACAGGTTGAACGCTGCACCGCAGTCAAAGGAAGCGAATTGGCTGTGGTAGTTGCTGAACAGAAAGTCCGGTGTGGATCCTAGCGAGAATCCGCCCGTGTAAATGTTCCACCTGTCAGCGAGACCAGTGCCACCGTCACCGAAAACGATCGGGACAGCGACCCTGATGGTGTTGTACGCGGCTGTTGGTTGTAACGCAGCTCCTGTTGTATAGTAGAGGACCGTGGCAGTTCCGGTGGAGGTCTGGGTGCATGGTGCCGGGCAGCTGCCGGAGTCGTTTGGTGTTCCAAAGAACATGTTGATACTGTCAGCGACGATCTGCCCGAAGTGAGCCCTAGGCCGGTCAGTTCGAAGCAGGGCCAAGAAGTGTGCTCCCGCAGGAGCGGTGAAGTGAGTATACGAGGTTGCGTTCGGCGCGGTTGTTCCCATAGAGTTTACGGCTAGTTCAGCACAGCTGTTCACTGCCGTTCCCGCAGGAGCGGTGGTCGCACCGGACAAGGTGAAGCCCGGAACCTTCGAAAGGTATTGGCAGGCTGCATCAATATCGGCCGGGCTAGCATAGCCTGATACTACACTGCCTCGCGCGGTTCGTCCGGGTACACCCCACCATACAGAGCCGGCACCGGTGTTCGCGTCAACGAGGTGATGCGCTGAGATTGGAGCGCACGCCTTGATTACAGCGTCCAATGTGAGATCGGTGCATTCAGTACTGAGCACAGCTGCGGGGAATGGGGCACCCGGCGGCGGGCTAGCCACACAGGGCGAACCCTGAATGAGGTGGGCAGGGGCAAGGAATGTGTCTAGGCACCTGGCTAGTCCGTGGAGATCGGCGTCGTTCGCGACAAATTCTGGCTTGTCAACCAAGTGAGCAATTGCTTTCATGATGTTCGGCATAGCTGCAGTGGGTGTTAGAGTGCTCGGACTGTTCCAGACAACGTTCCATGTAGCCGTGAGGGCTCCACCTAGCGTACCAGAGCCTGCAGGGATAGCTACGGTGCAGCCTGCTGCGACTCCGCAGCCGAGGTGGGGTGCACTCGTAGAGTTACCTGTGACCATCGATCCTGTGATCAGGTAGGTGCCCGCTAGGATGCACGGGAACACGTATGTTCCAGTGGGGGTTTGACCACCCTGATCATTGGTTGGCAAGGACGCAGGAGTTCCTGAAGGCTGGTTGGCTATGGTAACTGTATTCAGCGAGTCCTTGAACGCGCCGCCTGCCTCAACGTTGACAACATTGAGGGTTAGCTGTCCATTCCCGTTTGCACAAGCAGCTGTCGTTCCAGGAGTTCCAGGGACGACAGAGCCGGTGAGCGAGGGTCGTGCGGTCTGCATGGCCGTTCCTAGGAATGGGGCGTGGTTGTTGACGTCAAGCTGGAATATGCCGAATTCAGGATCCTGAGCACTGCACCATACATCTGCGTTATTACAGAGGGTACCGAGGTCAGGGAACTGAATGGGCCAGTCGCTTACGTCAATCTGACCGCTCTTGAACGCACCGAACATGGTGGCGAAGTCCGAATAGTCGTGAATAACCAGATTGGGCGTAGCAGGTCCGAAAGGTGACCAAGAGGTCGTTTGTGTAGAGGTGATTGCGTGTACTTGGACATGTATTGGCATTGACATGAGAAATGCGATAGTAAGCATTGCAACTAGTATTGGTGTATTTTTTAGCAATATTCTTCGAAGGGGGTATCGGGCAATTTGCCCTTTTAAGATTATCCTCTAAAAGGGTGGCTCGGGATACCCCTGGGTGGACGGAGGAATCTAGCCAGCCATTTGACTCATCGAGAACGTTTTCCTTTCCTCGGTCTCATGTCGTCCTCGATCTCCGCTAACTTTAGCCTTCTGCGTCGAGCGAGGAAACCGCCGACTGAGACCAAGGCCACAATGCCAGCGCCTCCTGATAGCAGGTAGAGAAAGGGCGCATTGGAAGGCCATGCCACTACGAAAAGCGTGCGCCCAACCTCGTCTGAGGTGTCGTTGGCGAATGGAATATGAACGGTCGCTACAACCGTATAGGTGTTGGGCTTGAGCTTAGTGGTGTTGAGCATGTAGCTGTAAGTTACTGTGCCTGAAGCGGCAAGCCCTCGGCCAGTTTCGTTATGGATGAACGTGGTCGGAGGGCCGTAGGAGACGGAGAGATTGTAGTTTTCGGGGAAAGTTCCTTGATTCTTGAGGATCACTCTGACGGTCACCTGCTGACCTGGAGTTATGCTAGCAGGTGTTGCCGTAACAGCGAATACCGCAACATCGTGTTTCGGTGGCCGAACTATTTCTATTCTCTTGACAGACATGCCCTGGAAACCATTGTCTATGTCAACAACCGTCAGGCGAACAGTGAAGTTTCCGAGATATCTGGTGTCACCAGGACTAACGTATGGGTGGCTAGTCATCGGGACCGTGTTGTTTTCTGAACCTCCGTCGCCGAAGTCCCAGACGTACCGTAGGATACCGGATAGAGGGTGGTCAGGATCAAAACTTGCTGTAGCATCGAAAGTTACAGCACGGCCCTGCTCGGCCGGTTGGGGAAACGTAGTAAACTTGGCAATAGGCCCAAGCTGGCCAGTCCCGGCAACATTCGTAAAGTAGCCGTCAGAAGTATCGACTCCAATATAGTAGGTGTAACCTGCAGCGTTGGTAGTGGCCAAATCTGTGTAAACCGGTTTCTTTCCTCTCGCATCTTGGGCAAAACTCGACGGAAACATTCCAGCGGCTAGTGTCAATGGACTGACCCCTGTTCCTGTAATGTTAAAGACGACATTTGCAAGGACACCGTTGCCTCCGGGGAATATTCCGGCGTCGCCAAGACCAATCACTGCCTCATAAATGACCCCTCGATTGCTGACATCGTTTTTGAAAGCATCAGCATGGTTTCCAAATACTGTTTGGGTGCCCGTCGAGCCAGTGACATCGACACTGAGCGCGTTGAGGTAGTGGGGGTCATAATACAAAGCGAACTCAAACGCGTTAAACGATGGAGTGTTCGTTACGTTGATCTGAATAGTAAACTGATTCTTTGGAGTCAATGTCAGGCCTGACGCAGCACAGAAAGGACTAGTATTGGTCACATTAGAAGAACTGCAATCATTGCTCCAGACACCTACGAAAGGTTGGGGCGCACCATGCACGGGAACTGGTGTGATTGGACTTGCGTTGAGCGTGGCAGATATAGCAAAGACCAGCAACAAGATCGAAGTTGCTACGCGTCGGTTCAGCTGAACGACCTCTGAAAACAAGAGGCGGCTAAAAGCAGCTTAAAAGTTTATGGAAGCGCCCTGCGAGATTTTTGAAGACATCTTCCAAGAAAAAACACCTACTGATTTTTGAGGGTATGAATTCTTGCGCGTGGTTCTGCTATGGCGGAACGCTGTAGTCGAAATCGTGCTAGAGAGGTGAAGGTATGCCCCTTCTTCTCCGTCTGAGAAGCAGGACCAGCGCGGCAAGTACCGCTACTCCGCCGACTCCAGCACCGACGTAGACCAATGGGAAGGCTTGAGGAGTACCTGGTCCAGTCGGCGCTGTTACGGTTACGGCATGAGTAACGACTGAGCTTCCTCCATAGGAGTCGGTGATCGTCAGGTTCACGTTGTAGGTTCCCGCATTGGAATAGGTATGAGTCACCGATACGCCCGTACCGCTCGTTCCGTCGCCGAAGGCCCAAGAATATGTGAACGTGGAGCTTCCACCGGAAGCGGTGGCGGTGAAAGTGACAGTCTGTCCAGACTGGACCGTCGTGGGGCTAGTACCAAAGTCGGCTGTAATCGGGGCATCAACAGCCATTATTGTGTAACCATTCTCCTGAATCCTGGATTTTGACAATACTGTGGTCCTTGTCTCCTGAGCTCGCACAAGTACACTGAATCTTGCGCTGGTAAGGTAAATGTGTGAAACTGATGCGGATGAGCCAGATGAGATAATTTGGCTGCTCCCGTCGCCGAAGAAGAAGACGTATCGGAAACTTGTTGAGCGCAACACGGCCGGATAATTGCTATTGTAGGCTACAGTCGCGGTTAATTGAACTGCATGATTAACGAAGGCAACAGTTGTGTTTGAGGTTATTCCGAGTGAGTATACCATCGGGGTTCCTGTGACATTTACTAGAAAAGTCGTGGAGGCAGTGAAAGGCCCGTTAACCCAGGATGGGGCGCTGTCCGTGACAGTAAGGGTCGAATTGTATAACCCTGCATAATTGTATGAGACGAGCGCTGTCTTGTTCTGCGCAGTAGTACCGAGTGGAATTACTAGGTTTGATTTGGAACAGACGGATACATCATTGGAGCTTTGGGCTGGACAGAGTCCATAGCTTCCCGAGTAGGAAGATGTTCCGCCAAGCCAGCTGCCGCCAACATCTCCCGCGACACCCACAGCCAACGTGTGGAGATTATTCTTTGCAACAAGTGGAAGGATACGGGTAGCAGAAACGGAAACAGTGGCACTGGCATTTGTGACTGTAAGAGTGACCCTGTTGACGAGGGGAGGAGGCGCGGTAATAGTAACGAGGCTGCCAGTCCTGTCTATCTTTGGAGTGTATGTGGATGAATCGACACTGCTAAAGTCCCAGTGATAAGTAAGAGCTCCTCTACAGTAAGAACATGAGGCTGTAGCCGTGAAAGTCAAAGGACTACCGGGAACTTCTGGGTTTGGCGAGTACGACCAGGACGCGTTAAACCAAGAGGTCGATGGAGCGAGCGGTTGAGAGTCTAAAAGATTGAAAATGTCTTGAGTGCTGAACGACCCGTCTACAGTGTAGTGAGGATCTGGACTGGTAACTGCGCCAACGGCTAGCGTTACGATGTTTGTTCCGAAGTGGATGGCGGTGTAACCCGCGCCCACCACGTCGAACCTTAGCCTGAAGAAGGTGACGCTGTTAACGTTCCCGGTATCTCCGTTGGGACCGATATGGAGACCGAGAACCACTTGAGCAAGACGGATTACTCCGTTGACGCGATCAGCACTCGATGCCAGCTGGAGAGTGCAACTCGGATTCGAGATCGGACAACCAACGTTCCCACCGAACGTTAGTCCTGTCTGGTCGAAGGCGACAAAGTCTAGAATGTGAGGGTCGTAGTTGACGGTGATGTCGAACCCATTGATTGTCGTGTTCATGTTGGTGAATATTACATCGGCGATGAAACCTCCGCCGATTTGCGGGCTTAGGGTTTCAGGGCTATCAGACGTGAGAGGGTCGAGGGTTGCGGCAGGGTCGCCGTCAACGTCTCCAGCCCACTGGCACCCAGAGTCGATTACTCCATCTGAGTTTTTGGTGGTAATTGGCGTCGGAAAGGGATTGGGAGAATCTGCAGATGAGCCTAGCGCACAATCGATACCCAGATTATTGGCGGGACCGAGGGCTGCGGAAACAGTATGGATCAGGGGAAGGGATCCTCCCAACAGGTGGTTGAGTGGACCTCCCGCAACAAGTCCGGCCACTAGGATCAAGAGGAGGACAATCGCGGTTCTTGAACGGGTCTCGTTTCCGGTAGAATGAACCATTCATCTTGCACTTTGATAATGTTATGATCGAATTCTTGTGTCCGGTACTTATTCCTTGGGATAGCTACAAAAGCATAGTGGCGACCCTTGCCATAGAAACATACCTGGTTGAGTAATTTTTGGGATATGAAAGTGGTCGCGAAGTGGCTATGGTTCGCACGCGATCCGGATTACGAGGTGGCATAGAACCGGCCAATTTGGACGCCATTATCGTAGAAGATGATTTCGTACTGTGAACCGCTGGTGAGACTGGGGCTCCATGTTGACACCCCGCTTCCACCTGCTCCGACCACAACTGTTCCAGCGACTGGAGTCCCTAATATCCCGGATGAAGCGACGGGAAATGCTTTCGAAGTGATCGTGTGACCAGCCGGAAGCGCAACTCCCCCTGAATTACCACAGGTTAACACCTCGAACAGAGTCTGAACCGTGGTCGTTTTCTGATAATAGAGACATGTGGCGGTCCCTGACAGTTGCAAAGAGTAGGGGTCTATCTGCGGGTCAAGGACGCTGAGCTGTGTGGACGGATTGACGTTTGCGCCTCCGAATGGAGCCGTCAAACCCTGATCAAAGTAAACGGAAAGTGCTGACATGACGCAAATGTCAACAATGGTAGCCGTTGGGCTGCACGCGTATTCCGGGTGGGCCCAGTAGCTATTGGCCTTGTCGAAGAAGAAAGCAGCGTTGCTCGCGTCTAAAATGTTGACAACGCCGTCGTCGTTGACGTCCGCCCAGCTTTGCTTCTGCAGGCTGTTTGCTTGCCCGCCCCGGACTCCTCGCATGTAGTTGAAGTTGGCCTGGAGCAGAACTCTGCTGTCAACCGTGAATTGGCCTCCGCCAATTATGGTGCCAGCGCCGCTCTGGGCGCATGAACCGCCAGCCTTTCCGAAAGCTAGCTTGCCGCTGTCAACATTGTTGCAGACGTAAGGACCACTACCAGTGAATATGCCCTGAATGCTACCATCAGCGAATGTCGTGCCGCAGGCGGCAACGGCTCCGAACGAGCCAGTGCATGTTAAGGGATCAAATGATGGATCAGCACATGACGAGGCAGGACCGTTGGTTACTGCACTCACAACTCCTCCTGGAGTTGATACTGGAGAGATTCTTCCGCAAACGGATCCCCAAAGATGCTGAGGAATAATGGGTATGCTTCCGATGTTAATTTCGTAGTAGGGACTGTTGGACTGTAGTTTGACTTGAACTGTCTTCGCGTCAAGGGCGATCGCGTTGGTCACGAATGCCGCGCTACTGAACGCGTTCGCGGAAGGATCGTCCCTCGTGGTTAGGATCGAGTAGACAACGTCCCCGGCCGTTACTGGTGTGTTGTCTTGGAAGAAGATGTCATCACGCAAATGCCAAGTCTGGGTGACGATTCCCTTGGCACACATCGGAGTCGATACACTGGGCGGAGGAATACAGCCCAGCTCGTTTGAGTTGAAGCTTGCAGAGTGGCTTGTAGTCATCCAGTCGACGACCTGTTGGTTCGCACCGCCCGTTTCCGGATTGACCTGCAACATCGTGTCGAAGACTTGGCCAATGATCTCGAAGTCCCAGACGGTCAGAGCTTGATACGGATTCAGCGTGTCAGGGTCTTGTGAGAAACCGCGGCGTATCAGGTTCGGATTACCTCCACCCGGGGCGTATACTGAGCTTGTCGGAGTATAGCCTGGAACCTGGCGTGCGTTCAGCAACGACCAGAAACCAGTCTGAGTGCCATGACCCTTCTGGACGACGAGACTGGAGCCGAGTCCGTTGCCTGTCTGCTGCCAGTTCCAGCCGTTCAACGCAGCGAACTGTTGGATGCGACTGTACATCGCGATGCCGATTGGGAGATTGTAGGCTCTCAGTGCTGCGTCCTGGAAGATCGCGCCGGCAGATGTAAGCGTCGGGCTTGAAATCGCTTGGAATTCTCCGGCATTGGTCATCGCGTCAAATCCAGGGTCGCAGTGGAAGACGTAGTTTGCTGGAAAGTTGTTGAATGAGCCACCGCAATCGTTTGATCCGAACTCGCTATGGTAGTTTGAAAAGAGAAAATCGGGTGTTGAGCCCAGAGAGAAGCCGCCCGTATACAGATTCCAGCCATCAGCCTTGCCTGCTCCACCATCTCCGAAAACAACACTGACAGCCGCTCCGATCGAGCTGTATGCGGCTGTTGGCTGCAATGCGGACCCTTGGTTGAAGTAGAGTACTGTCGCAGTGCCGGTAGAGGTCTGAGTGCATGTTGCTGGGCAAGTGCCTGAATCGTTCGGTGTTCCAAAGAGCATGTTGATGCTGTCAGCAATTATCTGGCCAAAATGGGCTCTCGGCGGGTCAGTTCGAAGCAATACGACGAAATGGGTCCCGGGTGGGGCGGTAAAGTGGGGGTATGATGTCGGTTGAGTTGTCCCAACAGATGCCTGACCGAGGGCAGCACAAGTGTTGGTTGTCCCACCTGATAATGGGAAGCCTGCTGCTACGAGGTATTGGCACGCCGCGTCAATATCGGCGGGACCGGAATATCCCGCTGCGACGCCTCCTATCGCGCTCCGCCCAGGTACGCCCCACCATATCGATCCGCTACCGGTGTTGTCATCGACCAGATTGTACGCCGAGATTGGATTGCACGCGGTGATTACCGCGTCCAAAGCAAGACTGTTGCACTCTTTCGTAAGCACCGAGGCCGGAAACGGCGAGCCGGGTTGGCCAGCTGATGGGGCAACGCAAGGCGAACCCTGTATGAGATGTGCGGGAGCCAGAAATGTGTCGTCGCATGTTGCTCCTCCGTTGAGAATAGAATCATGCTGGACGAACTCTGGCTTGTCAACTAGATGAGCAATAGCTTTCATGACATTCGGAAACAGCGCAGATGGCGTTAGAGTGCTAGGACTGTTCCAGACAACGTTCCATGTTGCAGAAACTGTTCCTCCTTGGGTGCCGCTGCCGGCGGGAACCACTATCGTGCAGCCAGCCGCCGCGCCACAACCAAGATGTGTCCCACTTGTGGCATTACCGGTAATCATTGTTCCCGAGATCTGGTAGACACCTGCTAGAATGCATTGGAACTTGTATGAGCCAGTCGGGGTTGACCCGCCTAGATCGTTTGTGGAGGTGCTGGGGGTGCCACTCGGCTGGTTGCTGATTGTGATAGAGTTCAGTGAGTCCTTGAATGTCTGGGTGTTGTTCTCGATGTTGACAACGCTCAGGGTGAGCTGTCCGTTTCCGTTCGAACAAGCGCTCGAAGTTCCCGAGAGAACGCTTGTCACGGAACCGGTGAGTGCCGGCCTTGCCGTCTGCAAGGCTTTTCCTAGGAACGGGGCGTGGTTGTTGATGTCTAGCTGGAATATGCCGAATTCAGGGTCTTGAGCGCTACACCATATGTCTGCATTATTGCAGAACTTTGAAAGATCTGGAGCCTGAATAGGCCAGTCGGTGATATCAATCAGGCCATTGTTGAAAGCGCTAAACATCGTGGTGAAGTCAGAATAATCATGTATGATGAGGTTCGGTGTTGATGGTCCGAATGGAGACCAGGAGGTTTTCTGCGTTGGGTTTTGGGTTACCCCATGAACTTGAACGTAAGTCGGCATCGACATTAGAAATGCGAGTGTAAGTAGACCTACGAGAGTAGCGGACGCTTGTCTACTCAATAATCAGTACCGATACGGTTTGGATGCCTGGCCGAATTTATCACTATCGGAATACTCCTGCCTCGCGGGAGTGTTGGAGACATCTACGGCAAGCGTCAGATTCCCGCGGCAAGAACCCCCGTTCAGGGCGGTTGGGAAATCAGCTAAGTCTGGTCAGAGTACGGTTTTGCCGAAGTTGAAGGCCAGTAGGGACGCGTCAACAATGTCTACATGCCCATCGTGATCAAAGTCGGCGTACGGATTGTAGAGTGGAGATCCGATCATCGAGTCAAAGGATACTGCGAGGGCGGAAGCGTCAAGAATGTCAACAGTACCGTCGCCCGTAACATCGCCGGGAGGCGAGATCCGCATGATCCCCATTGACAGAAAGTTGTCGCCTTTGTTGATAGCGCTCTCGCCAGGGACGGATTGAAGTGTCGCGTTCATGACGTATCGTCCCCAAATCAGCGAGGGCTGGAAGATGACTTGCTGTGTGCTGCCGGGTGTTAGGCTCAGAGGTTTAGTGAATGTTGTTGTGTTCATCTTCAATGTCACAGCGGTTGATTCAGCAAAGTCGCCGTAGTTCTTGACTCCGACAGTTATGTTGAACGGATAACCGGATCTGATGAGACGAGTGGAAACGGAAACAATCGTTATTCCGACGTCATGAATCCCGGCAATCGGGTCCGAGGTTGTCTTCCAAAGATCTATGGCGCCGCTCGTAGAGTTTTGTCTGGTGAAGAATATCCATAGCTTCTGATCGGACATCTGAGCAGCGGTGGGAAGAGCGTCAGTGGTGGCTGAGGTCAGGGCAAGAGGTCCCGTCCAAGAGGTTGCGTTCGGAGCAAAGGTTGTGTAGTCAATATTGTTCCCGCTGATCGTACTTACTGAGAAGAAGACGTAGAGGGTGCCGTCTCTAGCTTGAACCATAGAGGGTGAGCCATCGTCGTTAGTGTCCGCGAAGAGCAGTTGTCTGGCGGTCCATGAACTCGAGGTAATCCCAGTAGACGGGAGCGCTGGAATGGTAGCATCGGTGCTCGTCGAGTACAAGTTAGTGGCGCCAGTATCGTTGGAGGACCAGACGATCCTTATGCTACCGTCCTTTGCAATGATTGCGGAAGGTGTCACCTGGCTCAGGGCCGGGTTTGAAGCCCCTGGGACCGGAAAATCTGCCGACCAAGCGAGCCCGTCGAAATACTTGTAGTAGATACTGCTGCAGACTGGGGCACAACCAACGCCTGTCTGGCGAGACCACACTACCCAGATCCTGCCGTACCTATCGACCGCAACAGATGGAGAGGCATCACTTAGCGATGTCGTTGTCATCTGGATAGCCGGAGTGGTGGGGGATGGGCTTGCGATCGTATCTGAGTATAATCTGTAGTATAGGTTCGGGTGGCCGGTCTTGTTGGACGACCAGACTATCATCATCGTGCCGTTTGCTAGAGGACTCACTGAGTCGTAGTTATCGGCGCCGGCATCATTGCTCACCTGTTGCTTGTTAGTCCAGGCAGTTCCGTTCCATACTTTGAAGTAGATGATGTGGTTTTTCACTACTCCTAAGGGGACCTCGCTCCATGCCAGCCAGACCCTGCCGAGAGGGTCCAGGGCGACAGATGGGCTCCCAACGCTCACCGATGACGGCGTTGTTCCGTAGATTACCGGGTCTCCCGGGTCGTAGACGTTGCTGTTGTTGAGATCGTATGCGATTATCTCTCCAGGATCCCACAGGCCATTGCCGTTGAGGTCTGCGAACTTGACTAGGGAATCACTTACTAGGGCGGTTGCATTTCGGGGGGCGTTGCCAACTATGACGGTCTCGCCTGTTTCGTAGATCTTGTCATTGTTGACGTCATACGCAACTGTTTCGCCCGGATCCCAATGGCCGTCCCCTGCGATTCCTCCGGCGATTACCGATTCTCCCTGGTCATACATTCCGTTGCTGTTAGAGTCGTAGACCACAGGTTCACCTTGGTCCCAGACGCCGTTCCCGTTGAGATCGACGAATTTTATCTTCGGATCGGACTTGAGAACGGTGCCGATTGTTAGTTGAGTCCCCGCAATAACGGGCTCGCTCAGCAGGGTTCCAGGCAGCGGAGGTATGCCAAGGACGACCGGCTCGCCAGCATCGTACACGTGGTTACTGTTGCTATCATAGACGACCGCTTCGCCCAAATCCCAAACGTTGTTTGTGTCGGAGTCGACATATCGGAGGTTCGGGTCAGTCTTCAGAACGGTCCCAATAGCCGGCACTGGCCCCGCAATTACTGGCTCTCGGAGCAGCGTTCCGACTGCGGGCGCGGTTCCGAATACGATTACGTCGGCAGCATCGTAGACGTTGTTGTTGTCGGACTCGTAGATGATGGTCTCGCCTGTGGACCAGCCGCCTGTTAGGAATGTGTCGACGAACCTCATGATGGGATCGAAGGCGATGATGGTTCCGTTGGGCGGAGCGGGTCCGACGATAACTCTGTCGACGAACAAATTGTGAGTACTACCGGGGCCGATGTAGATCCCGTTGTTATTCCGGTCGTAGATTACTGTCTCGCCGGGGTCCCAGTGACCGTTACTGTTTGCATCCCAGAACCTTAAGCGGGGATCGATTGAGGCACTGTAGCTGCCGTTGAAGTTGCTGTCGTACGTGACGCTGTCTCCCGGGACCCAGTGATTGTTGTTATTGGTGTCAACATATCGTATCTTTGGATCGTTTGCGAGCTGTGTCTGGGGGGCGGGAGCGCCGTTCGCTATGACCGGTTCTCCGGTTTCGAAGATGTTGTCGTTGTTGGCGTCGTAGACGACTGCGTCTCCGCTGGTCCATGAGCCTGTTCTGTTGGAGTCGACGAATCTGATCTTGGAATCTACGCTCAGGTTTGTGCCTAAGGCGGGTGCTGTGCCTGATATGACAATGTCTCCGGTCGTGTATGTTCCGCTGTTGTCAGCGTCGTAGATCACGGTCTTTCCTGACGCCCATGTTCCGGGCGCGTTTGGAGTGCTGGCGGGTGGAGTGTCGACAAACTTGATTTTTGGATCGAGGGATGCGCTGTACAGTCCATCATTGTTCACATCGTAGGCTACCGGTTTGCCCAGTGACCAGACTCCGTTTCCGTTCGTATCGAAGAATTTTAACTTCGCGTCGGTCTTCAGAGCACTAGTTGGGGCAACAGGTAGGCCTCCGACCACAAGCTCGCCCGCGTCGTAGAGTCCGTTGTTGTTTGCGTCGTAGACAACTGGTTCGCCTTGATCCCATACGTTGTCGAGGTTCGTGTCAACAAACTTCAGGTGGCTATCGGATTTTAATGGTGTGGAATAGGCGGGGGGTGTTCCGGCTATGATGCTGTCGCCGAAGTTGTAGAGGGTATCATTGTTCGCATCGTAGATTACGGTCTCTCCGCTGTCCCAGTGTCCATTGTTGTTTGTGTCCACGAACCGGATTCTAGAGTCGACCTTAAGCGCTGTTCCAATCGGGGGAGAGCTATCGAGAATTCGTATCTTGGGATCGAGGGAAAGCGTTGTGCCCATTGAGACTCGCGTGGGGGCTGCGAACCCGATAGCGTGAGCATTCTCGAGATTGATGAGGCTTGAGACGCCAAGGAGGGTCAGTGACACCAGGAGGAGGGCTCTGATGAGTTGTCCTTGGCGGGTGGTCAAGAAGTTCACCTATTAGTAACTGGCCTTCCGAGTAGAAAAAGAAAAAGGAGGGTTGAGCCCTGAGAGGGCTCCCGTTATTCGCGCTAGCTCTTGACTTTGAAGAACAATCCAGGGCCGGAGGCGCCAGGAACGCATACCGTTAGGCTTGCACATTCAAGTGCAGTTGCGGTGATGCTCCAGGTTCCAATGGTTGGCATTGAGGAGAAGTCTATGGTTGCGCTGACGGTGGTCGAGTTGCCGGGGAACATGAAGACGACGTTCGATTGAGCGAAAAGCTGGCCGCCGTGCGGGTCGGTCGCGGTCAGGAGTACTGCTCCATAGCCGGCACGTGGGTTAGATGGCGATAGCTGGATGAAGCCGGTGTAGTCGACGGTGAATTGGCCTTTGCGTAGGTGTCGGACTGGGCTCGCTGTTGGCTGGGCGTTGGGCGCTACGAGGTTGACGGTGGGTGCAATGAAGAAGACCGAGTTGATGCTCGTGTGTGGGGCGCATGGGCCTGTTGATCCGCCAGTGGCGCAGACGAGCAGGTCGTGTGCGATGACGAGGTCAGAGTTGCCGTCGGCGATAACCTTGAAGGTTATGACGGCGAGGGTTGATGAGAAGACGTTGGTGCTTATTCCTCCCAGAAGAGAGAATGCGGAGCGTGCTGTGCCGAATCCGTCGTTGCAGCTTGAGACGAACTGGAATGCTTGTCCTGAGGCAACGAATGGTCCGATAAGGGTGCTGCCCGAGTGGTCGTCGTATGCGATGCAACTGAGGACTGCGTTGTTGTACAGCAGTGAGTAGTCGTAGCCGACAAGCATTGGCTGGTTGGTGAGGCTGATGGTTACTTGAAAGGTGCTTCCGACGACGCCTGAGTATAGTGGTTGGTCCATTGAGATGAGTGCGCCTGAGAAGGCTGCGGCTGGTGCCATTGAGAATGGGATTGTTGTGAGCACTGTTAGCGTGGCTAGCATGATTGAGGATAGTAGTTTATTCATGTCTATCCAATATCCACTGAGGCTTTCCGTCTATACCTCATATAAGACTTGCTGACTGGCAGGGTTCTTCCTGTATCTATGGAAACCTCCGGTTATACGTAGCCTACCACGCATTCGAGAGGATAAACGGGTGATTTTGATAAGCAATTCCCGGAGTATTCAATCTAGAACGCCGGAGGGGAGAGTAAGAGCTGACCGTTGGATTTCTGGTTCTCTATCCTTCGATAGAAATACTTCGTAGCGATACGTAGGTTTGCGATCTGGCGAGAGCGCGCTAGAATTATAAGAGGTCCAGTCCTTTTGATCAGCGTCCGGTGAGTCGCTATTCGGATCAACATGTCCTTAGTATGGACGATTGCCACTGTTCTGCTCATCCTGACCGCCGGTGTGTTGCCCCGAGCATCGTTCTACGCCTCAGCTCATCCAGGCACTCTCTCTGTTCCCTCGCAGTATTCGACGATACAGGCTGCGGTGAACGCCGCGGTCTCAGGGGATACGATTCTCGTCGCTCCGGGTATCTACAGGGAGAGCGTGGTTGTCATAAAGAGCGTCAACATCACGGGCGCCTCGAGAGATACGACTGTTATTGATCCGGCTGGCGCGGGTCCGGGTGTTAATATTACTCTGGCGAGCGGGGTTTCGCTTCAGGGCTTCACGATCAACGATACGGGACTGTTCGATCCCGCGATATTCGTGAACTCATCATCACTGGTCGTGATATCGAACAACAAGCTGTCCGCCTCTGTTCAGTCGAACGGCGTGACGGTTCTAGATTCCAGCCAGGTTTCAGTGACAAACAACCTGTTGACCGGTGATCTCTACGGTGTAGCGGTGCAGGGCGGGTTCGGCAATAATATCCGATTTAACAATGCCACAGGCAACGTCGCCGGCGTTAGAATCTACTCATCGTCAGGGAACAAGATCACCGACAATATCATCCGGAAGGATCAGGTGGGCCTGGAGCTCTGGGCCGGATCGACTGGGAATGTGGCGTTGCGAAACCTGGTCGCGAACGATTCTTTCTGGGGAGTCTCGGTCCAGAACTCCCGGAACAATCTTGTCGCCGAGAACAATATCGAGTTCAACAATGCAGACCCGCGGAACACGGAGGGCATCAACCTGCAAAATGCTGTGGGAAATAGGTTCTATCACAATAATATCAGGAGTAATAGTATTCAGGCGAGTGCGGTGTTTCCGCCCGGCGACCAGAACATCTGGGACAACGCGACTGGGGCAACGTTGAAGACCGATTCGAAGATCATGTTCGTTGATACGAACGGTAATGGTGTGTGGAATTTTAACGAGACAGTTGTCTACGACACGGACGGTAACGGAGTTTACGATTTGGGAGAGCCTGTTATCGGCTCGGTGAACGGGATGATGCCGCTACCGGGTACAATGCTGAAGAGCTTCTCCGGGCTGAAATTTGTGGACCGGTATGGGGATGGGATCTGGAGACGCGGAGATCCCGTGGTGAACGATACGAACAATGACAACTTGTTCGAGGCGGGCGAGACGGCGATATCGGCGGTTGGGGGAAACTTCTGGAGCGATTACTCAGGGAAGGATAATGGAGCGAACGGTTTCGGGCTCAACGGGATCGGCGATACACTGATTCCTTGGCCATGTCCGAATGGTGGAGCATCTACTGCTCCGTGCCCGGCGGGCAGCCCGAGAGAAGAGGACTGGTATCCGTTGATGAAATCATGGGTTCCGCCGAACATGAACGTGACAGCGAGCGCGAGTCCGTTTCTCGGATATCCGCCGGTACAGGTTTCATTCCAGGGAAAGGTTGCGGGTGGAGCGGCGCCGTACAATTACACGTGGAACTTCGGGGAAGGATCGACGGGAGTCGGTAGTGGGGTTGTTCACTCGTACGCGGTCAAGGGGAGCTATGTTGCAGTGCTGACTGTTAGCGATTCTGGTTTCCGGACAAGATCAGACTCTGTCGCGATCTCCGTTGTGGTTGGAACTTTGTTGGTGAGGGTTGTGGATGGGAACAAGAAGCCTGTCGTGGGTGCGGATATCGGCTCGACGGTTCAGCCGGCTGGGCAGCCGGCGCTCAGCGGGAAGGTGAACAACTCCGGACTCGTCACCTTCTCTGATCTCCGGAATGGATCTTACACGATACGGGCGGCAAGCATTGGCTTTGTGGCAGGATCAAAAGGTGTGGTTATCTCTCTCAACCGTTTGACAAATGCGACGATCACACTGAGCCCGTCTCCAGCGCCGGCGAGTAGTCTCTGGTTGTTTGCCGTTGGTGGAGGGGCGGCGGCAGGCGTTGCTGCTGTGGCCGGGTTCTTGGTCTGGCGGTCCCGGCGGAAGAAACGAGCCTCCCATGAAGGACCGCCAACTTCAGTTCCAGGTGCAAACGTGGCGCAGCCCTAGTGTCACGAAGGGCCGGGGGCGCGGGAAAAACAGACCCCCCCGTGGGATGGCATATTTGTTAGCGGGAAATAGAATAGTTAACTGAAAAGAAACGTTGGGGGAAAAATAGTTATGAGAAAAAGAAAGGTTGGGAAAGCGGAATAGTTACCCGCCGAGACCCGTAATAGCAAAGCTATTATCCATGTAGAAGGTCATATCATAGACCGTTCTTTGTGAAGATTACAATAATACTGATCGCGATTCTCCTAGCGGGAACCGTCACAACGAACTTCACATTTGAACGCGTCAAGAAGCCGGGCACGCCGGACGCAAGGCCAACCGTGGATCAGCCTGGACAATTCAGCCCCGCCTTTGCCAACTTGACAGCGTACACCGCAACCGCGTTCCTTGCAGGGTTCAACTCATCCACGATGCTCGGTAACTGTGCTCCGAGCGGAACGGCCACTTGCAACCCTGGATTTGCGATGTACCGCGGAGTAACAACCACGTTCAAGATTATCTGGGGAGACTGCTGCACCCACACGTTCTCTCTGTACACGAAGGGCTTCCTCTCAACAAAAGTGAACACGACAGATTCTTGCTCGACCGCCAACAAGATAGGATGCGTCGCAAAGGCGAACATCCCTACGAGCCGGACAGTAAACTTTCTCTTCGCACCGAATATTCCTCTAGACGATTTCACCGGGCTTGGCGGATACGAGTACTACTGCCAGATCCACCCTGACAGCATGCACGGAAAAGTAATAGTCTACAAGAACCCCAACATCAGCGGAACAGGGGTCGTCAATATTCTTGACGCCTCAGCTCTAGCCGTCTCGTTCGACTCAACACATGGATCAGCAAACTTCAACGCAGCAGTCGACTTCAACAACGATGGTGTCATCGATATCCTAGATGCTTCCTTCCTAGCAAATCTCTTCGACCGACCAATTTAGACGAAGTGCCCAGTCCGAAGGCCGGACTTGACGGTATTTGTAGCGCCAGCTCGAGCGCAAAAATAGACTGAGAAGAGAAAAGTGGAGTTTTGGATTCTAGTTGTCTTTGGAAGCGACGAGAGTCCCGTTAGATAGCAGCAGTGCGCTGGCGTCGTTCGTGTTGTTCTCGAGAACAGTGACAGGGAGAAATACTCTGACAACGTCGGTGGATGCTTGGCCTGTGATCTTTACGCGAGCCATGAAGAATCCATTGTCATCATAGCTGTGAGTTGCGCTGCATGTTCCGGTGCTGGTCGTTGCAACAACGGCTGGTGCGCCATCGCCGAATGTGAAGCTGCAGGCGAATGGGGCTGAGCCGCCGGTGAATGTCGCGGTGAAGGTCACTGTCGCTCCCTGGATAACAGGCGTCGGGTTTACCGTGTAGCTCGTTACGACCAGGGGTGGATTCGAGAAGGTGAAGGTAGCGGGATGATCGCCGGTGACGAAGCGGGCGCCGTTTACGTGGAGGAGTATGGTGTTGCCTTGTGTTACGGTGACGTTCTTGACGAGGGCGAAGTGTCCCGGGGGTGGGCTTGTGAACTGTACGGTGTTCATTCCCTGGACCACGAAAGCAGTTATGTCGAAGGGTCCGAAGCTGACGAACTTGTTCTCGAACGCAGAGTTATCCTTGCCGCCGGGGATGCAAGGTGGCAGGTTGACAATCATGTGTCCGTTAACGCTGACGTTCAGCTGTCCAACACCGTTATCGCAATCGTCAATGTCGAAGGCCTGGAAGGTCAACATGACTGCCTTGCCGGTCACTGTACTCGTGACAGTTACCGAGTGAGTTGCGGTTGTTGAAACGCCGTTCATGTCGGTTACTGTCAGCATAACAATGAAGGTTCCCGGTGTCACGTAGGTGTGTGTTGCTGGGTTGCCGGTTCCTGTGGTGGTGTCGCCAAAGCTCCAGGTGTACGTGTTCGGAGCGGTTCCGCCTGTGACAGTCGCTGTGAAAGTTACTAGTGTCGCGTTGGTTGGTGTTGTTGGAGAGAAGGTGAAGTCAGCTGATAATGCGACTGCGGCCATCGTGATGCTGGCGGATTTTGTCTGAGTGTTCGGGATTGGTGTTGCGGAATCTGTTCCTGTTACACTGATGCTTACTGTTCCCTTGACACTGTATGTTGTCGTGAAGCTTGCTCCTATGCCGGATGATGGAGTGCCTCCGGTCGCTGTCCACGAGAACGTGACTGTGCCGGTTCCACCGGTGGATGTTGCGGTGCAGTTAAGTGGAGTGCCAACGGTTCCCGCGGCTGGGCAGTTGATTGTGACTGCTAGTGCGGCTGCAGATCCAATCGTATGGGTTGCAGAGGCTGTAATGCCGTTCGCATCAGTTACTGTCTCGACGACGGTGAATGGTCCTGTGGTCGAGTATGTGTGAGCAGCCGGGTTTCCTGTGCCCGTTGTTGTGTCGCCGAAGGTCCAGGAGTATGTGTACGCTGGTGTCCCGCCGCTGGTTGTGGCGGTGAATGTGACTGGGCTGTTCGCTACTATTGGTGTTGGGCTTGCTGTGAAGTCCGTTGTCAATGCGAGCGCGGCTATTATGACACTCGCGGACTTTGATTGAATGTTGGGTGTAGGAGTTGCAGAATCGGTTCCGATTACACTAATCGTGACAGTTCCCTTCACATTGTAAGTGGTACTGAAACTAGAGCCGGTGCCTGAAGCAGGACTTCCACCCGTCGCTGTCCATGCGAAGGTGACTGTGCCGGTTCCGCCTGATGATGAGGCTGTGCATGCGACCGCTGTCCCTACTGTTCCGGTTGCAGGGCAGTTGATTGTCACGGTGAATACTGGGGCGGAGCCGACTGTGTGGGTTGCGGTGGCAGTCTTCGCGTTAGCATCGGTGACTGTCAAGACAACTGTGAACGGGCCAGTGCTCGCATAGGTGTGGCTAACCGGGTTGGTTGTTCCGGTTCCTCCGTCGCCAAAGGTCCAAGCGTAGGTGTAGGGTGCGGTTCCACCGGTCGTCGTCGCCGTGAACGTAGCGGCAACGTTAGGAGTTATTGTGGCCGGGAAGGTAAAGTCGGTTGCCAGGGCAAGAGGACTGACTGTTATTGATGCGGTATTTGACGCCGAAACAACATTCGCATCTAGGACGGTTACCTTGACGACGAAAGTGTTCTTCGCGGTGTACGTGTGCGATGCGGAGGCGCCGGTGACCGTTGCAGATCCATCGCCAAAGTCCCAGGTGAACGTGTACGGTGAGGTTCCACCGGTCGCTGTCGCGGAAACACTGACTGATGTGCCAACTGTGCCGGTCGTCGGAACTGTGGGTGTAACGGTTAAGGCCAGGGCTGCGATGTTGACGGAGGCGGATTTCGTATCGGTGGCTGCTGTTGGAGTTGCGGAGTCTGTGCCGGCTACGCTGATGGTCTTCATTCCCTTCACGCTATAGGTTGTGCTGAAAGTTGCTCCGGTGCCAGAGGCTGGGGATCCGCCTGTGGCCGTCCAGGCGAAGGTGTAGGGTGTTGTGCCTCCTGTTGCAGAGACGGTGCAGTTGACTGCCGCTCCGACGGTTCCTGTGGTGGGGCATGTGATCGTGACGGTGAAGGGCGGGGCTGAACCGATCGTATGAGTTGCGGTCGCGGTCTTCGTATTTGCATCAGTGACTGTCAGGACGACGGTGAAGGGTCCGGTGGTGGTGTAGGTGTGAGTGATCGGGTTTGTTGTGCCGGTTGTTCCGTCACCGAACGCCCACGCGTACCCGTATGGGCTTGTTCCGCCGGTTGTGGTGGCGGTGAAGGTTATCGGGGTATTGGCAGTTACGGTTGTTGGACTGATAGTCCAGTCGGTGGCGAGGGTGAGCGCCGCAATTGTGATCGACGCAGTGTTCGACACAGTGACCGCGTTCATGTCAGTGACGGTAACCTTGACCGTGAAAGTTCCCTTTGCCGTGTAAGTGTGGGTGGCCGTGGCGCCTGGAACTACAGCAGTTGCGTCGCCAAAGTCCCAAGAGAACGTGTAAGGTGATGTTCCGCCTGAGGCAGTCGCGGAGACGCTTACTGAGGTGCCGACAGTGCCGGTTGCGGGAACTGTCGGAGTAACGGTGAGAGCTAGTGCGCTAATCAGGACACTGGCCGATTTTGTCTGAGTGTTCGGCGTTGGAGTTGCAGAGTCAGTTCCTGTCACACTAATGCTGTGTGAGCCTTTCACATTGTAAGTTGTGCTGAAGGTGGATCCGGTGCCTGACGCAGGCGAGCCACCTGTTGCGGTCCAAGCGAACGTGACTGTGCCGGTTCCGCCTGATGATGAAGCGTTGCATGCGACAGCAGTTCCAACGGTTCCCGTTGTCGGGCAGGTTATTGTTACAGTGAGGGGTGTCGCCTGGCCTACTGAGTGAGAAGCTGTGGCTGTCTTAGCGTTCGCATCAGTAGCAGTAACAGAGACAGTGAAGGGTCCGGATGAGGAATAGGAGTGACTCGCGGGGTTGCCCGTTCCCGTTGCTCCGTCGCCGAATGTCCACGCGTAAGTGTATGGCGCTGTTCCGCCTGTTGTTGTCGCAGTGAAGCTGGCAGCAGCACCTGGGGTTATTGTTGCGGGGAACGTAAAGTCAGTTGCTAGGGCAAGAGGACTGACTGTTATTGATGCCGTGTTGGATGCTGTGACAGAGTTCGCGTCAGTGACGGTTACCTTGACGACGAAAGTGTTCTTCGCGGTGTACGTGTGCGACACTGTTGCTCCCATGACTACGGCACTACCGTCGCCAAAGTCCCAGGAGAAGGTGTAGGGCGAGGTGCCACCAGTGGCAGTCGCAGAAACGCTGACTGCGCTGCCAACTGTCCCGGTCGTCGGAACTGTAGGTGTAACACTCAAGGCCAGAGCTGCGATGGTGACCGATGCAGATTTTGTATCGCTAGCATGTGTCGGGGTTGCAGAGTCCGTACCAGTTACGCTGATAGTCTTCGCTCCCTTTACACTATAAGTTGCGCTGAATGATGCTCCGGTGCCCGACGCTGGACTACCGCCAGTAGCAGTCCATGAGAAAGTGACCACTCCTGTTCCACCCGAGGATGTAGCGGTGCACGCGACAGCTGTGCCAACGGTTCCGGTCAGAGGACATGTCATCGTAACTGTAAATGGTGTGGCTGCGCTGATTGTTACGGTAGCACTAGCAGTTCCGGTGTTCGGGACCGGGGCGGAGTCGGTTGCAGTAACGCTGATTTGTTGTGGTCCCGGCGTACTGTATGTTGTGGTAAAAGTTGCTGCGGTTCCTGAAGCAGGGTTCCCGCCCGTAGCTGTCCAAGCGAATCCGACCGGAGCTGTTCCACCCGTCGTGGTCACAGTGCAAGTGACCGCAACACCAACGGTCCCAGTCGAGGGACAATTTATCGCGACTGCCAGCGTAATCTTGAGGTTGAAGGCTGTCGTTTTGATGAGACCTCCCGAGGCGGTGCCGGTAATCGTAATCGCCGCGGTTCCTGCAAGCGCGGCGGAGGTGGTTACGACATTCACCTGCGAGGTGCATGATAGAGCGCATGATGTTGGTGCCAGCGTGACAGTGGTGCCCGCAGGCTGGCCTGTCACAACGAATGAAACTGATTGAGATGCTCCCCCGGTGAGAGTGGCGGAGAGACTCGCAGTGGTGCCTGAACCGGCAACTACAGTGATCGGATTCGGGGTCACCTGGAGACCATAGTCAAAGACCGTTATTACTGGAGAAAATCCGTTCTCCTTGATACTGGTTGGTGCAGCCGCCGCCGACTCCTGAGGTGTGACACGAACAACGAAACTGCCACCGAACGCGTAGGTGTGAAGTGCGAAGGCAGCTGTTGTGCCACTGACAGTGGTGTCGGGGCTACCATCACCCCAGTGAAAGACGT
Source organism: Candidatus Bathyarchaeia archaeon (assembly GCA_035935655.1). Classification (NCBI taxonomy): domain Archaea; kingdom Thermoproteati; phylum Candidatus Bathyarchaeota; class Bathyarchaeia (SeqCode); species Bathyarchaeia archaeon. Next base: position 270,559 of record DASYWW010000037.1, read on the forward strand.
ACGTGAACAAGCTCGCCATGAAGCCCAATGGGTAGGCAGTTGCGTACGCCGTAACAGCAGTTACATTTACTACAGAGCCGGCATTGATACTTGTCTTGTCAGAGGTAACCGTCACAGTGTACGCCGCAGGCGTCCCGGTAACATTTACCGGAAAGGCCTGTGTTGTGGTTTGAGGCCCGCCCAGCTGGCTTCCTGAAGAGTCGGTGACGGAGAAAACTGTGTTGTAAACTCCAGCAAAATTCCAAGTAATGCCCGGAACGTTCGAAGGATCCGTGCTCGCTGCAGCAAACGGATTGCTACAGACAGTAAGAAGACGGATGTTACCGGGACAGAACCTCCAACTACCGCTGAACCCCGATGACCCAGTCCCGGCGCAAGTAGCACCACTACACTCGGCGGAAACCCCACCAAGATAACCAGACTTGAATGAAGTTGAAACTGTGCCAGTAGCAGCCGTGGCGGGTCCTTGCGTGGCTCCAACTAGTGGCAACCTTCTGACGGCAGTTATGCTGTGCGCGGCGGAGTCGGTGACCGTAAGAGTAACTCGGTTGATGGCCTGAGGGGGCGCCGTAACAATGACAGTCTGTCCAGTTGCGTTGACCTTTGCAATGTATCCGGACGAGTCAAAACTGCTGAAATCCCAATTGTAGGTGAACGGAGCTGTGCAATAACTGCAAGAAGCGGCTGTTGCGGAGAAAGTAATTGGGAAAAATGGAACCTCAGGATTCGGCGAGAAACTCCAAGATTCATCGAAGGTTCCAGGAGGTGGCGTTGGAAATAGGAAGTTAGCGTAAGTATTGAACGAACCGTTCTGGACATTATGAGCCTCAGGGCCAGTGTTTAATCCTACGGCGAAAGTAACAATACTCTTCGTGAAAGTGAGCGCACTATTTCCAGCGCCCACAACGTCAAACCGCATACGGAAGAACTCAACGGTGTTAGGAGAACCGCCCGTCGTTACACTTTCAATAGCTTGAGCAAGACGAACAACGCCATTCACACGATCTACGGTATTTGCTAGACCGAGAGTACATGACGGATTTGCAGCGGGGCAACCAGCATTCCCACCAAATAGAAGACCGATCTGGTCAAACTGAACGAAGTTGAGAACGGCCGGATTGTACTGCAGCGTAACGTCGAACGCATTTATGGTATTATTGCCGTTAGTGTAGAGGACGTTCATGATGACCCCGCCACCCAAGCCTGCTGCAGCAGTTTCGGGACTATCAGAAACCAGAGGGTCCATGGTAAAAGCCGGGTCACCGTCAAAATCGCCGGTCCACTGACAGGTTGAGTCAATGACTCCGTCCGAGTCTTTCGTCGATATCGGAGTAGGGAAAGGATTCGGAGCGTCAGCGGAGTTCCCCAGAGCACAATCTATTCCAAGAACCGGAGGTCCCGGAAGAGCCTTAACCGTGTGAGCACTCGGGAGATAATTCCCACTTAGAAGGCTCGATGCGGCCGAGCTAGCCGTAAGCGTTGCCAGAACGAGCAAAACAGCCACAAAGATAGATTTCAAACTACCACGGATTCTCATAGACAAATAACCTCAGATATACCGAACAAACTATGACCCGTCAATGTAGTCGAAAACTGTTTTGGTTGTTTGTCGTTGATAAGGGTTCTTATGTTGATCGGGCTCTGTATACCTCAAGGAACATCTGTAGCACTTTGGTTATCCAAAGAAATCGCCTGGTTTAGTTTTGCAATCTCACTCTTCACCCGATCAATATCGACTAGCGAAAATTCTTTCGTCGGCGAGGTTTCATTATTACAGCGAGGACTAGTACAATTACAACAAAGCCGGCCAAGCCTACGGCAAGTGTGGAGTATAGGTCTAGGCTGGCTGATGGAGACGGAGCGGAGGGCGAGGTTACTGTCACATCGCGTGATGATGTGTAGGTGTTTCCGTTATCTGTGAGTGTGAGCGTGATAGTGAAGGTTCCAGCCCTCGAGTAAGCGTGGGAGACAGAGTTGCCTGTCCCGCTCGAGCCGTCGCCAAAGTCCCAACGCAGATTGTAGGGGGACGAGCTGCACCACACTGCAAGAGCGGAGAGTTTGACGAGGCTATTGACAATGACGGAGGGAGAGTCAAGATTGAAGGTTGCTATCAATGACGATGAAGAGAGTGGCGTTGAGTTCGGAAGTTGGGCCGAATTCACATGACCACTAGTGCCGGCGGGCGGGCCGGCGACATAGGGAGCGATCCCAGAGGTAACGTCTAGTGAGAAGTCGAGGTTGTACTGGGGATAATTCTGTAGTACCCCAATAATTGTGAGAAGGTGTCTCCCGACCAAAGTTGTCGGTGCCGTGGTTATGGTGAGACTAGAAAGAAAACTCTGGTGAGTAGCATTTAGATTACCAGTTCGCGGACTAAAAACGTAGCCAGTTCCATTGACCGCATTACTGAGCAACAGAGTTACCGTGCCATTCCCAAGATTGTTTGTCCGTGTAACATTCACTGCGACTGTCAGACCCCTGCCTTGAGTCACAGACCCTGTCGGCGGAGATGCTTGGATCGCGAAAGGAGATCTATTGTCGAAATGAGCGTTTGTTACAGTGAACGGGATCAGGTTTCCACATCCGTTTATGAAACCGGTTATTTGCGATGATGCTTGCTGAATACTGATCGAAGTTGCGCCAATCCCTTTGATAATAAATTGGACACGGAAAAGAAGTGCGGGGAGTCCTTGCAAATTCGAAAGATCTGGTCTGTGCTTTGGTCCTAAAACTAGGACTCCAATCCGAGATGCTCCCGGTGGGGAATCGATCGCGTGACTGATCGTGACTGTGTTGTTTGCAGGCATATCAAAGATACAATTGTCGGACAGTGGACACTGAGGGCCCGTGGACCAGGTACCACCGACCTTCAGAATGCTGGAATTGTACGCTAGCCCAATATCAAAGCCCGATACTCCTCCCGAATTCTGATCTGACACAGCAGAAAGATTCGCGGCCAAGATCGACACGTTGAAACTCTGTCCAGAAACCAGCGACGGACTCACAATATTCGACGTGGACAAGTCCTCGCTGTAGACGCTCACAGCCAAGGGAGAATTTGGAGCGACAACTGACTGTTGTGAGTTGATGAAAATGACCAGCGAAAGCAGGACGAAAACTGCAACCCGGAGTGATCTCGAGATTGCTCGCATGTTTCTCTTCGATACAATAGATGAGGGGGCATCCGAAGAATAAGGATTCTCTAGGCGGAGTGCTCTCTGCGGCACTCGGACTAGGCCCAGAGCATGGGACCATTATTTCTAGGGAAGTCGCAAGCCATGGGTTATTGTGTCCTCTGTCTCAGGTTACCGTTCCGAACCAGAGGGCCACGATTGACGCATCCAGAATGTCGACAATACCATCGCCGGTCAGGTCCGCATTAGGGTTCCACAAGGGGCTTCCAGGCGTCGACCCGAAGGCGTAGGCCACAGCAGCGCCGTCCAGAATATCAACTCTACCGTCCAAGGTAATGTCGCCCGGAGGACAAAGCCACAGAATACCACCGGTCATGATATTGTCGCCAGTGACAATCTGCTTCTCAGTTGCTGGTATCACAACGTTCGCGGACAATCGGTACCTGGCCGGGGGAATTCCGTTCGTGTTCCACTGAATGCTCAAAGGCAATATGTCTCCTGCGGCAAGACTGAGAAACTGGGCCGCGATCGTCCTGGAGGTGGCGTTAGTACCCTTCACGAAGAGCCAGAAGCTTTCTGGAAAAGTCCCCAAGTTTGCCACCGTAACATTAACAGTTATCACAGCAGAGACGCTTGGCACGGCAGCTTCTCTGATCTTCATTGGGCTGGCTAAGAGAGCGGTCACGGCTACGTGGTGGAAGGGCATAGGATTTGTTGTTGCATAATAGAGATTCCAGTACATCTGAGGGTCCCTGTTGGTCGACCAGAAGAGATAGACTCGCCCATCTCTCATCTGAGCAAAATTTGGATTCATATCCTCTGGACAGGGGCTAGTGCATCCCACATCATTCGTTAGGTTCGTTTCGCCTGCCCAGCTAGTTCCTCCGTTAACAGAATAATTGTAAAAGACATCAAACTGAAAAGAGCTTCCGCTAGTTGGGAGTTCTCGGCTCCAAGATACCCAAATCGTGGTATTGCTGTCCTGCGAGATGGCGGGATGTCCATCGCTATTAGTTCCCGAGGTAAGCTGGAAGGGTCCGGTCCACACGTTGTTGGAGAATATCTTGTAGTAAATGTTGCCGATGCCTGTGGCGGAATCTGTTCGGGTGTATATCATCCAAACACTCCCGTCGTTCATCTGGTACGCGGACGGTTGAGTGTTCTGAATCGAGGATGCATCTGTGGTAAGAGGGGTCTCTGTCGACCACGATCCTCCCTTGCCAACTTTGTAGAAGATGTTGGAAGTTGTAGGGTTGAGGGCCCGGTCGTAGAACAACCAGAGACTACTGTCGCTTGCAGCGACCACAGAGGATCCTAACTGGTCAAGGTTGCCAAGCGTCGCCTGTCGATCAGATGACCATCCTGGTCCAGGGGTATACTGCTTGAGAAAGATATTGTAGTTACCGGTTCTGTTTGAGGAGAATGACACGTATATGGTCCCATTTCGGAATTGACTAGCAGAGGGGGACACATTTTGGCTAAGAGGAGTCTGCGAGAGGACCTGGTTCCCAGACCAATTTGAGGCGTTGTAAACGGGAGATGGATTAGAGCTCGTTCGATAATCGATGACTGGGAGAGAGGATCTCCCGTTGAAAGCAACATATTCCCAGAAGACCCAGGCAGTTCCATCTAATCCTTGGATTACCGCAGGCTGGAAATCCCGATTTTGAGTGTTTGTAAATCTTTGGGCGTTGCTAATCGAGATATTGAGAATAGGGCCAGGTTGTATCTGCCCTTCGGCAGGTATGATCTGAATAGTGGACGTGATTGGTAGAATTAGGATCAGTAAGAGAAGTGCAGATAGTCTGGCGATGCCCTGCATTTCTCCCACTTTTTTCATATGTTAGATAGAGTGTGTGCGTCCCAAGAAAAGGGGAAAGGAAAGTAGACCGTTTTTCTCGGTCTACTTGAACTTGAAGTTGCCCGCTATCGACGCGTCTGATCCGGTGACTGTGGTTGTTTGTGTGGTTCCTGCGCCGACTGGTATTGTGGCACTGTACACTGTAGATTCGATGAAACTGTAGTGCGCTCGTACTGCGGAGTTGAAGGTGAAGGTGAATGTCATCGAGCCACTTGGTGAGATTGTTCCGCTGTTGAAGAACTCCTGCACCAGTAACCCGGTCATTTGGTCGAACACGTCGAGTGTGACGTTGGCGGTCACTGTGAAGCTGGTCGGGTTGGTGACTGTCACTGTGAATGTTTGTGATTGGCCGAACTTGACCTTGTGGTTGAATCCGACTGTAGTGCTCGGGGCCGCTTCCACGAGTACAGCGTGAGTTGCGGTTGCTGTGCTGCTGGCGCTGTCGGTGACATTGAGGTTGACTGTGAAGGTTCCTGATGCGATGTAGTTGTGGGTTGGTGTGCAGCTGGATGTGTCCTTGGCTGTTCCGTCGCCGAAGCTCCATGAGCAGCTGTATGGCGATGTGCCGCCACTGATGACTGCCACGAATTGCGTGCTGCCGACAATCGTGTCGGTTGGCCCGAAGTCAGCTGTGAGCTGCTGCGCGACATTGGACACTGTGACTGTGTGGGTTGCGGTGGCGGTCTTCGTGTTTGTATCGGTGACGGTGAGTGTTACGGTGTAGGTGTTGGCTGTCGCGTAGGCATGGGTTGCGGGGTTGCCCGTTCCTGTGGTTCCGTCGCCGAAGCTCCATGCGTAGGAGTATGGCGCTGTTCCGCCTGAGACGGTTGCGGTGAACGTTACTTGCTGGTTGAGGGTCGGTGAGGTTGGGCTGAATGTGAAGTCGGTTGTTAGTGCAAGTGGTGTGACTGTGATTGAGTGGCTTGCAGTTGCTGTCTTGCCGTTGGTATCAGTAACGGTTAGCGTCACCGTGAATGTGCCCTTCGTCGTGTAGGTGTGACTTGCTGGGTTGCTCGATCCGGTCATGCCGTCGCCGAAGCTCCATGCGTAGGAGTACGGTGCAGTGCCACCGGATACTGTGGCGGAGAATGTTACTGACTGTCCCGTGGATGGTGCTGTAGGTGTAAAGGTGAAGTCTGATGTCAGTGCTAGTGGGGTTACTGTAACCGTGTGAGTTGCGGATGCGGTCTTAGTTGGGCTTGAGCTGTCGGTTCCCGTTAGCGTGACGGTGAAGGTCCCTTTCACTGTGTAGGTGTGGGATGTTGTTGTTCCAGTGCCTGTCGATCCGTCGCCGAAGGTCCAGCTGAAGCTGACTGGCGGGGTTCCTCCAGTGGAGGTGGCGGTGAAGCTTACTGATTGGCCGACTGAGGGTGCAGTTGGGGTGAACGTGAAGTCAACCGTTAGTTGTGCTGGCTGGACTGTAATGGTCTGACTGGTTGTGAAGAGCTTGCCGTTGGTATCTGTTGTGTTCAAGGTTACAGTGAAGGTGCCTGCGGACGCGTAGATGTGGCTGGCTGGGCTACCCGCGGCCTTTGCACTGCCGTCGCCGAAGCTCCAGGAGAACGTGTAGGGACTCGTGCCGCCGGAGGCGCTGGCTGTGAATGTTACTTGTTGGCCTGCAGCTGGTGATGTTGGTGCGAAGCTGAAAGTTGCTGTCAGGGCTTGTGGTGCTACTGAGACGGCTTGGCCCGAGTTAGCTGTCTTGGCGTTCGTGTCTGTTACGGTGACGGAGACTTGGTAGGTTCCCTTCGCTGTGTAGGTGTGAGTTACTACGGGACCGTTGGCAAGGATTGTGCCGTCTCCGAAGTTCCAGCTGTGCGTGTATGGGGATGTGCCACCTGAGGTGGTTGAGGTGAATGTGACTGGGCTGCCAACTGTTGGGTTGGCGCTGACTGTGAAGCTTACAGTGAGGGTGAGTGGAGCGATTGTGATCGTTGCGGAGGCGGAGGCGCGTGCTCCGTTGGAGTCTGTCGCGTTGACCTTGACAGTGTAGGTTCCTTTGACAGTGTAGGTGTGGGTTGCGGTTGCGCCTGCAACGTTTGCTGTCCCGTCACCGAAGTTCCAGCTGAAAGTATAGGGCGCAGTGCCGCCTGAGGCGGTGGCAGAGACACTCACAGGAGAGCCAACAGTACCTGTCGTTGGAGCTGTGGGAGTGACTGTCAGTGCTTGTCCTGGGGATATCACTATCGAGCCTGAAGTCGAGGCTAATTTGCTGTTGCTGTCCGTAGCGTTGACCTTGATCGTGAACGTTCCTTTGACACTGTAGGTGTGAGTTGCGGTTGCGCCTGCAACGTTTGCTGTCCCGTCACCGAAGTTCCAGGAGAAGGTGTAGGGTGAGGTTCCGCCTGAAGCGGATGCGGAGACACTGATTGGTGTTCCAGCTGTGCCTGCTGTAGGAATGGTTGCACTGACCATCAGTGTGAGTGGGCTGATTGTTATGGTGGTGGAGCCTGACGCGACCTTGCCGTTTGTATCGGTTGCGTTGACCTTGACTGTGTAGGTTCCCTTCACAGTGTAGGTATGGGATACTGGACTGCCCGTTCCTGTTGTGCCGTCACCGAAGGTCCAGTTGAACGTGTATGGGGATGTTCCGCCTGAAGCAGTAGCTGTGAAGCTGACCGATGTTCCGACTGTACCTGTTGCGGGGCCGCTTGCGCTCACGGTGAGTGCGAGGGGTGCGATAACTACTGATGCAGATTTAGTCGCAGTGTTGTGGGTTGGACTTGCAGCGTCGGTAGCGGTTACGCTGATCACGTACGTTCCTTTCACGTTGTATGTTGTAGTGAATGATGATCCACTGCCGGATGGTGGGTTTCCACCGGTTGCTGTCCAGGCGAAGGTAATGGGTGGTGTTCCGCCAGATGCAGTTGCGGTGCAAGTTACGGCTGTTCCAACTGTTCCTGTCGTTGGGCAGGTAATCGTTACTTGCAAGGCGCCTCCAACTTGGTGGGTTGCGGTTGCGAGTTTGCCGTTGGTGTCGGTCACGTTCTCCACGACGGTGAACGGTCCCGCGGTCGCATAGGTGTGAGAGACTGGGTTGCTAGTGGCCTTCGCCGATCCGTCACCAAAACTCCACGAGTAGGAGTATGGGGTCGTTCCGCCCGAGGTTGTGGCTGTGAAGGTAACTGGAGTGCCAGGTGTTATCGTTGATGGGCTGGACGTGAAGTCCGTCGTCAGTGTTAGTGGATTGATGGTGATGGTCGAGGATGCGGACGCGATCTTCGCGTTGGTGTCAGTGGCGTTGACTCTTACTGTGTATGTGCCCTTGACCGTGTAGGTGTGGCTTGCAGTTGCGCCTGCTACGTTTGCTGTGCCGTCGCCAAAGTTCCAAGAGAATGTGTATGGCGCAGTTCCGCCTGAGGCGGTTGCGGAGACGCTAACTGGGGTACCGACGGTTCCGGTTGTTGGAACTGTTGGTGTGACGGTTAGGGAGAGTGGGCTTATGGTGATGACTGCTGAGGCCGATGCAATCTTGCTGTTTGCATCAGTCGCGTTTACCCTGACTGTGTATGTGCCCTTGACAGTGTAGGTGTGGGTTGCAGTAGCTCCAGCGACCTTTGCTGTTCCGTCACCAAAGCTCCAGGAGAAGGTGCACGGTGCTGTTCCGCCGCCGCATGTTGCAGAAACGCTGACTGGTGTTCCAACTGTCCCGCTTGTTGGGACTGTGGCAGATATGGTGAGTAGGAGTGGTGTGATAGTTATGGTCGCGGATGCCGTTGCAGTCTTAGCGTTCGCGTCAGTTGCAGTAATGGTCACGGTGTATGTGCCCTTCACTGTGTAGGTGTGAGATACTGGGCTACCTGTTCCGGTCGTGCCGTCGCCGAAGGTCCACGAGAACGTGTACGGTGCGGTTCCACCTGTTGCGGTGGCGCTGAAGGAGTTTGCCGTTCCCACTGAGCTTGTTGTCGGGCCGGTGATTGATACTGCGAGTGCGAGTGGTGCGACTGTGACCGCTTGCTGGGCTGATGCCGTTGCTGTGTTCGAGTCGGCTACTGAGAGGACGACTGTTCTGCTACCCTTGGTCGTGTAGGTGTGGCTGACTGGGTTGCCGGTTCCTAGTGCAGAGCCGTCGCCAAAGTTCCACGTGTATGAGTACGGAGTTGTTCCGCCGGTTACCGTTGCGGTAAAGGTTACTGGGCTACCTACAGTAGGGTTAGCGCTGACAGTGAAGCTTGCAGTCAATGGGAGCGCGGCTATTGTTATCGATGATGAAGCTGAGGCAATCTTGGCGTTCGTGTCTGTTGCATTTACTCTTACTGTGTATGTTCCCTTGACGGTGTAAGTGTGGGACGCGCTAGCGCCGGCGACGTTTGCTGTGCCGTCTCCAAAGTTCCAGCTGAACGTGTATGGGGATGTTCCGCCGGACGCGGATGCGGAGACACTGACTGGTGTCCCGACCGTGCCTGTGCTTGGAACAGTTGCAGTGACGGCTAGGGTGAGTGGGCTGATTGCAATGCTCGACGAAGCACTCTTCGTGTTCGCCGGGGTTGCGGAGTCTGTGGCTGTTACGGTGATCGAGTATGTTCCCTTGACGTTGTAAGTCGTGCTGAACGTGGCTCCACTGCCTGTGGCTGGGCTACCGCCCGGAGCAGACCAGGTGAGAGTGATGGGTGGTGTTCCGCCTGATGCTGTCGCAGAGCAGGATACCGCTGTTCCGACTGTGCCTGTAGCTGGGCATGTTATTGTGACTGTGAGTGTTCCTCCGACTTGGGCCGTGGTTGTGAATTTGGCGCCGTTGATGTCGGTGACGTTCTCCCTTACCGTGAAGGGTCCTGCAGTTGAATAGGTGTGAGATACTGGGTTGCCGGTGCCGGTTGTTCCGTCGCCGAAGTTCCAGGCGTATGTGTACGGGCTAGTGCCACCTGAGGTGGTGGCTGTGAAGGTGACTGGGCTGCCGGGCGTAATGGTGGTGGGGCTAGCGACGAAGCTGGAAGTGAGCGCTTGAGGACTAATCGTGATTGTTCCTGAAGTGGAAGCTATCTTCGCATTGGTGTCAGTTGCGTTCACTCTTACTGTGTAAGTTCCTTTGACCGTGTAGGTGTGAGTTGCAGTAGCTCCTGCCACGTTTGCCGTGCCGTCACCGAAATTCCAGGAGAATGTGTAAGGCGATGTCCCGCCGCTGGCAGAAGCGCTGACGCTTACTGCCGTACCCACTGTTCCAGTCGCGGGTATGGTCGCGGATACTGCGAGAGTTAGCGGACTAATTGTGATCGTTGCGGACGCGGAAGCTATTTTCGCGTTGGTGTCTGTGGCGTTAACCCTGACAGTGTACGTGCCTTTCACTGTGTACGTATGGGTTGCTGTTGCACCGGCGACCTTCGCAGTTCCATCGCCAAAGCTCCAGCTGAAGGTGTACGGCGCAGTTCCACCTGAGGCTGATGCAGAGACCGATACCGCGGTTCCGACTGTGCCTGTTGCAGGAACTGTCGCGCTAACTGCTAGAGTCAGTGGGGCAATTGTAATAGTCGACGATGCAGAAGCGATCTTGGCGTTAATGTCTGTCGCGTTGACTCTCACCGTGTATGTGCCCTTGACCGTGTAGGTGTGAGTTGCAGTTGCGCCTGCTACGTTTCCTGTGCCGTCACCGAAGTTCCAACTAAACGTATAGGGCGAGGTTCCACCGGAGGCCGTTGCTGAGACGCTCACGGCTGTTCCAACTGTGCCGGTTGCCGGAACCGTTGGAGTGACTGCGATCGGAAGTGGGCTGATTGTGATTATTGAGGACGCTGATGCAATCTTCGCGTTAGTGTCTGTCGCGTTAACCCTGACGGTATACGTACCCTTGACAGTGTATGTGTGAGTAGCTGTTGCCCCGGCAACGTTTGCTGTGCCGTCACCGAAGTTCCAGGAGAATGTGTAAGGTGAAGTTCCACCGGATGCGGATGCGGAGACACTGACTGCTGTTCCGACGGTTCCTGTTGCGGGTACGGTCGCGGTTACGGTGAGGGTTAGAGGACTGATTACTACATTTGCGGATGCGGTCTTAGTGTTGGCCGGAGTCGCGGAGTCAGTCGCGGTTACTGTGATTGTGTCGGTTCCCTTGACGCTGTAGGTTGTGCTGAACGTGGATCCTGAGCCTGTCGCTGGGCTACCGCCCGGGGCAGACCAGGTGAGAGTAATCGGTGGGGTCCCTCCAGAGGCAGTTGCGGAACATGATACCGCGGTTCCAACTGTGCCGGTCGCTGGGCATGTGATCGAGACTGTTAGAGTTCCTCCAACTTGGGCCGTGGTTGTGAATTTGGCGCCGTTGATATCAGTAACGTTCTCCCTTACGGTGAACGGTCCGGCAGTCGCATATGTGTGAGACACTGGGTTTCCGGTTCCAGTTGTTCCATCGCCGAAGTTCCAGGCATACGTGTACGGGCTAGTGCCGCCGGAAGTCGTGGCGGTGAATGTGACAGGGCTACCTGGTGTAATGGTCGTTGGACTGGAGACGAAGCTCGAGGTCAACGCTTGCGGACTGATTGTGATAGTCGAAGAAGCGGAAGCAATCTTCGCATTCGTATCAGTTGCATTCACACGGACTGTGTATGTACCCTTGACAGTGTAGGTGTGAGTTGCAGTCGCACCCGCAACGTTCGCTGTTCCATCACCGAAGTTCCATGAGAACGTGTAAGGTGAAGTTCCTCCAGAGGCACTCGCGGAAACGCTCACGGCAGTACCTACTGTTCCTGTCGCAGGGATGGTTGGGGTTACGGTTAGGGTGAGTGGAGCGATTGTGATTGTAGCCGATGCAGATGCGACCTTGCTGTTGGTGTCAGTTGCGTTTACTCGAACGGTGTATGTGCCCTTGACAGTGTAGGTGTGGGTTGCAGTAGCTCCAGCGACCTTCGCTGTTCCATCGCCAAAGCTCCAGCTGAAGGTGTAGGGTGCTGTTCCGCCAGTTGCAGAAGCAGAGACTGAGACTGCTGTCCCAACCGTACCGGTCGCAGGGACCGTTGTAGTGGCCGTTAGAGTTAGTGGGGCTACGGTGATCGTCGAAGAAGCGGACGCGATTTTCGCGTTCGTGTCTGTTGCATTGACCCGCACTGTGTATGTACCCTTCACGGTGTAAGTGTGCGTAGCTGTTGCGCCTGCAACGTTCGCAGTACCATCCCCAAAGTTCCAGGAGAACGTGTATGGGGATGTTCCACCAGAGGCTGTAGCAGAGACGCTTACCGCAGTTCCAACTGTACCTGTAGCAGGGACGGTTGGAGTGACTGTCAATGTTAGAGGTGCAATTGTTATCGTCGCAGATGCGGACGCTATCTTGGCGTTCGTGTCAGTTGCATTCACACGGACTGTGTATGTACCCTTGACAGTGTAGGTGTGAGTTGCAGTGGCGCCCGCAACCTTTGCGGTCCCGTCACCGAAACTCCAGGAGAACGTGTAGGGTGCTGTTCCACCTGAGGCCGATGCGGAAACCGAAACTGCAGTTCCAACTGTGCCAGTTGCAGGCACAGTCGCAGTTACGGTCAGAGTTAGCGGAGCGATTGTGATGGTGGATGAAGCGGATGCAATCTTTGCGTTCGTGTCTGTTGCGTTTATTCTTACTGTGTAAGTTCCTTTGACCGTGTAGGTGTGAGTTGCAGTAGTTCCTGCAACGTTTGCTGTGCCGTCGCCAAAGTTCCAAGAGAATGTGTAGGGCGAAGTTCCGCCGGAGGCGGTCGCAGATACGCTAACCGCGGTGCCCACTGTTCCTGTCGCAGGAACCGTCGGAGTTACCGTCAATGTCAATGGTGCGATGGTGATTGTTGAGGAGGCGGACGCGATTTTGGCGTTCGTATCAGTTGCATTAACCCTTACTGTGTAAGTTCCCTTGACAGTGTAAGTGTGAGTCGCAGTAGCGCCGGCAACCTTTGCGGTCCCGTCACCGAAACTCCAGGAGAACGTGTAGGGTGCTGTTCCACCGCTTGCTGTCGCAGAGACGCTAACTGCTGTCCCTACTGTTCCAGTCGCTGGAACGGTCGGGGTTACTGTCAATGTCAGGGGTGCGATGGTGATGATTGACGAGGCTGAAGCAACCTTGGCATTGGTGTCCGTGGCGTTCACTCTAACAGTGTAAGTTCCTTTCACCGTGTAGGTGTGAGTTGCAGTTGCACCGGCAACATTCGCTGTTCCGTCGCCAAAGTTCCAGGAGAAGGTGTAAGGCGAAGTTCCACCAGAGGCCGTCGCCGATACGGAGACTGCTGTTCCAACTGTTCCAGTGGCTGGGACAGTAGGTGTAACAGTCAGAGTGAGTGGCGCTATTGTGATCGTCGCAGATGCGGATGCTATTTTAGCATTCGTATCAGTTGCGTTTACTCGTACAGTATACGTTCCCTTAACGGTGTAGGTGTGGGTGGCTGTGGCGCCAGCGACGTTCGCTGTGCCATCGCCAAAGTTCCAACTGAAGGTGTATGGCGAGGTTCCGCCAGAGGCGGTAGCTGAAACGCTAACTGCAGTACCCACAGTTCCGGTCGCTGGAACGGTCGGAGTAACCGTCAACGTCAGAGGTGCAATTGTGATTGTCGAGGAAGCAGATGCAATCTTTGCGTTTGTATCAGTTGCATTAACCCTTACTGTGTAAGTTCCTTTGACAGTGTAAGTGTGAGTCGCCGTTGCGCCTGCAACGTTAGCTGTGCCGTCACCGAAGTTCCATGAGAACGTGTACGGTGAAGTTCCGCCAGACGCGGCAGCCGACACGCTAACTGCTGTGCCAACAGTGCCAGTAGCTGGAACTGTCGGTGTGACGACGAGAGTCAACGGAGCAATCGTGATCGTGGCGGAAGCGGAAGCTATCTTGGCGTTGGTATCGGTCGCATTGACTCTTACAGTGTATGTGCCCTTAACTGTGTAAGTGTGGGTCGCTGTTGCGCCTGCTACTTTTGCTGTTCCGTCACCGAAGCTCCACGAGAAGGTGTAAGGCGAAGTGCCGCCAGAGGCGCTCGCGGAAACAGACACCGCTGTTCCTACTGTGCCTGTCACAGGGACGGTCGCAGTTGCTGTCAGAGTCAGTGGTGCAATTGTGATTGTTGAGGACGCGGATGCGATCTTAGCGTTAGTGTCAGTAGCGTTGACTCGTATTGTGTAGGTTCCCTTCACAGTGTAGGTGTGAGTCGCGGTTGCTCCTGCAACATTCGCAGTTCCATCACCAAAATTCCACGAGAACGTGTAAGGCGAGGTTCCACCCGATGCTGTTGCTGATACGCTAACAGCGGTTCCTACAGTGCCGGTTGCCGGAACGGTCGGGGTCACGGTCAGTGTAAGTGCAGCTATAGTGATTACCGAGGATGCTGAGGCAATCACCGCGTTGGTATCAGTTGCGTTTACCCGTACAGTGTAGGTGCCTTTCACCGTGTAAGTGTGAGTAGCTGTCGCACCCGCGACGTTCGCTGTACCGTCACCGAAGTTCCACGAGAACGTGTAAGGCGAGGTTCCACCCGATGCTGATGCTGAAACCGAAACAGCTGTCCCAACGGTTCCTGTCGCTGGAACGGTAGGAGTGACAGTCAAGGTTAACGGATTAATCGTAACGGCGGCGGACTTCGTTTGGCTGTTGGGTGTTGGAGTTGCGGAATCTGTTCCCGTAACGCTGATCGTCTTCGATCCTTTCACGCTGTAGGTTGTGCTGAAACTAGCGCCAGTCCCTGTAGCAGGGCTGCCACCAGTGGCCGTCCACGCGAATGTGACCGCACCTGTTCCACCAGAAGAGGTTGCGCTGCAGGTTACTGCCGTTCCAACTGTGCCCGTTGTCGGGCAGGTGATAGCGACGATAAGTGGCGCGCCACCCGTAACGGTCAGCGTGAAACTTGTTGTTCTAACAAGACCTCCAGTAGAATTCCCTTGTAGGGTGATCGCATAAACTCCAGCTTGAAGTGTAGACGTCGTCGTGATCCCCACTGTAGTTGTGCAGGTAGGGCTGCATGAGGTCGGGGTGAAAGTAATAGTGGCGTTTTTCGGTACACCTGTCGCTTTGAAGGATACGGATTGGGTAGGTCCTTGGATTAGAGTCGCTACGAGACTTGTGCTGGTGCTTCCACCAGGTGCTATAGTCGCTGAATTCGGAGTCGCAAGAAGGCTGTAGTCAAAGACTGTTATTGCTGGGGAGTAACCATTCTCTTTGATGCTCGTTGATGCAGCTGCCGCGGTCTCCTGAGGAGTTACTCGGACAATGAAGGTTCCACCAAATGCATACGTGTGAACCTGCGCAGTTACATTACCCGCTGTGACAATAGTATCGGGAGATTGGTCGCCCCAATTGAAGTCATATGTGAAAAGTGATGCCCTCACGCTCAACGGATAGGCGGCCACATAGAGCGCCGTGGCGGTAACATTCACTGCTCTTCCTGCAGAAATGCTAGTCGCGTTGGGTGACGCGGTCACGGTGAAAGCTACCGGAGTTCCGGTGACGTTCACCGGAAAGTTCTGAAAGATTGTCTGTGGGCCTCCAACCTGGGTAGGGGCTGAGTCGGTGACTCGGAAGGCTGTAGTATAGAGGCCAGCGAAGTTCCAGGTTACGGCCGCGATGCTTGTAGGGTCAGCACTCGCGGCTGGCGCCGGATTACTGCAAACGGGACCTACGCGAACATTGGGACAAAACGCCCAAGTGCCGCTGAAGCCGGTGGATCCGGTCCCAGTGCATGTTGCAAGGGTACACTCAGCAGAAACACCACCAAGGTAACCTGACTTGAAAGGTCCTGTGGCCGTTCCTCTAGGAGTTCCTATAGTGCCGATATTCGCTGGTCCTTGAGTGGCTCCAACAAGAGGAAGACGTCTAACAGCGGTTATGGTGTGAGCAGTAGCAGCAGAGTCAGAAACCGTGAGAGTTACTCTGTTAATCGCTTGAGGTGGAGCAGTCACAGTAACAATCTGGCCAGTAGCATTAACCTTGGCAACATAGCCGGAGGAGTCAAAACTACTGTAGTCCCAACGGTAGGTGAACGGAGCAACACAGTAGCTGCAGGCAGCGGGTGTTGCGGAGAAGGTTATCGGAGCAAACGCAACTTCCGGATTCGGCGAGAAACTCCACGTATCGTTGAAGCTACCCGTCGGTTGAGAGTTGTTGAAGTTGAAGTTAGCTATGGTACTAAACACGGCGTTCTGAGTATTGTGAGACTCAGGACCAGTATTCAGTCCGACAGCAAAAGTAACAATACTCTTCGTGATGGTGAGCGGACTAGCCCCGGCACCAACGACGTCAAACCGCATACGGAAGAAGTTGACAGAAGGAGCACCATTCCCCCCAGTCGTAGCACTTTCAATTGCCTGAGCGAGACGAATTACACCGTTCACGCGATCCACGCTTGAGGCTAGCTGAAGAGTGCACGAGGGATTAGCAGGGGGGCATCCAACGTTACCGCCAAAAAGAAGGCCGGTCTGGTCAAATTGGACGAAGTTGAGAATAGCCGGATTATATTGGAGAGTTATGTCGAATGCATTAATCGTGTTATTCCCGTTAGTATAAAGAACATTCATGATGACTCCTCCCCCTCCAGCGGAGGTAGCAACCTCGGGACTATCAGAAACCAGTGGGTCCATCGTAAACAATGGGTCACTGTCAACATCGCCTGTCCACTGGCAGGTCGTGTCTAGGTTCCCGTCCGAATCCTTGGTCGTGATGGGAGTTGGGAAAGGATTTGGTGCATCGGCAGAGTTCCCATACGCGCAGTCTATGCCCAGTAGGGGGGGTCCGGGGAGTGCTCGAACAGGGTGTATAGATGGAATTGTCCCAATTCCGAAGATTGAGGCGGCGTATGATCCTAACGGAACGGCGACCAGGAGGAGGGCTACTACTAAAACGGCTGTTTTACGGCTAAACTTACGTGTCAATTTTGCTTCATTTACCTATTTTGGTTTGGTTTTTCATGCCCGCGGGTAACACCCGTGAGTTAATTTGGGGTTGGCCCCCAACAGCGGATATAAGAGTTTGCTACCAGAAGTCGGACGTAGCTATCTCCGGGTGCTTATGGAATGCGCAGTATTCCCTGGATATCCCGCGCCAAAACTGACCAAGACAACTTCGTCTATCTCACTAAAATTTTTAGAAGTAATTTATACTTGAAAAAGCTGACAAACGGTTGAATTAGCTAAGTACTGGGAGCATGAGGGGGTTCCGTTAGAAGGGCGGGACATGCGCGAGGAATAGAAGGAGAGCCAGGATGCCGAGAAAGACCAAGAAACCGAGCGCTGTGCCGAGCGCGTTCTTGAGAACGTGGTATTCTCCGAATTGGGCGGACTCCCCTAGCTTCTTTTCGCCGTATAGTCCAAGTCCCCCGATTATAGACCCCATGAGAAGGAGAAACGCCCAGGGACCGTAGGCTGCGGAGACGACCACGGCGAGGAAGGTGCCGAATGTCACAGCGAGGAAGAAGAACGGGATGAAAAGTCCCTGAACAGTGTCAAGAGGACCTGTTACCCGTGAGATTAGCCAGGTAATTTTGCTTTGAGGCTTCGGGGGTAAGGCGGACAGGTTTCGGTATCTTTCCACATCATAATAGGCAGGCGCCTTTTTCTTGTCGTCCGAATCGTTTGTCAGATTCGCCTGGGCCTCCCAGCTCTAGTACCTTCAATTGTCAAGTCGGACTTTAATGCCTATCCCCTGACCGAAAAACCGGAAATCCGGCAGCAACATTCTCAGGCTACGCTCGGATAACACCCAAGGATTATGTGGGAGAACCTCTCTACAAATCAAGGAGACGATCCTCTCTGTCGGTCTCGAGAATCTCAAGGAGAACAATCGTACTCCTCAGCTTCATCACTGCAACAGTAGTTGCAAACGCGTTCGCGGTCCCCGTCGCAGAAAACTATTACCAATTCTACCCGTCACTTGCGCACATACAACTAAGTCTCACAGATCTACAACTCAAAAACATCACACAGTACCTCGAAGTGAAAGGATCCTTCACCGTCATGAATCCTACAGACTACAAAGGATTCATTCTCACAATCTTCCGCGGCTCCTACGAACTCGACAAAGACAACATCACCGTGAGCCGCGGCGCAAATCTACCCGGTCCCCCGGGATTTGTCACTCGCCCACTGGACAAGAACGTTCCAATAGATGTAGTCGTACCGTTCAACGCGACCAGCACCGCAGTCAAGAATATTCAGGTACTGTTCATCATCGAACTCGTACTCTCAACATTTCTCGACGGCTTCGGACCTGTAATCATAACCTATGCATGCCAAGGCACCGGCGGACCCGGAACCTGTTACCTAGCTACCATTTCGGCAAATGGCAGCTTCCCAGGTGTAGGAGGTAAGGGCGGAGGAGTCTGACCGCACAACGCAGAAAATAACTCACATAATTTCAACAGATAGAAGCCGCAAGATCGTCATTGTACTTTTCTGGGCCGGAACGATCGCTGCACTCTTCTCTAGGGCAATGTTCTCGAAAACTTTCCCCGACAATTTGGATTACGCCGAGATCATAGCAACGTGCGTTGTGGCTGGAGCACTCTTGGAAGATATCCAGAGTGCGATCATCGGGTGTCTCGCCGCGCTAACAATAGGCCTCTCGATCGTATTCGTGGTTGCAATCACGGCCATCACAGTGGGAGGAGTCCCTCCTTCCGGAATCGACGTTCTTGAATCGATCTGGATATACATCATCTTCCAGTCCATATTCCCCTTCCCTTTGATCGCGTTCATAGCATCATCAATGTCAGGCTCACTGATTGGAGAAAGATTCCTACAATAGTAACTCTAGATTTACAACGCCACGCGACAATCCCTCGACCCCGGAATTTGAGACCTCTGATTCTGCTAGAAGATTGCTTAGTAGTCGCTTAGCCTGAGAGAAATGATACTTCTATAATGAATAAATAACGCAAGACCCCTTTTCTCAACTACACCTCAAAGTTAGTCGAGCAACGAGCTAACCGAGGGGGATCCCAAAGAGCAAGATTCCACGAGACATTTACAGGCGAGGTTGATCGATCTGCACAAACACCGATTTGACAAACGGATCATCATCCTCACCATATTGATGCTCACGAGCGTTCTCTTCTCAAACCTCGGACCCGCACACGCAGCGGGCCCTTACAGCGCAAACGTGATCACAAATCCAGGATTCGAAAATGTCCAAGCCCCCAACTTGCCTGCAGGCTGGATCACCGAGTTCATAGATTCAAACGCAGGAAGCACAATCACCGTCAACAGCACTACGGCCCTTCTTGGAAACTACGCCGCTAGACTTGACGTAAGCCAAGACACTCACTCAGCGACAACCGGACAGGTGATAACGTTCGGGCATCAAACCCTGCGACAACAACTCCCTACAAACCTGTTCTTCAGCAACATGACTTCGCGACCTGACAGCTTTAGCATCTGGTTCAACATCCAACCGAAATTTGTAGGATACTCAGGATTCGATGTCAGAATCAAGGCCTTTGATACCACGGAAATGGATTATATCTTCTACAATCCTGCGACCGGAATAAGCGCCTCTAACTCGTCCACGGGTGGAGAAGCAGGCAAACCCGTGAAATATTTCATCATCCCAACCCCGACCATGAATCATTGGACCCACCTCACCCGAAACCTAGCACAAGACTGGCTAGCACAAATGACAGGGCCAAGTGGAACTCCACTTCCCGGAACATTCACACTAGCTCAAGCACTGGACAAGATCGAGATCTGGAGCTTCTACTATCTAGACACGAACACCCAAGGAGTCTATGGAGAAACAGAATGGGTTGACAACATCGCGATCTACATCGACTCCGCGATTCCCCCACCGCCACCTCCACCCAGCAACTATTATGCGGCCTTCAACTTTCTCGACACGACCGGAACATCAGTTAACAACATTGTAAAATGGAAACTTTTCAACTCAACCGGCCAAGAAATCATAAACTACAACCAGAACAGTCCAACCCTCATACTCGAGCCCTATACCGTTGCGGTCTATTATCCAGTTCTTACGGGCCAGAATCCTGAACCATACCTGATACGTCAGCAGAGAATAACTCTCAACACTACCTACCCCGTCTCACTGGAAATGTTTCCGCAGAACACATTCCCGTGGAACTACATCGCGATCAACAACACAATAACCAGCATGCAAGTTATCAAGGAAAACGCGACATTTCTCCGGTTCTACTCCCAAGGAGGCTCCGGACCATCCCTTATTCTGGTGAAGGTGCAATCAAAGCCGGTTGCAGTACAGAGAAACATGGACGACCCATCGAGCATCAAGTGGTCTTATGATTCCAGTCTTTCGATGCTTCGAATCCCTGCCATAGCGCTAGGCAATTTCTCGATCTTCGTCAATCCTCCACTCACGATTCCTCGAATTGCTTTCCAAGATTTCCAAGGAAACAGCGTAGCAACAGGGTTAACCTGGAGGATCCTTAATCCCGACGGAACGCTAGCGCGGGTTGTCCCTGGCCAATTAGTCGAGAACGGAACATACACGTTCCAAGCTTTCTACTATGATTACCTGATCTACACGAGCACTCTCACTTCTACTCCGAATCCCGTCCGACTTCAAATGCTCCCGATAGGAAATCAGCAGAAAAACTACGTCGCGTTCAGCTCAGCAGTCACCAGCATTACGATTCTAGAAAATAGTCCAGACGGACTACAATTCAAGGCGACGGGCCAGGGACCGAACCTGATCATTGTCAACAGTCCAAACAAGCCGCTGAATATACAGCTAGACGGAAACACGATAACCAGCTGGACATACAACAGCACCACATCGACAATTGCGATTCAAGCATCCCAGCTCGGAACATTCACCATCACATACGCGAACGCGACCACAATCCCGCTCTACTTCGAGGTGATAATAATCGGAGCGATCGCTATAGCCACAGTGAGTCTTGTTGTATGGCAATGGATTCGCTCAAGAACCTCGACGGAATCACCGCCAGAAAAACCCGTGACAAAAGAACAGTCTAAGTCGAAACCGAATAATCCTCAAAAGGGTCAACGAGGACGTTCGTAACCGTTTTGCCGATTCCCAGAGTCAAACAATCCTTAATCCTAGCGGTCATGCTCTCCACTTTACTCTACGGGTTCTCGAGCACAAACGTGGCCCATGGGGCCGGGCCAGTCAGAGATTTCGTTGTGGCACCTCAATTCGTTCTTGCTGGAGGGAACGACAGTCTCACCGCGACGGTTTCAGGTGGTACTCCACCTTACCAGCTTGTCTGGACTTTCGGCGACGGGACAACTTCAGCTTCAAGCCACACCGGCAGCTCAGGATCATACGGAATCAACGCCACAACTCCGACCGCTTCGCGCATTACAACGACCTCGATCGCATGCACTCCTGGCTCGGTCAATGTCAACAGCCCTACCGCATGCTCAGCCACAGTTACAGATATTTCGACGACACCGATCACTCCTACCGGCACTGTAACTTTCGCCAGCTCCGGCGTGGGCACCCTATCTCCCCTACCCTCATGCACCCTAGCAGCGACATCGACACCGGGAATCGCAACCTGTTCAGTCATCTATACCCCCACAGCGGTCGGGACAGGAGTCCACACGATAACCGGCGTCTACCCGCCCGATGTGAACCACACAGGCACATCAAGCGGCAAGTTCAACCTCCCCGTAACAACACCGGCAGTCGCACACCCGACAACAACCTCCATCGTATGCAATCCTGGTTCCATCAAAGTTGGCTCAACGACAACTTGCACTGTAACGGTCACCGATTATTCCTCTAGCCCGACAACACCTACAGGTGTTGTGAACCTAGTCAGCGACAGTGCAGGCAACTTCAGTCCATCATCCCCTTGCGGCCTATCCCCAAGCTCCGCCACTAGCACCTCATTCTGCGTTTTCACCTACACACCATCCTCCGCGGGCTCAGGGACCCACACGATCACAACCACCTACACGGGAAACGATGGAATGTCTGTGACACACATCTTCTCCGCGGCCGGCAGTTTCACAGTCTCACTCCTAATCACCGACTCAACAAGCATGACCACAACACCGATGCATGCTGTTCTGGTTCATGGGACACCGCTATCGATTGATGGATGGACGATAAACTGGAATATTACAGATCACCACGGAGTCGAGATCTACAACTCATCATACAATGGAGTGCAAACCATTCGAGACGCATTGATCAATGGAGTAAGCGTCGTCTATTTCCAGCAACCACCAGGGCTCTCATGCCTCTTCTTCGACGATCTGGGGCACGATGATCTCGCAGCATCGATCGCGGGCTTCACGGTACAAAGCTCCACGGATCCAACAAACCCCTGGTTCGAGATAAGAGCCAACTTCAATCCCTCCCGTGTAGGATACAACTATACTCAGTTCTGGCGGTTCTACAAGAATGGAGAATTCGACGCAACCTTGTACGTGGGCCATATTGGATGCGGCTGGAACCACTACTATCAACCCCACTATCGGATCGACCTAGCTATTGGCAACAAGAATCGCGATCTGATGAGCCAGTACACTCCCAGTGGCGTCTGGCAGAACCTGATCTGGGAAGGGAACTACACCGACAACGTATTCCGAGATAATGCACACAACTCTACGCAATGGCGCCTTGGAGATGGCTCTGCCTACTACTACATGGTTCCGAGAGTCTTCCCGTTCGCGGGTGACATGCCGAAGCTTGCTTCGAAAATCTATCTGGTCCGGGATAGACCGGGAGAGCTTGAGCCGGATATCAACCCACCTGCGTCTCCGCCCGACCCGATCAACTTTGTAAACGGGGAACTTGCATACCGGCAAAGCATCGCCTTCTGGTATCTCCCCACATTTGGAGACCACTGGCTATACTCCGTCGGGCAAACGCCAACCGGCTACCCGAGCATTGTTAGCCTATCATTCTATCCGAGCGGAATCTGACATGAGTGCCCGATTTCTCCAGCAAGTACTCCTGCTCATCATGCTCGTTCTCCCACTCGCGTTAGGAGGAGCGAAGCTAGGAGCGGCAGCGGGAACGAATCCACGCGCCACATACCAGGCAATTGGACCGCCAGTCCAAATGTTCTACCAGGTGATCAACAACACGTCATTTGAAACGGGCAGGCAACCGTGGACCCTGATAACCTACAACAACTTTACCCAAAGCAACCCAGTCGCTAACGTAACATCACCCGGATACAACGACAACTCTGCTGTTCAGCTCAGCATCAACTCTGGTAACCTGACCATCGACTCCCACCTTACTCTCCTTCAGGACTTTTCTCAGAGCACGGTCGCGTTCGCCAACGGGCTCAGAATAAGGGCGGTGAGCCAAGTCAGAATCATGAACGGAAATTCGATCACTGATAGAGTTGAAGTCTCACTCACTTTGGGAGTTTCCAACGGGAATCCGGCACGAATTCACTATGTTCTCGCCAGCACCACGGTGCTTCCCGCGAACAGCACAAGCGATGCCTACATAGCAATCCCCGGGCTCGGCTCCGCTCCTTGGACAGTTCTCGACAGAAACGTGACCAGCGACGCCGCCCACACTTTCCCATCGATATTCAGCAGCATCAACTCAGTCAAAGACACAAGACTCTCGGTTTTCTCCACAAGCCAGGGTACTCCGACAATCGACCCTAGAATCAAGTATTGGGAGACTGGAGGCGACAGCTACTGGAACACGACCGAGACAGTTGTATTCGATCCCGATGCTGACGGACACTTCAACCCATCCACTGACTGGATCCTCTACAACCAAGGAATACCACCGACCAATCAGGTTCTGACCAGCGATTCCAGAATGAAATACGTGGACGTCAATCAAAATTATCATTGGGACCCAGGAGAACCCATTGTCTACGATCTGAAGAATGAAGGAGTTTACGATCTTGCTGCCAACGACCCTGTGATAAACGGGACAGCTGTTGCAGGAAGTTTACTGCAAGATCCAATTCGAAAACAGACAAGCGCGCTCTTTGACCAGGTAGAGCTCTACGCGCCTACTGGAAACATCAACTGGGCACACAACGGCGGATTCGAAACCGGAGACCTGACAGGCTGGGGAAACATTGCAGGCTTCAAAGTAATAACGAGCCCAACACATTCAGGGTCTTACAGCGCAAACGGGACGGCTGCAGGAACTCCTTCGGCCCTAGCGCAGAGCATTGATGGCCGCCCTGTTATCGACAGCACCACTAGCCTGCAAGTATCAGCCTTTGTCGGAAAAATGACTGGAACAACACCCACAGACAGAGCTGATGTCTGGCTTGGATTGGTCGATAGCAGTCCTCAGGCAAATCCCCTCTCGATCTACTACGATTTCAAAACCGGAACAGGAACTCTACCATCCAATACAACAGACACCGTGTATCACAAGACAGCGAGTTTCGGAACACTCAGCCAATGGCTCAGCGTCACCCAGAACCTATTACCTGAAACACAGTACTTTGACTCTACTGGACATATCGGACCGTACCGTATTGAGGCTGCGGTGCTCGAAGTCTCCGCCGCAACTGGCCAAACGACAAGCACGATCTTCGACGACTTGTCAGTACTGACCGCCAACCACCCGACCTATTTCGCGGTTGACAATCTCAACTCCACTTACGTCTACAACGCAAACAAACCACCCCAAGGAACATTCTACTTCAATGTCCCTGGAGGCCAATCAGTACTCAACATAACATCGGCCAACGGATCATTGCTACAAACCAGCGACTATACGACACAACTCGTCCAGGGCTCTCTACAAATCACTGTACCAACTTCTACCGGCCTCAAGTATCCCTCGCCGGGAACCTGGCACATCTATGCGACATCAAAGAACGCGCTAACGAGTCTGCTCGCCACGAGTCCAGGTTCGACAAGTCCCTCCTCCAATTTCAACCCGAGCAGCGCTGTGAACTTCGCGTCCCAGACCAAGGACCCCTCTGGGGTTCCGATCGCGGGATCGAATGTGACGTTCATCTTTTCCGCTGGGAATACCCTATTCACGGGAAAGAGTGACAGCCAAGGATGGCTGAACCAGACAAATGTCGTTCTTCCATCCAGCCCCGGAACACTTACTCTCGAAGCGATTACTGTCTCATCGTCCTACATCGGACTTAGAACATTACAGCTAACGGTCAGCAGCACGTTACCCTGGGCAGTCATCGCGTACATTTCCATCGCTGCCGGAGCCGCCGTCTTGTTTAGTCTGATACTCTTCATGCGACGTAGAAAGGAACGCAGAGCGTCTAGTCAACCTGACTCGCAGCTAGACAAGAGCTCCAAGCAACAATCTGGATCACAGAGACCGAAATAGAACGATCTAGTTTCTGGTCTTTCGAGCCGACAGTCTCTCACCTAGCCGGTCCGCAAGTAGCTTAACGATTTCTTCTGCTTCTAGTCCCGTGAAGAACTGGAACTTGTCATTCCTTGTAACCATCGTTACGCTGGTTGCGTTAGGTCCCTCGTCGACCTCGACACTGATCATCTCATCGTACCTCACATCGAAGTTGTTCTTGTTGGAAGCCAGAATCTTCTCGACATCCGTCCTCTCGAAATTCAGTTTTCCCTGCAACGGAGACCCTGGTTTGTCGGGATCAAGAAACGAACCGCTGTGGCTGCCCATGACTAGAATCGAAGCCAATCCAACCGCTCCCTTCTTCCCCTTGTGAACAACAACAATTCTGCTGTCTGTGACAACAAGCAAGAGTTGTTCGAAGCCGAACCGAAGCCTCACGTTCGCTGAGATAACGCCAGCGATATGCTCTGGTTCTTTGCCAGGATCCAACTACAATCTACTGTTTGGATCGGGCTGGGCTAGATAAAAAGGAAAATCCTAGAATCAAAAGATACTCGTTGAGGATTTAGGGCGGACCCTTTCGAGCTCGTCTCCGCCTGAAGAAGACGAACAGTACGATCACAACGAGGGGCAAACCGATCACCGAAGAGATCTCTGCCGCGACGGTGAAGGTGTCGATAGGGGCTTGGACGGGTGTCCAGAAGGTGCTGTTGATCATGTTTACGTAGAGTGCTCCTCTGTTGTCTTGGCCGGTGTAGCCGCACATTGCACCGGTCGCCTGATCCCACGCCAGTCTGACGCTCTGGCCTGCTCTTGTGAACTGGGCTCCTACGGCTGGCCGGGTTACCCCACCGCAGCTAAGGTCTGATTGGCCAGCGACTGTTATGTTCCAGTTGTTGAAGATCGGGTCGCCGGACTTCAAGCCGGAAGCGATGACGAAGAAGAAGTTCGAGGTTGAGTTGTAGCTTTGGCCGGAGAAGACGTCGATTGAGAAGCCGGCCGGGACGCCGCCGTCCGGGTAGAATCCGAAGAAGCTCGCGTTAACGATAGTGCCTGTGACGCTTTGCACGCTCATCCTGGTCACTGATTGACCTACAGGGTACGCGGGGATCGTTGTAACCGAGTAGTAGGCGCTGTCGCCCACCTTCACGCCGGGCCTATAGCTCGAAGCATAGCTAGGAAGAACCAATGTCCCAAAGAGGATCGCGACAAAAAGAGCTGCGATGAGCGGGATCGATCTAGGTGAGCGCAACGATTTCCTAGAGTCCAGCTGAGCAAAGGGAAACATAACCATTGTTCCAGGCGGTTGTGTTCTGGAAATCCTACGGGATTGGTCAGCTGGTCACGAGTTCACAGGCGCAATTCCGGAAAAGACGGATTCTCCACTTATCCACTGGGGTTTCTACGGGGCGACGGAGAGTATTGTAGGGCTAGGCCCATGGAAAAAAATCGGGGAGGTTTGGTTCGCGGTTTGGCCGCCGGCAACGGAGAATGATATGCCCGTGGACCTGGTCTATCTAGTTCTATACGTGTTCGGCGTCACCTTACCGAAGATAACGAGAGATATCTCTCCATTGCCAATGAAACCAGACCAAGATCGTTTTTCCCGATGATCGGCACCAGAAATCGCCCATTATCAACCCTGATCTGCGATCTGAAGGATACACCCTGATCTCGCCTAGAAACCATTCGTGAATCTCGCGATAGAGCAAGCAAGCGTCCAGTCCATCAAAGTCAGGACCATGCTTTGATCGGCAAGAATCGCCCATTATCACCGCCAGACGGGAATTTCTTCTCTAGAAAAAGGGGGGTACTAGCGAGCGACCCCTCGAGACGGAAGAGCGGTTCCCGGCGGACAGGCATGGAAACTAAGAGCCCAACTCTTTCAACCCCGAAACCCCGATGATTCCTATTCCCGTATCCGGAACTAGTTGGTTCAGGCAAAAAGAGAGATCAATAAATGAAAACGAGCACTGGAAATCGTGTACTGGAGACGCATTAGCTGAAACCGCCTCCTGAAAATCGCATCCTGAAACGGGTATTGAAACCAGTTCCTGAGACCGATCTCCGAATCGCACTTGAAACAGCTCTCTGAATCGTTCATTGAAACAGGTACTGAAAATGGTAACCGTAATTTTCCGGAGGGCCCGGGGGCCTACTCGAGTCGCGCGCCCGCGCTCTCCCACGCGACCCCCGCACCGTTTCTAGCAACTCATATAACACGTGCTTGGCCGCGGCAACGGACAGCGTGCCCCGGTGGCTCAGCCTGGTAGATCAAACCACAGCCAAGAGCGTTGCCTTGGTATGACTCCTCCTCCAAAAAGGCAAAGGTCACGAGTTCAAATCTCGTCCGGGGCTCCATACTTTCCAGTGTCCCTCATTACCCAGACTCTTCCTCTTTTCTCGAAAATTCTTCGCCACTCAGCCCCGGCCTTTAATGGACCAAGTCTTTGAAGTAGTTCCAGAGCAATCAGCATTTTCTGCCTCTTCCTGCGTATAGCAAAGCCAACATTGTTGGCAAATGAGAGCTGATCCTCACGCCGCCCTATCTTGAGATAATAACACGGAACTTTGCCCCACATACTCGGGTGCATCTTTCCCTCTAATAGCCGAGAATCGATCCCAAATCTTGACCTCATAAGGCGCTTAATCCATCTCAGCAAATTGAGATCGGTGTTTACCATGACAATATAGAAGCCGAGAGATGATTTCCGTGACTGTCCTACTGAAATCGCGGGCGAACCTTCTGCATCTGCAAATCCTTTGATAAATTCGGAAGGAAACCGATCCACCGTTTTTTGAATTGCGCGAGTATCTGACATGTATTCGTAAAGCATGCGACTCCAAACCCTAACCACGTAAAACCCACTTACGTCCTTCCTAACCTTTCTCGGACTCCCGAACACGGAACTAAGGCTGGAGCAGACTTTTTCCGCAAAATCTCGATCCTTCACTCTCAACCTAAGCTGATAGTGGTATGAAGCGCTCCGCACCAGATCACCGTCGCCAAGCATAGCGCCAGAAAGATAGCTCAACGATTGCGATGGAGTAAGTGTAGGCACGACGAAGCTCCCTAACGGCGAATTCTTGTGCATAATCCAGTTGTAGACCGTGGAACTGGGAAGATCTAGTTGCTTAGCAATGGTCTCGCAACTGGATCCTCGATCGCGTCTCGCCTCGAGAACGCTCTTATATACTCTCACACGAGCCTTGAGAGAGAGACTTTGCAGAGTTCTTGCCATCGCTGCTGGTCGACAACTCTCTTCTCGAACTCGCTGTCCCGTAATACCTCCCAGAGGAAAGCGAAACTATTTCGCCCTAGACAAGCTAGGACAGTAATGTTGAAACGAGTCAACAAAGATTAGAGACCCCGCGGGTTCAAAAGCCAAGACCAGAAGAGGCGGAAAACCCCGCCCGGGGCTCCAACTCACCAGGACGAGATAGAACTCCGTCAGAGATAAGAATCAGCACCCGGGAAGAAAGCATCACGGACAAGAACCATGAGAACTAGCTCCCTTCTGATCCTAATTCTCCTCCCGTTAACCATAATCCCGATAGGGACCCCGAACACCCACGCAACCACCCCACAGAACACGTCTCCACTAGCCGCGTACACTTACAATCCGTGCGTGATGTGCGCCGCCCCAGGCAGCGTCGTCTTCTTCAACGCCAACACCAGCTGGAGCCCCACCGGACACATCGCATCATACACGTGGATCTTCGGCGACAACAGCGCGATCACAAAAACAACCAGCCCCTACACCACACACGACTTCCTCCTGGTAACACCCGGCAAATGGAACGTATCCCTAACAGTACAAGACACGACCAGCGCCACCGACACCATCACCCAACAAGTCATCTTCAACATCGCACCAGCCTTCACCTACCACCCCAGACACCCGATGATCCAACAAACCGTCACGTTCAACGCCTCGGCCACCCGCAGCTTCACAACACCCGGAACCATCAAAACATACCAGTGGAACTACGGCGATAACACAAACGCAACCGGAATACTCACGAAACACGCGTACACAGCAAGCCGAACCTACCGCGTAACACTAACACTCCAGACAACAGAAGGACCCGCAAAGATCTCAGAGACAATAACAGTCTATCCCAGAATCATCATAGTCAACAAAACCTTTGACGGTCTCAACATAACAATAACAGCCGTGTTCACGGTCAACGCGACAAGCCAGACCGCCTCCGGAACAATCACCATCAACGCGACAAACGCGACCACCGGAGCCCTAGTCTACACGGACACGTTCGATATCACAATACCCCTCACACAAGATGGCGCCCAGTTCATACTCGCCCTCCCCACCAACAACATACCCCTCGGAGCCAACTGCCACATCGACCAGACAGGACAAACCACAAGCACGATCACAAGAGACCCAGACGTGATGCATCGTGGAACAGTCGACATAACCGACGCATCACCCCTCGCCCTCGCATTCGGCGCGACACAAGCGTCCCCAATTTACAACCCGGCCGCAGATCTCAACGCAGATGGACAGATAGACCTCCTCGACGCCGCAATACTAGCAGCAGATTTCGGAACACCAGTCCTCAACTAGACTCTACCGTCCGAACCCCAGCCAGGACTATTGATACAGGAGCCTACAACGAAACAGTATAGGACCAGAACAGATTCCGTGAGAACCCGGAAGACTAACCCGAAGAGGCCTTAGCCCCGGATTTCATCTCTGCCACGTGGTCCCGCCACGCCGGCAACTCCGCCATCTGGGAAAGAACGTACTTCTCAGCCTGTTCCTTGTTCATCCATCGCGTATCCATCGCGTTCTTCACCATCTCCTCAAACTTTCTCTCGAAAGGCAAAAGCTTCCCCTTGATATCCGTGCAATGAATACAGTACGGGTTATCCGGGTTCTGAGCACCGTGCTCCTCGTTGGTCGCCATCGGCATACCACAACTCTCACAGCGCAAAGCGAGCGACATAAGGTCCGACAGGAAACAAGACCCAGACGAGAACTAATAACCCCACTGGACAAGCCGCGACCAAACACGGGTAACAAAATACTGCACGGCATCTACACTTCCGCGAATTCTTGGAGGATGGTCCACCACCCATGATGTATCGGGTGATTTTGTCATTTTCCCTACTCTGGCTTAATAGCCGGAACGGAGCCTATGAGAGTGGCGTCGCCGAGTGATTGCGGTGAAGGCGGTCAAACAAAGACAACAGGGTTCGGGCGAAATCCTGCGGCTGTTAGACGAGTTCAGGCGCATGGTAAACGTCTGCGTCTCGGTCGGGATTGATGAGAATATTTCTTCTCTCAAGCAACTATCGTCGAAGACTTATCATCGTCTGAGCCCTGATATTCTCAGCTACTACAGGCTCTGCGCGATCAGCACCGCCACAGGAATACTCCGCAACTATCGAAAGGCCAAGAGAAAAAACTCTCGGACAGCGTATCCGCATGCAAAAAGACTGATGCTAACCACATGCTACGGATTCAAGATAACGAAGGACCTTCTCAGACTGCCGGTCAAACCACGACAGTACGTCTATCTGAAGCTGAACAGTCACACGCAGCAGACACTCTCCGGGCTTAAGGTTCGCTCAGTCACATTGACGCCGGACTCGCTAAGCATAAGCATCTCGAAAGAAATAGTCGAGGTTAAGCCGCAAGGATACGTCGGGGTAGATCGTAACTTGGACAATGTGACGATCGCATCAACAGACGGGAAAGTCAAGACCCTTAACCTGTCAAAAACTACCCGAATCAAGTCCACGTATCGTTTCGTCAAAAGCCGATTCAAGAGGAACGATGTGCGAATAAGGAAGCGAGTATTCTCCGAGTATGGAGCGAGACAGAGGAACAGCGTACAGCCCATCCTGCACCATGCGTCCAAGACGATAGTGGAAGAAGCAAGGACACGACGATATGGCGTAGTCATGGAGAGGCTGCCTGAGATGAGAAGGCTCTACCACAAAGGGAACTTCCAGAATAGAGACTATCGGGCGAGGATGAACAGCTGGAGCTATGGAGAGCTGCAGCGCCAGGTAGAGTATAAGGCGCGATGGGAAGGAGTGAAGGTAATCTACGTTCCTGCTAGAGACACGTCAAAACGGTGCTCAATATGCGGGTACAAGACCCTAGAGAACACCAGACGAAGACTATGGTGTCCACACTGTGGAGCCACGCTAGACAGGGACGAGAACGCGGC